>JBGTLI010000203.1:0-9645 GCA_041744195.1 Wenzhouxiangella sp. | reverse complement strand
GATGATCGCCGAGGTCAAGTACTACTCGTTACAGTTCTACAATACAATCCGTACGCACGGGACGCTGGGGATGAAAACCCCAGTTTCCTTTGGAATAGAAGCATGAAATCCCGTGTCTACTTAAGCGGGGTCAGTCCAGTTCGACAAGGTCCAATACCGCCGTGACGTTTACCAGCGTGATCAGGCCCTGATCGCCGCACTGGACACCCCGCCGCCTGCCGGCACGCCCTGACCTCCCCTGGAAACCCGATCACTTTGAATACCCTCGCTGGACGCCTCGCCATCATTTTCACTGCTGTGCTGTGTCTGTCATTTACGGCCCCCGGCCTGAGCGCACAGGATTTCGACCCGGGTACGGTCCCCTACCAGGTCAGCTTCAACGGCAAGCGGATCAACTGGCGTGAGTTTGCTTTTTTCGTCATGCCAGGCGAGGAAAAGGAGCTGAACCTGCACCTGGAAAGTGACCAAGTTGCCAAAGTCACCGCCAGCGGTGGCCAACTGATCGCCGCTGGCCCGCTGGAATGGCGCTGGCGAGCACCAGCTGATTCCGCATTATTAGCGATTGACATATCCCCTGAGAGCCTGCCCCCGATGCGACTCAATGTCATGGTCATGCGAGCGCTAGGAGAAGTCGAACGGGATTATCTCAACGGCTACCGCATCGGCAACTATCCTGATGAGCCCCTGCGCGGCAACCCGATCTACCTGCCGCCGACTGGCCTGATCGAAATCCATCACGACATGGTAAATCTGCCGGTGTCGCCGCACTTCACCCTCGGCCAGTTCTTGTGCAAACAGCAACCCGACCACTGGCCCAAGTACATGGTTCTGCGTGAGGCACTGGTGGCCAAGCTGGAAGCTATCCTGGCCGAAGTCAATCGGCGAGGCATCCGAACCGACAGCTTTACGGTCATGAGCGGCTACCGAACTCCCTGGTACAACCAATCGATCGGCAACGGGCGATACTCGCGCCATGTCTGGGGTGGGGCAGCTGACATCTTCATCGACACCAATGACGACGGCCGAATGGACGATCTCAACGGAGACGGCCGTTCCGACATCGCTGACGCCCGTGTGCTGCTTGGCATCATTGATGAACTCTACGAGGAGGGACAATACCAGCGCTTGCACGGTGGCCTGGGCCTGTATGGTCCGCGCCCGCATCGCGGGCCATTCGTCCACGTTGACGCGCGCGGATTCGAAGCACGCTGGACTGTGCCCTAGATATCCTCCGTAGATAGCCCTGAGTGGACGAATTCTGACAATCTTCGTCCTGCGCCGGCCTGCTTGCGGCTGGGTGCACAGCCATTTTAGTCGGGATCAGCCGCCAAACCGTGACCGAATTCCATTGATGCAAACCCATGGAACGTAATTTGCATCGCACTGACCATGGACGCCATCACACCGAATAGATCGATCCGCGCCCGCATCCTGTTCGTCGATGACAGCAAGCTGATGCGATTGTCCGGCCGCAAGATTCTGGCCAATGATTTTGATGTGGTTCTGGCCGAAAACGCGGCCGAGGCTCGAAAATTGCTGGATGCCGATCCCACCATTCAGTTGATGTTCTCGGACCTCAACATGCCGGGTGACAGCGGCTACGACCTGCTAAGCGAATTGCGGACCAGTTCCGAGCCTAGGCTACGGGATCTGCCGGCGATCATCCTGACCGGTTCCGATGACCAGGAGAATGAACGCCAGCGGGCGCTCGAGCTGGGTGCGACCGACTTCATCAGCAAGCCGTTTCGCGCCAGCGAGCTGATGGCCAGGGCGCGAGCCCATGCCAGTCACAAGGAGGCTGCGCGTCGATTACGGCAGCTGGAGCAACAACACCACACCGATCTGCCTACCGGCCTGGGCAACCGTCGCTATTGCCTGCAGCGACTGGACCAGGCACTCAGCTTCGCACGCCGTCATCACCAGCCGCTGACCCTGGTGCATTTGCACCTGGACGGCCTTGAGGTTCTGGTCGAAGAACTCGGCCCACCATACGGAACCAGCGCTCTGGGCCGAATTGGCCGAGTGCTGGCCAGGTCGATTCGACGTGAGGACACGGTCTACAGAACGGGAAAAGAATCATTCACTTTCATGTTGCCAGCCACCGACGCCGCTGGAGCCGAGATCCTGCGCGACCGGTTCGTTCCGGACCTTGAAGCCCTTGGTCTGAGACCGGACGGCGGCGCGCTCAATGTGCAGTGCCGTTTTTCGATCCAGTCACCGGGCACCGAAGCGAATCTGGAGTGTGAGGAATTACTGGCCCGGGGCCTGGCCGGCGAATGTGTCAAGGTGAGGAAGGTCGAGCCGATCCATCCCCCGGTCACCGCTTGTCAGTCGCCTCCGGACCTGGAACAGGCACTGACGATGATC
This sequence comes from Wenzhouxiangella sp., assembly GCA_041744195.1. Taxonomy (GTDB): domain Bacteria; phylum Pseudomonadota; class Gammaproteobacteria; order Xanthomonadales; family Wenzhouxiangellaceae; genus Wenzhouxiangella. The sequence goes on along the minus strand of JBGTLI010000203.1, from coordinate 7,278 downwards.
GCCAACGGCCAGCAGGCCTCGCTGCAGGAACACTTGCCAGGATTGATGGCGCGCATCGAACCGCTGCTGCGGTTGGCCAGAAGCCTGGAGCCTGCCCGGCAAAACTGGCACCAAACGGGGAACGGCTGACAGCCTAAAGAACCAGGATTGACCCAGCCTTGTCAAAGTGCTCAGCGGTCACGCCATCGGCGTTGACCCTCACCGTCCGGTTCTGCGTCGCGCCGAGCGTCGGCACGCTCGCCTTCTTCAAGCACCCAGCCGACCAGTTCCGTCATTAACTCATTCAACGCACGCTCGAACGCTTCGATCAATGGGTCCAGGGACTTGCCGCTGGACACCGCATCGTGCCGGAAGGTTCGGCTGGCAACCGCGCTGGATGTGCGCTGGTGAATCAGGCTCGCCTGAATCACCAGTTCCACCCGAAGATCAGGCCGATCATCGTCGACCGCTTCGAAACGGCGAATTTCCATCGCCAGGTTATACCGGGTGCGCATGCCACCGGCACGCCCCACCCCGCCGAACTTTTCGGTATCACCGAATGCCTTGATGGTCATGGATTGCAGCATCTCCGGCACGTTGTCCAGCCAGGCCGCACCGCCATACACCTGCAGTCGCGAGGGCGTGCGCCGCACCAGCACACGATCGGAGTCGCGCATCTGGTCCGCGATCGGTCGCTGGATCTGGATCGCCCAGTCCACGGGCTCCAGGGTGCTGGTATCCGGCACCTCGACGCTGGGTGCCACGATACTGGTCGATTGGTTCTGGCGGGCGAGCATGCAGCCAGTGAGAACGAATGTGCCCAGCACGACCATCAAAAGGCGAGATACAGGAACAGACAAGGTCATTGCGGCTCATACTCCTCGGGCTGATCGCTTCCCAGCAGAAAACGGGTCGGATGACGTTCAAAGCGACTGCTGACCCGAGACAGTTCACGGATCAGGTGACGAAATTCCTGCAAGGCCGGCCCAAACTGAGCCAGGCCCTCGGCGCCGAACTCGGACAGCGCCTGCTCATTGTCCGCGATCACGTTGTCAAGACGGCGCGAGAGCGACGCGAACTGGTTCAACGTCTCGCTCAAATCCTGGCTCAGACCCGGCAGGATTGCGATCAGGTGCTCCTCAATGCCGTCAAGCGCCAAAACAACATCATCAATGGCCTTGCCTGCGCCATCGAGCACCCCGACCAGTTGCTCACTGCCGCGATGGGCATTGCGGACAATATCACCGAACAGGTCTTTCTCCGAGGTCAAGGCCTGGGCAAAAGCGTCGAGATTGTCCAGCGTTTCGGAAATTCGGTCCGCATTGTCTTCGCTGAGGAAATCGAGCAAGCGCAACATGACCTCGCTGGCAGTGGTGGCGATATCCTCGGACGCGTCGATCAGCTTCTGCAGGGGTGATTCCTCGGCCAGGATCACAGGCCGCACCTGGCCGGGCCCTGCTGTCAGGGGCGGCTTGTCCGGACTGCCGCCGCGAAGCTGGATAAAGGCGATGCCGGTCAGGCCCGAGATACTCAAGCGCGCGGTGGTATCCGTGCGGACCGGTGCTTCGGCCTGCAGTCGGACGATGGCGATCACCCGGCGCGGGTCTTCGGGGTCCAGGTACAACTCGCGCACCGAACCCATGTTGATGCCGTTGTATTGCACCGAACTGCCGACAGACAGGCCGGTTACGGCCTGGCCAAATTGAATCTCGTATTCCTGCCAGGCGGCATCGGACTGGAATCGGGCGGTCCACAACCCGAAGCCCAGCACCAGGGCAAGTCCCAGCAGCGTAAAAGCACCAATCAATACATAACTGGCTCGGGTTTCCATCATTCAGCTCCGTGGCCGCCAACGGCTTGTGCCGCGCGTGCGCGCGGTCCGTGAAAGTAGTCCTGGACCCACTGGTGGTCGACGCTCTCAATCTCGTCCAGCGTCCCGATGGTCAGGATGCGCCGTTCGGCCAGAACCGCCACCCGGTCGCAAATCGTATACAGCGTATCAAGATCATGGGTGATCAGAAAAACGGTCAGGCCCAGCGCCTTTTTCAGGGTCCGCAGCAATTCATCAAAGGCGGCCGCACCAATCGGGTCCAGGCCGGCGGTGGGTTCATCCAGTAACAACAATTCCGGGTCCAGCGCCAGCGCCCGTGCCAGGCCTGCGCGCTTGCGCATGCCCCCGGACAGCTCGGATGGCAGCTTCGGTGCGGCCTCGGCTGCCAATCCAGCCAGGCGAATCTTGAGCAATGCCAGATCGTGACGCAATTTCCGGGGCAGCGACGGGAAATGCGCCTTGAGCGGCACCTCGACATTTTCCATCACGGTCAGCGAGGAGAACAAGGCGCCGTCCTGGAAAAGAACGCCGGTACGCCGTCGCAACAACTCCCGGGCACTGGAATCATCCCCCACGCGCTGACCCAGCACATCAATCGTTCCGGCCTGGGCCGGCCGCAAACCCAGGATGGCGCGCATCAGTACCGACTTGCCGGTGCCGGAACCTCCCACCACGCCGAGAATTTCACCCTGACGCACATCCAGATCGAGGTTCTCATGGATGACCTGGGCGCCGAACTGGTTCTTCAACCCGCGAATTGCAATTGTCGATTCAGACGTCGATTCGGTCGCTGTGTCGTTCGCCTCAGTCACCAGCCGATCTCCATGAAGAACAGGGCTGCAAATGCATTGATCACGATCACCAGCGAAATGCTTTGGACCACCGCTGAAGTGGTGCGTTCCCCCACGGACTGGGCGGTGCCGCCGACTTTGAATCCTTCCAGGCACCCCACCAATGCAATCACGATAGCGAACAGTGGCGCCTTGATCAGGCCGACGAGGTAATGACGCAATTCGACGGTATCGTGCACCCGGCTGATGAACATCTCGGCCGGAATATTCAAAGACATCGCCGCGACCAGCATCCCGCCGAGCAGGCCGGCCACGGTCGCGATGACGGCAAGAATCGGCAGCATGATCACCAGCGCGATCAACCGCGGCAGGACCAGCAAGGCAATCGGGTCCAGGCCAAGTGTGCGGATGGCGTCGATTTCCTCGCGGCTTTTCATCGTCCCGATCTGGGCGGTAAAGGCACTGGCGGTGCGCCCGGCCAGCAAGATGGCCGTCAGCAAGACGCCGAATTCGCGCAGGAAGGCGTAGGTTGTCAGGTCAACCACGAAAAGCTCCGCGCCAAAGTCACGGAGCACCGTGGCGCCCAGAAACGCGACAACGGCACCGACCAGGAAGCTGAGAAGGGCCACCAGCGGCATGGCGTTCAGTCCGGTTTGCTCCATGTGATGAACGGTGGAGGTGACCCGCCATTGCGAAGGCCTGGGGACGGTCTTGACCAGTGTGATCAGGGTCAGGCCAAGGAAACCCAGTAGTTGGCCCAGCTTTGCAAAGATGCCTTCGACCGATTCGCCCATGTGCGCCAGGAAACGACGCCAATGGGGCTCGGCCGCCGGCTCGGTGGTCGGATCGGATTGGGTTGCCGCCTCGACCGCCTCCACCAGCGCCCGGTGGTCATCGCCTAGATCAAGTCGGGAGGTTTCGATGCCGAAGCGATCAGCCAGTCGCAGCAGCAGCAAGGCTCCCGCCGCATCCATGCGGCGGATGGCGGTAGCGTCAACGGCATTGGCCGGACCGCGTACGCCAGCCACCTTTTCAGCGACAACGGCGGCGACGTCAACCTGCCAGTCCCCGGCCAGAAGCAGGCGCTCGGGACTGCCTGCATCGGTCTTGATCGAAGGTTTCTCTGAACTCAAAAGCTGGCCACGGATGGGGCGAAATAGCTACAAGTTAGCAGAATTGCTGCGGGTCGACATACAATCGATGACTGAAAAGCTCTTCGTAAAGCGGCAGGCATTCCGCTGCAACTCGGGCTGGTTGCCCTGTCAGCCGGACCGGGTGTTTTCTCGGGGCCACAAAACCCGTGGATCGACGCACCGCATCGTACCAGTACGGCGCCCAGATACCGTCCGATTCGCGGGGGCCGGCAGGCCAGCTCAGCATTCGCGGAGAAAAGTCGATATTCAGGTGACGACACAACGCTCGCAGATGGGCCTCCGGTGCGGTCAGGAGCTCGGCGCTGTCGATCACTGGCGGCACCCTGCCCTGGCGGCGTCTGATCCATTCAAACAGTTCAAGCTGACGCGGCAGGCCGACGTCATCCGCACTGACCTCGTCTGTTCCCCGGGCCCTGGTATAGGAGGCCACGACTTCATCCGGATGTCGAATCAAAAAGACATTGACCAGTGCATCGGTCCAGTCAAACCCCATATCGGCAAGCAAGTGTTGACACATGTGCTTCTGATACCAGATCGCCTTGCCCCCCGGGACCGGGCCGGTCAGGGCGTTGATTACCTGACGCCAGTCCGTCTGACCCTGGGCAATGATCTCTTCCCGTCCGGGATGGTCTGCACCCGATTCAGCCAGCCAGGCAGCATACAAGGGCTCGTCACTGACCACGCAATCAGGCCGGTTCTCCCAGGCCCGCATCAAGGCGGTGGAGATGTTGCGCGGGCCGGACCACATCGCGAGTCTCATGTTCGTGCAGCGCTCAGGAAGCGACGGACTGATCGAGCAGGTCACTATAGAGTGCCTGCAGGCGGCGGGTAATCGGCCCGGGCGGGACGCTGGTAATCAGACGACCGTCAATTTGACGGACGGGCGTGATGCCACCCAGGGTGCCGGTCACGAAGGCTTCTTCGGCGCCGTAGACGTCCGTCAGGCTGAAATCCTTTTCGTAACACTCGATGCCATTGGCCCGGCAAATACTGATCACGTTTGCGCGGGTGATGCCGCCGAGGCAATACTTGCCGGTCGAGGTCCAGACTTCCCCGGACCTGACGATAAAGAAGTGGGTGGAGTTGCAGGTGGCGACGAACCCATGCGGGTCGAGCATCAGGGCCTCGTCAGCCCCGGCCTGATTGGCCTGAATGCATGCGGCAATGCAATTGAATTTGCTGTGGGAATTGATTTTCGGATCCTGCACATCCGGTGCGCCACGACGTACGTGAACCGTGAACAGGTCCAGCCCACGCTCGGCGGCGGCCGGGTCATGCGGACTGGTTGCCGGCACGATGACCACGGTGGCCGCGCCGATGGCCAGGCGCGGGTCCTGATAGGGTTGCCGCCGGACGCCGCGGGTCACCATGAGGCGCAGGTGGGCATCGTCGATCAGCTCATTGGCGGCAATGGTCCGATTGACAGCTTCGGTCAGTTCTGTGCGCTCCAGACCAATATCCAGCATGATTGCTTTGGCGGCCTCGAACAGGCGGTCCAGGTGCGGGTCGAGAAAGGCCGGCCGCCCCCGCACCACCCGAATCCCTTCCCAGATGCCGTCTCCCAGCACAAAACCACTGTCAAACACCGACACGGTCGCTGCCTGCTCATCGATCAGTTCACCATTAATGTAAATCTTCATTCGGGCCGATGATGTTGGCGGGCCAGGCTGGATGATAGCCGGGACCCATTGGCAAAGGCTACGTCGACAGCTTGTTCGTGATCAAAATCCAAACCCATGAAGTGCAGATTCCGTGACCACGCTCACCCAACTCGCACTTGTGCGCTGCGCAGGGGCGCGGTAAGTTGATCCCCGGCAAGGGGCTCTTGAGGGCAAGGAGCTCGAACAATGCGCATCACCTTCATACTGTTGATACTGCTTGGCCTGTCGACGCCAGCGCTGGCCCAAGACGCTATTGAAGACCCCGTTTTTGTCTTTCAGCGTGTCAATGTGCTTGTTGCCCATCACGACAACAACTTCAGTCTGCGGGTCTGGCGCGATGGTCGGGCCGAAATGCGCTTTCCGCCTTATGCGGCTCAAGCCGGTCACTATCGATGGCAAATCGATCCTCATTCGCAGGCCGAGCTGGAAGCACAATTCAGCCGGCTGGATGAGCTGGACCTGGGTGGACTTGCGGCACGAATGGCACGTCAGCGCGGTGAAACCCTGGTTGAAATCAGCGATGCCGACTGGCTGAGGCTGGAATACCGTCAAAGCGGCCGCGATGCAGTGAAAGTGATGCTCGAATCTCCCGATGCCTGGCATCGCGCCCTGCCCGAAATTACCGAACTGGCCAGCCTGGCCGAACTGCAGACCGAGATCTTTGACTGGATGCAGCGCAATGCGCGGTAGATGGGCCGATGAAAACAGCATTGATTCTCCTGATCGTACCAATAACGACGCTGATCAGCCTGTCGGCACCGGCCGGTGTGTTTATTTTTGCCGAGAGCCAGACCAATCCGAACCTGATCACCCACCCGACCGGTTACACCGGCAGTGGTGGCACGCTGGAAGTATCCGTTTGCATCGCATCCGACAGCGAGAGTGTTGCCGACATGGAAATCCCGGTGCAAAACGTGATTACGGTCTGGAATGCCTTGGCCCCGGTCCTCGGAAACACCAACCTCAACGACCCGCAACTGGCATCCAACCAGATTGATTACGAGAGTGTGCTGCTGCACGAGCTTGGCCACTGTATCGGCCTGGCTCATCCCAACCTGGCAAGCGAATCCGGCCTAAGCGGCAACAATGCCCGTTACGCCAAGGCCCTGCGGGGGCCGAACAACGCCTTCGATCTCAACTCGGGCAGCGACGGGGTCATCGGCACCCGAACCGACCAGCGCGGTGATGACGTCAATCTGGGCTGGTTCCGAATTGGGGTCAACGATCCGTTCATCTTCGAGTCCGTGATCGATGCCAGCACCTACAGCACCGACCTCAATGACCTGCCAGGCGGCCACAGCTTTGTAGAAATTGCCGGCCTGCAGGTGGCCCAGCAGCGGGGGTTGCCCAACGATGAGGCCATCCTGCACCAGGGTACCCGCTCCCGGGAAACCCAGCGCGAACTGGCCAGGGACGATGCCACCATGATTAGGCTTGGTATGGCGGGACTGGATCGCACGCAAGGCACGGGCGACGACTATACCCTGGTCCTTCAGTACGGCGGCCAGGCCGATAACTGTGATATCACGATCCGGACAGAAGGCGAAGGCCTCGGTCTGTGCCAGGTCGGTGGGCAGTTCCTCAATAGCAACCACCTCCGCATCACCAGTGGCGAGATCACCATGGGCTCAGCCGGGGTCTTCAACTGGTTTTTCAATACCGAGCTGCTCGGCGACGCGGAAATCTTTGCCGATCGTTTTGAAAGCCCGCAGTAGCGGCAGGTTTGGACTGCCCCCGAGAAAGTAGACACCTTTTTGAAATTTCTCATGGAGGTGTTTATGCAAAGCAAAAATCGTCGTGTTTTCTCTCAGGAGTTCAAGCAGAAAGCTGTTCGGGCGTCTTTGGAATCCCCAGAGTCGGTC
>JBGTLI010000202.1:0-2631 GCA_041744195.1 Wenzhouxiangella sp. | reverse complement strand
GTCCGGGTGCAGATCTGGCGCGTCGGCTGCCATGATGAGGGTTTTTCTGTCGTTATGGTCCGCCTGACCCAGCTCAGCGGGCAGTTTGCAGTCCTCGTTCCGCAGGTTTTTGCCGATGCCGGCACGGTCGACTTTCCCATGCACAAGGCGCAGTTGCTGCGCCATCCGGCTGCCGGCAATGTCGGCGCCACCGCCAATGACATCAGCCAGACCGGCATTACCTACATGCTGGCGGTCGATCCTCTCTCACTCGACGGCGAAACCGACTTCTGGCCGGAAGACTACAACGACCAGTTCACCCTTGAGCTCTTTTGGGGCGATTTCGCCGCCTCAGCCGCCCAGGGCGAATTGTTCGACATCCTGCCGTACGAACCGAGCGTTGATCTGACCCAGTTCGAGACACCACTGCTGCATGGGCGCATGTCGGGTACCTATTCCTTCGACGGCATTCCGTTCACTGGTTTGCAGCTAACGGTCGGCGAGCGCCTGGATGACACCAACTTCATCTTCGTGACCTTTTTCACCTACCTGAACGGCGAGCCGTTCTGGGTGGTCGGCAACTCCCTCGCCGAGGCGCCGGGATTTCCCGACATTGAGCTGGCCATGTTGCGCCTGACCGGGGGCGAATTCTTCGGGCTGGGGCCAGACAATTTCACCACAGACGATGTCCTTGTCGAGGAGGTCGGCTCGATCTTTATCGAACCCATTGACTGCAACCGCATTCTCGTAGGCTACGACTTCAGCCCCATGGGACTGGGCTCGGGTGTACTGGAAGGCCATCGTGGCGAATTCAATATCGCCGGCTACAGTTGCAACCCCTGGCAGTAGATGCTGAGGCACCTGCCTGAAAAATAGCGACAAAAGCGAACACTCCATCAGTATGATCAAAGCGGTGAAAAAACTCCTGCTGTACTGCCTTTTGCTAACCGCCCTGCTGCCCGGGATGCCGGCGATGGCCGACGATGAGCTGATCGAGCGCTTGCGTCATCGGCTGGAGACTCTCAACGAACCCGGTCAACTGGTCGCCGGCGAGCAGATTCTTTATGCCGGCCAACCGTTGCAGCGCCTGTACGAACGCCGCGGCTGGCAACCGATCTGGTTCGATGAAAAGGCGCTTCCGCTGGCCTTGCTGGACGATGCCATCGATGCGATCGACCTGGCGTTCGAGCACGGGCTGGATCCCGAGTTGTACCACCGGGCAGCCCTTGCAGAAGCTCTCGAATGGCTTGGCGCATCGGCCAACGGCGATCGGGATCGGGATCGGGATCGGCGCATTCTGGTCGATGTGGAACTACTGGCCAGCGATGCGTTGATGACCCTTGGTCACCACCTGGCTTACGGGCGGATCGACCCACAGACTATTGATCCGGGCTGGATGATCGAACGCGAGCCACCGGAATTGCTGGCTCGCCTGGTTGGCGCCGCCCCAGATGGCCAAATCAATTTGCGGCGCGTCCTGGAAACGCTCCTGCCCCGGCACGCCGAATACGGCGCCCTGGTCCAGCGGCTTGCCCTACAGCGGGCAATCGCCGCCGACGCCGATTGGCAGCTACTGCACAGCGGGCCGACCATGCGCCCCGGCGATCTGGATCCGCGCTTGAGTGAAATCCGGCGACGGCTTGCGATGCTCGGCGATCTGCCGGTTGACCTCCAGGACACCGTTGAACATGATGGTCGGTACGATACAGAGTTGGAACCCGCTGTCATCGCCTTTCAGCGCCGTCACGGTCTGGATGCCGACGGAATTATCGGTGCCCGCACCCTCGCTGCACTGAATTTTGCTCCAGAAGCACGCATTGATCAGCTACGTGCCAACCTTGAGCGCTGGCGTTGGCTGCCGGCCTCGCTCGGCGAAGAATATATCCTGGTCAATATCGCCGGATTCGACATGCGTGTGGTCAGCGGCGGGCAAGCCGTGATGAGCCAGCGCGTTGTGGTTGGCCAACCTTACCGCCACACCCCGGTTTTTACCGGTCGAATGAGCTACCTGGTGCTTAATCCGTCGTGGGAAGTGCCGCACAAGCTGGCCACCCAGGACCAGTTGCCCAAGATTCGCGCCGACCTTGCCTATCTGGATGAAATGGGTTTCTCGATATTGCAGGGCTGGGGTGCCAGCGAAGTTCGAATCGACCCGCATGACATCGAATGGTCATCCCTGTCGAGACGCAATTTCCCTTACCGGCTGCGCCAGGCACCTGGCCCCAACAATGCCCTGGGCCAGGTCAAGTTCATGTTTCCCAATCGGCATAACGTCTACCTGCACGACAGCCCGGCGCGCGGCCTGTTTGCCCAGGAGGACCGGGCCAGGAGCTCCGGATGCATCCGGCTTGAAGATCCTCACCGTCTGACCGAATGGTTGTTGATCGAGCGCGGCGGACTGATGAATGCCGAGCGAATCCGCCGGATTCTGGACAGTGGCACCGAGACCACGATCAGGCTGGATCGGCCGATCGCGGTTCACCTGCTTTACTGGACAGCCTGGGTGGATGAGTTTGGACTGCCCCCGAGAAAGTAGACACCTTTTTGAAATTTCTCATGGAGGTGTTTATGCAAAGCAAAAATCGTCGTGTTTTCTCTCAGGAGTTCAAGCAGAAAGCTGTTCGGGCGTCTTTGGAATCCCCAGAGTCGGTC
>JBGTLI010000201.1:0-22120 GCA_041744195.1 Wenzhouxiangella sp. | reverse complement strand
CGCAAAGGGCTTGAGACGCTGCTCGGCTCGTCCAAAAAGCTGACCCGCCTGATTCGTGACGAGTTACTGGAAGATGCCGAAAAATATGGAGACGCGCGACGTTCGCGTATCGTCCAGCGTCAGGCCGCCCAGGCGTTGCGGGAGGCTGACCTGGTCCCGTCTGAACCGGTGACCGTGGTGCTGAGCGACAACGGCTGGGTGCGCTCGGCCAAGGGCCACGACATCAATCCTGCCGAGCTGAACTATCGGGCCGGTGATGAATTCCTGGCTGCCTCCCGTGGCCGCAGTTCACAGATGGCTTGCTTCCTGGATTCAACAGGCCGCAGCTACTCCTTGATGGCCCACGAGCTGCCCTCCGCACGCAGCCTGGGCGAGCCCCTCACGGGTCGTTTCTCGCCCCCGCCCGGCGCCGCTTTCCGTACGCTTGCCATAGGCCCGCCCGAGGCCAGGATCCTGCTGGCCAGCAATGCCGGTTATGGTTTCGTCACCGCCCTGGAAAACCTCCATACCCGGCAAAAGGCCGGCAAGCAGGTTCTGTCCGTGCCGACAGGGGCGGATGTGCTGCCGATTGCACCGGTCAGTGACAGCGAAGAGGGCGTGATCGTCTGCGCCACCACCGAGGGCTACATGTTGGCCTACTATCTCAATGAATTGCCCGAACTGACGCGAGGCAAGGGCAACAAGCTGATCAATATCCCGCCCAAGGCGCGTGCCGGTGGTGAGAAAGTGGCCGGCGCCATTGCCATTGCGGCCGGTCAGGATTGTCTGGTTTGGGCCGGGCAGCGATATCTGCGCCTGTCGTGGGCCGATACCGAGAACTACTGGGGAGAGCGCGGTCAGCGCGGGCGCAAGCTGCCGCGTGGGTTCCAGAAAGTGTCACGACTTGGCCTGGCGGAGTGAGCCTGTGATTGATAGTGCCAACATCCGGGGCCCAGGCTTGCCCGCCGGTGGCGTGGCAGTGATCGTATCGGCCCTGTGGTTGGTTCTGGTGACCGGTGGCTGCCAGTTGCTTCCGACCAAGCCCGACCAGGCGTCTGAGCCATCCGACCCGGTCGAGATCATCGAGGACCCAATCGTCCTGTTGCCGGCCACCATGCAGCAGGTCATTGATCTTCTCGATACAGGCCGGACGGAAGATGCCGAGTCGGTCTTGTTGCGTATTGTTGATGCGCGTCCGGGGCATTCACTGGCACTGAGGTTGCTGGAACAGATCCAGCGTGACCCGATTGCGCTGATGGGCGAGAAATACGATGAGATTGAAGTCTCGCCAGGTGAGTCGTTGTCGGCGATTGCCGGGCGTGAACTGGGGGATCCCATGTATTTTTTCGCTCTGGCCCGCTACAACCGGATCACTGTGCCGCGCCAGCTCGTGGCGGGAACGAGATTAAGGATTCCTCTGCAACTCAAGGTCGACCCGGAGATGCCGGATGAACTCGCCGAAACCCCAATGCAACCCCTTGTGAGTGCGCAAGAGCGAGGCGAAGGCCTGGCGTTGACCGGCCGACAGCTGCTGGAAAGAGGCCGTCACCAACAAGCCCTGGCGCTGTTGCTGGCTGCCGCCCGGTCGGGCAACCTGGACGCTGGTGGCGAGGATATTCTCATCCGGGCCGGCTACGCCCGCTCCGAGGAGCTGGTGGACGAAGGTCGGCTGGAGGAAGGGCTTGATCTGGTCGATCAACTCATCAAGGTGGTTGCCGAGCCCGCAGCAAATCTGATCCGGCCGCAACGAGGCTGGATTCAGTCCCGGCTGTATTACCGCGAGGGTTTGCGCGAGTATCAGGCCGGCAATCTGCCCCAGGCGCTGGAATGGTTCGACCATGCCGTGGCACTGGAGGCCGGTGACGATGAGTCAGTCAGGCAAGCCGCTGCGGTGCGCCAGGAAATCGTCGTCCAGATCCATGAGCGCGCGCTGGTCCATTACCGGAGCCATGAACTGAAAAACGCAATCGAGCTGTGGGAGCAGGCGTTGGCCGTTGACGACGCCTTTGAGCCAGCGCAGGTCTATCTGCCCCGTGCCCGCGCGCTGCAGGCACGCCTGCGCGAGCTCGAGGATTGAAAGGACCATAGTCCGAAAAAACGCACCTCAGGCTGAATTGATTTCGATCATCAGGGTATCTGCCTCGATAACGTCATCGGGGCCAACAGTAATCCGGGCGACCCGGCCAGCGATTGGTGCCTTGATGGCCAGCTCCATTTTCATCGCCTCCATCACTGCAATGGTCTGTCCTTCGACGACTGCTTCATCAAGCGCCACTCTGACCTCAAGGACCTTGCCCGGCATTGGCGCAATCACCTTGCCGCTGCCGCCGCCGGCGCTGGTAACCGATTCAAAGCGGGTGTGCCGGGCCAGGCGCCAGCGCCGGCCCGGCAGGCAGATATCGAGGTGAAGACCATTGCCATGACCACCAGGACCATCGCCGGTAAACAAGTTCAGATGGCGGTGTTCTGAATTCAGCCGCAGGACATAGTGGTGATCAGCCAGTTCAGTCAGTTGTGCCTTGAAGGTGCGATCGCCAAGGCTTAGCTCGTGGCCGCCATTCGGGTCGGCAATGGCCTCAATTTCAGTCCGAGCGCCGGCGCACTCGATATCCAGGCTGCGTGGCGCCCGGCCGCCGACGCGCCAGCCATCAGCGATGGCCCACGGTCCGGCGCTACCCGACTGAGCCGCGCTGAGCATCTGCTCGTCGAGCCAGAAACAGGCTGCGGCTGCCAGAACAACTTCGGGCAAATCGGCAGAATCGTCCAGTATGGAATGCAGGTCGCGGTCGAGCAGGTTGGTATCCAGCTGGCCATCGGCGAACACCTTCGATGCTGCCAACTGCTGAAGAAATCCCAGGTTGGTGGTCGGGCCGGCTACGTGGGTGGCGGCCAGAGCCAGGTTCAGGCGTGCCCGGCAAGTGGTCCGGTCGTGATCGTGCACGATGAGCTTGGCTATCATGGGGTCATAGTGCATGCTGACCTCATCGCCCTGTTCGACCCCGGTATCGACCCGGGCGCCGTCGGCAGGAAAAGTCAGGCGCTGGATCTGACCGCTGGACGGGACAAAGTCGCGTTCGGGATCCTCGGCGTAGATGCGTGCTTCCATGGCATGACCGCTGCATAGGATCTGATCCTGCTTCAGCGGCAGCGGCTCACCGGCGGCCACGCGCAGTTGCCATTCGACCAGATCCTGTCCCGTGATCATCTCGGTTACCGGGTGTTCGACCTGCAGGCGGGTATTCATTTCCAGGAAAAAGAAATCGTTGCCGTGGACCAGGAATTCGACCGTGCCGGCCCCCCGATAGTCCACGGTTTCGGCGGCTCGTACGGCGGCAGCCAGCAGGCGTGAGCGCAAGTCCGGGTCGAGGCCGGGCGCCGGAGCCTCCTCGATGATTTTCTGGTGACGGCGCTGGCTCGAACAATCGCGTTCGAACAGGTGGACCGTGTGGCCGTGGTTATCGGCAAAAACCTGGGCCTCGATATGGCGCGGGGTTTCCAGGTAGCGCTCGAGGATCATGCGCTCATCGCCAAAAGCCCCGGCGGCTTCGCGGCGCGCGCCTTTCAACGCCTCGGCAAAGTCGGTCGCGGCACGGACCACCCGCATGCCCTTGCCACCGCCGCCGGCCGCCGCCTTGAGCATCAGCGGAAACCCGACCTTTTCAGCTTCCCGGGCCAGGGTGGCTTCATCCTGGTCATCGCCGTGATAACCGGGTATCAGTGGCACACCGGCCTTGCTCATGCGCGCCTTGGCTGCCGCCTTTGACCCCATCAGGTCCATGGTCTCCGGCGACGGGCCGATCAGTATCAGCCCGGCTTTACGCACGGCGCGGGCAAAATCGGCATTCTCGGCCAGAAAGCCGTAGCCTGGATGAATCGCCTCGGCGCCGCTGCTGCGGGCGGCCTCGATGATCCGCTCGGCCTTCAAGTACGACTCGGCCGCCGCAGCCGGCCCGATCAGCAGCGCCTGGTCGGCCAGTCGCACATGCCGGGCGTGGACATCAGCCTGCGAATAGACCGCCACAGTGCGAATGCCCAGGCGCCGACAGGTAATGATGATCCGGCAGGCGATTTCCCCGCGGTTGGCGATGAGGATGCTATTGAACATGGGGTGTTGATTCCGTCGGGGAGAGGGGGGCAGGGGAAATGGAAGAGCGGCAAGCCATCAGCCCGCGCCCCTCTTCTCTCTCTCCTTCTTTCCAGGCGCCCATTCCGGCGGGCGCTTGTCCAGAAAAGCCGTCAGGCCTTCCTGGCCTTCGGCCGAGACGCGCAAGGCGGCAATCGCTTTCGATGTCTGTTGGTCCAGCGTGCCGCTGTCCCCGGCATGGCGTGAGACCAGGCGTATCAGTTCCTTGACCTGTGCCTGTGCCTGGGGGCCGCCAGCCAGCAGCAAATCCACCATGTCGGCGACATGGCCATCAAGCTGCCCGTTGGGGACAGTGGCTGTGACCAACCCAATGCGCACCGCCGTCGCCGCATCCATCCGCTCCCCAGTCAGCATGAAGCGGCGCGCGTGTTTGAGACCGATCTTTGGAATAACAAATGGCGCAATGGTCGCCGGCGCCAGGCCGAGTCGCACTTCGGTCAGGCCGAATTGGGCCGTTTCGTGTGCCACAGCCATGTCGCAGCAGGCCACAAGCCCGACGCCGCCGCCGAAGGCGTGGCCGTTGATCCGTGCGATGGTCGGGCAGGGCAACTCATCGAGTTTGCGCAACATCGCGGCCAGCCGGGCGGCATCGGCCTGGTTCTCGGCCGCCGTCGCCCCGGCCATGGCCCGCATCCAGTTCAGATCGGCCCCGGCCGAAAAGGAGTGCCCGGCCCCGGTCAGCACCAGCACGCGGCGGCCATCAGCAACCACCCGGTCAAAGCTGGCGCTCAGCTCGGCGATCAGTTCAGCATTGAACGCGTTATGCACCGCCGGCCGGTTCAAAGTCAGTGTGGCGACGTTGCGGTGGTCGATTGTCAGGGTCAGCAGTTCAGTCATAGCACAAACCTATCTTTTAAACTACATCCGAAAAACACCAAAGCGATCCCGCTCGATCGGCGCGTTGGCTGTCGCGGCCAGGGCCAGGCCGAGGACGCGGCGGGTGTCGATGGGGTCGATGATGCCATCGTCCCACAGACGGGCCGTGGCGTAATAGGGGTTGCCCTGGGTCTCGTACTGATCGCGTATCGGAGCCTTGAAGTTTTCTTCAGCCTCGGTCGACCAGTCTTCGCCGCGCGCATCAAGGCCGTCGCGGCGCACGGTGGCCAGGACGCTGGCTGCCTGCTCGCCCCCCATCACCGAAATGCGCGCATTGGGCCAGGTCCATAAAAAACGGGGCTGGTAGGCGCGCCCGCACATGGCGTAGTTGCCGGCGCCGAATGACCCGCCGATGATGACGGTGAATTTCGGCACGTGTGAGCAGGCCACCGCCGTGACCATTTTGGCGCCGTCCTTGGCGATTCCGGCCTGCTCGTATTTCTTGCCGACCATAAAGCCGGTGATGTTCTGCAGAAACACCAGCGGGATATTGCGCTGGTTGCACAACTGGATGAAGTGCGCGCCCTTAAGGGCCGACTCGGAAAACAGGATGCCGTTGTTGGCGACGATGCCTACAGGATAGCCGTGGATGCTGGCGAAACCACACACCAGGGTGGTGCCGTAGCGGGCCTTGAACTCGGTGAACTCCGAGTCGTCGACGATGCGGGCGATGATCTCGCGCACATCGAACGGATAGCGGGTGTCTGCCGGCAGGATGCCGTAGATGTCCTCGGCTGGAAAGACCGGCTCCTTGAATTGCTCTTGCGCCGAGACGGGGGCTGCAGGTCGATTCAGATGAGCCACCAGCTCCCGCGCAATGGCCAGGGCATGGGTGTCGTTTTCGGCGAAATGATCGGCCACGCCAGACAGGCGGGTATGGGTATCGGCGCCGCCCAGGGTCTCTGCGTCCACTTCTTCGCCGGTCGCGGCCTTGACCAGCGGCGGGCCGCCAAGAAAGATTGTGCCCTGCTCGCGCACGATAATGGCCTCATCGCACATCGCCGGCACGTACGCACCACCTGCGGTGCATGAACCCATCACCACGGCGATCTGCGGGATGTTTTTCGATGACAGCCGTGCCTGATTATAAAAAATTCGTCCGAAATGGTCCCGGTCCGGGAAGACCTCGTCCTGCAAGGGCAGGAATGCCCCGCCGGAGTCGACCAGGTAGATGCAGGGCAGGTGATTTTCCAGCGCGACTTCCTGGGCCCGAAGGTGTTTCTTGACCGTCATCGGGTAATAGGTGCCGCCCTTGACCGTGGCATCGTTGGCCAGCACCAGGCACTCAATGCCGGCAACCCGCCCGATGCCGGTGATCAGCCCGGCGCCCGGCGCGGCATCGTCGTACAGACCATTGGCCGCCAGCGGCGAGATCTCTAGAAACGGACTGCCCGGATCGAGCAGCGTGCGAACCCGCTCGCGCGGCAGCAGCTTGCCGCGGTCCAGGTGCTTCTGACGCGACCGTTCTGGCCCACCCAGCGCAGCCTCGGCCAGCCGGGCCCTGAGCTCTTCGGCCAGGCCCCGGTGATATCCGTCGCGCTCGCCAAAATCAGCATCTTTGCGGTTGATCAGCGTTTCCAGCCGCAACATCGTCTCTCCCAAAATTCAAACCGCTACATTGTAGCGGAGGCCGGGCCTGCCTATCGCTTCTGTCGATTTCCCAGCGATGCCAGCGAGCGGATAACGCCGATTGGATGATGCACGTACTTGTTGACCATCCACATGGATGGCATTAGGATGGCATACAGCATCCAAGAGGTTCTGCTCATGCCATATCAATCGCGCGCCGTTGCCGACAGCGAGAAGATCACCATCAACCTCGGGGTTGTCGACCTGGGGCAGATCGATCTTTTGGTGCAGGAAGGGTTTTACTCCAACCGCAGTGATCTGATTCGCACCGCCATCCGCAACCAGCTCGCCGCGCATGGCGATGCGTTGCGCCACACGGTTGCCCGCCGCACCCTGGTTGTTGGTTTGCAGGATTATGGTCGACGGGAGCTGGAGGCGGCGCGAGACGCCGGGCAGCGTCTGCGGATCCAGGCGCTGGGCCTGGTGCGGATCGCTGACGATGTCACACCCGAACTGGCTTTGGAGACGATCGAATCGATTGCCGTGCTTGGGGTGTTGCAGGCGAGCTCGAAGATCAAGGCGGCATTGGCTGACCGCATCCACTAATGAGGATTCCCGATGAAATTTGATAACGCCACAATGCAGCAGGCGCTGCGACTGACTCAGGCTGGAGATCTGCAGGCCGCGACGCGCGCCATACAGCAGGCCCTGGGCGGCATCGCCAGGCCAGGCTCACCACCGTCGCCTCCGGGCAGTCAAGCCTATTCGGACGCGCCGGGCGATTGTGTTGCCAATAATGCGGGCGATTATATCGACGGTGAATTCTTCGTGGTTGACGATGCCAATGCCCCGGACAATACAGGCGCCAAACGCGATTCGACGAAGCCGTGGTCGCGCATCTGGCCACGGGCTACAGCGAACCCGCTTCGGAGCCACATGGGCCTGGCGCCGACCTGGATTGATGGCTCCGCGACAGGGAAAGGCGACTTCCAACAGCACCATTTCGTCTGTGACGACGGCCAATTGCATTACAAACTGTATATCCCGCCAGGCCTCGACACGGTCGGCGCCCCCTTGCTGTTGATGCTGCATGGCTGCACGCAGACGCCCGACGACTTCGCCCGCGGCACGCGCATGAATGAGCTCGCGGTCGAACATGGCTACGTCGTTGCCTGGCCCGCCCAGTCGATCGAGCGCAATCCAAACCGGTGCTGGAACTGGTTTCGCACCGATAACCAGCAGCGTGGGCGAGGCGAGCCGGCGATTCTCTCTGCGCTGACCCGTCACCTGGTGGCCACCTACCAGCTTGATGCAAAACGCGTCTTCGTCGCCGGTCTTTCTGCCGGGGGCGCGATGGCGGCTGTGCTTGCCAATACGCATCCGGATATCTTTGCCGCCATCGGCGTCCATTCCGGCCTGCCGATCGGGCTGGCCAGCGACATACCCTCGGCCTTCGCGGCGATGGGCAAGGGTGGCGAGCCCCGTCATCGTCGGTCTGCGCACAGCCTCAATCCTGTGCCCGCGCCTGTATCAGCGATCGTCTTCCACGGCGATAGCGATACCACCGTGCACCCGCGCAACGGCCATGGCGTGATCGCGCAAAGCCTCGGCAACGGTGCTCAGGCAGATCGTGCCGGCAGTTCGAGCACGGTCGAGCGCGATACCACGGCGGGCGGACGCAGCTTCACCCGGACCATTCATCGCGAGGCAGACGGCCGCGTTACCGCCGAGCATTGGGTCATCCACGGCGCCGCCCACGCCTGGTCTGGCGGTGATGCCCGGGGCTCGTACACTGATCCGTGCGGTCCGGACGCTTCGGCGCAGATGTTGCGGTTTTTTGACGCCTGCAGGGCCGGGTCGAAGTGCTGACAGAACGCGAATCACAGCGTGCTGGTGCTGAGTGGAGGTTCCCGGCCGGATAACGGGGTGGTAGGGGGGAATAGATCTTGTCACGAGTGAATAAAAAAGTTTATAATTGTCTGCTTAATGAAATCCAGCGATCGGGGCTTTTGCACAAAGCCCGACTTGACGCCCCCGGACAGGTTCCGGATCCATGTGGATTCAAGGGGGTTTTCTGAAGAAGCCCGATCGCTTAACCGATAATTGGAGTTTGAAGTCACATGTCATTGACGGCAGAACAGATTCAGCAAGTTGTCAAGGAACACCAATCGTCCGAAGGCGATACGGGATCTCCGGAAGTTCAGGTTGCGCTGCTGACTGCACGTATTCAGCACCTGACCACCCACTTCGCGGAGCACAAGAAAGATCACCACTCCCGTCGAGGCCTGCTCAAGCTCGTCAACCAGCGCCGGTCGTTGCTTGATTACGTCAAGAGAAAAGACGTTCAGCGCTACCGCAACCTGATCGAGCGCCTGGGCCTGCGTCGTTAAGACCAGGTTCCGAGTTCCAGAATGAAACATCAACACCCCGGCGGCGCTGAGCTGTTCCGGGGTGTTTTGTATTGAAGCAGAGAAAGCAAGCTAATAGTGGAGTGTAATCAGTGAACAAGTTCAGTAAAACCTTCAAGCTCGGTGAGCATGACGTCACCCTCGAAACCGGTCACGTCGCCCGCCAGGCCGATGGCGCCGTCATGGTCACCATGGCCGACACCGTGGTTCTGGTCACCGCCGTAGCCCGCAAGGAAGTCAAGCCGGGTCAGGCCTTTTTCCCGCTGACCTGCAACTACCAGGAAAAATTCTACGCCGCCGGCCGTATTCCCGGCGGATTTTTCAAGCGCGAAGGGCGCCCGACCGAAAAGGAAACCCTGACCTCACGCCTGATCGATCGGCCGCTGCGTCCGCTGTTTCCGAACGGGTTCATGAACGAAACCCAGGTGATCGCCACCGTGATGTCGTCGAATCCGGAAGTGGATGCCGATATCCCGGCCCTG
Source organism: Wenzhouxiangella sp. (assembly GCA_041744195.1). GTDB lineage: Bacteria > Pseudomonadota > Gammaproteobacteria > Xanthomonadales > Wenzhouxiangellaceae > Wenzhouxiangella. The sequence goes on along the minus strand of JBGTLI010000201.1, from coordinate 12,662 downwards.
ATAGGCGCCTCGGCGGCGCTTTCGATTGCCGGCGTGCCTTTTGGCGGCCCGATCGGTGCTGTCCGCGTCGGTTTCATTGATGGCGAATATGTAATCAACCCGACCCAGACCCAGCTCGAAACCTCGCGCCTGGATCTGGTCGTGGCCGGTACCTCCAAGGCCGTCCTGATGGTCGAGTCCGAAGCCGACCTGCTGAGCGAAGACGAGATGCTTGGTGCGGTCAGTTTTGGTCACCAGCAGATGCAGGTGGCGATCAAGGCGATCGAGGAACTGGCTACCGAAGCCGGCAAGCCGAAGTGGGACTGGCAGGCGCCGGAGAAGCCGGCTGGCCTGGCCGACAAGGTTTCCGAGCTGGCCAAGGCCGGTCTGGAAAAGGCCTACGAGAACACCGACAAGACGGCTCGCCGCGACGCGGTCGGCGAACTGCGCAAGCAGGTCGTCGAGCAGCTTTGTCCGGAAGGTGATGAGAGCAACTTTGCCATCGATGATGTCAAGGAAGCCTTCGGCAAGATCGAAAAAGACATGGTGCGCGACCGCATCCTGAGTGGTCAGCCGCGTATCGATGGTCGTAACCTGACCACCGTTCGCCCGCTCGACATGCAACTCGGCGTTTTCCCGCGTGCGCACGGTTCGGCCGTGTTCACCCGGGGTGAAACCCAGGCCATGGTCGTGGCCACGCTCGGTACCGGTCGTGACGCCCAGATCATCGACGCACCCATTGGCGAGTCGAAAGAGCAGTTCATGCTGCACTACAATTTCCCCCCGTTCTGCGTCGGTGAAACCAGCTTCATGCTGGGTCCCAAGCGTCGCGAAATCGGCCATGGTCGTCTGGCCAAGCGGGCCATGAATGCCGTGGTCCCCAAGGGGGAAGAGTTCCCGTATGTCCTGCGCCTGGTTTCGGAAATCACCGAATCCAACGGCTCCAGTTCCATGGCCACGGTCTGCGGCGGTTCGCTGGCGTTGATGGATGCCGGGGTGCCGATCAAGGCGCCGGTGGCCGGTATCGCCATGGGCCTGATCAAGGATGGCGATCGCTTCGCCGTGCTGACCGATATCCTCGGTGACGAGGATCACCTCGGTGATATGGACTTCAAGGTCGCTGGTACCCAAGACAAGGTGACCGCGCTGCAGATGGACATCAAGATCGACGGCATCACCGAGGAGATCATGCGCGTGGCCCTGGGCCAGGCGCGCGATGCGCGGACCAATATCCTTGGCCAGATGAACCAGGTGATTAGCAAGCCACGTGAGGAAATGAGTGAATATGCGCCGCGCCTGTTCACCATGAAGGTTCATCCGGACAAGATCCGCGACATCATCGGCAAAGGTGGCGTCACCATTCGCCAGATCACCGAGGAAACCGGCACGCAGATCGATATCGCCGACGACGGTACCGTGACCATTGCCTCGGTCAACCAGGCCGCTGCCGACGATGCCCGCAAGCGCATCGAGCAGATCACGGCTGACGTTGAAGTCGGGACGATCTACGAGGGCACGGTGACCAAGATCATGAACTTCGGTGCTTTCGTGACGATTCTGCCTGGCAAGGACGGTCTGGTTCACATCTCCCAGATCTCCGACAAGCGGGTCGAGAACGTGACCGATGAACTGAGCGAAGGTGATCGGGTCAGGGTCCAGGTGCTGGAAGTCGACAAGCAGGGCCGGATTCGTTTGAGCATGAAGTCGCTAAACGAAAGCTCGGACTGAATCAGTCCAATTGATCCGAAAAAAGCCGTCCGGTCACCGGGCGGCTTTTTTTTATTTCAAATTCAAGGAACGAATCCAAGGTAATCGACCATGCATTTAATGACCCCCGTCTCACCTGGCGAGCTGCTCGACAAGCTGGCCATCCTCGATATCAAGACCGACCGCATGACTGATCCGGCAAAGCTGGCCAACGTGCGCACCGAGCATGATTTGCTGAATCAGGTCTGGCAGGACAGCGGATTGGAAACAGATGTGGTGCGCAGGCTTCGCGCCGAACTCAAGCATGTCAACGAAGCCCTGTGGGTCATCGAGGACGATATCCGCGACCTGGAGCGTCAGGCCAACTTTGGTGAACGCTTTATTGAACTTGCCCGGGCCGTCTATGTCACCAACGATCGACGGGCCGCTATCAAGAAACGAATCAACCTGGAACTGGGTTCGGTCATCGTCGAGGAAAAATCCTACAAAAGTTACTGAAGCCAGTGGGTTTGAAAGGCTGTTTGCGATCGTGTCTGGCAGGTCCACCGTGGCCCCAGCCGGGCGTTTGCACCCCGGCTTTGTTGCTATACTTTCGGGCCTTCGTCTCAATATAGGTTTGCGGGGATACCGTCATGTTCAAGAAGTTCTGTTTGGCCACTGCCGTGGCCTTGGCTGGCGTTATGGCGGCACAAGCCCAGGTTGAGACCGACGAACCGCGATCCATGAGCCAGTCGCCAACCATGAACTTCGTGGGCGACCGTTATCGTGTCGGTGTTGGCATTGATACAGAATTTGATGTCATCGGCGAATTCCAGGCCTCGTTGTCCGAAAGCGATACCTCGGCCCTGATCGGCGAAGGCTGGCTGGGTCGCAAGGGCGCCGGCGGCATCAAGCTGAACTATCACTGGCTGTTAGGCGGAACACAGGAAGAAGGGGCCGATGGTCCGGTGTACACCGATGGCCGCATCGCCAAGCTGTTCCTGGCCGCCGACCAGAACCAGTTCGATGACCGCAAGCTGACCTTCGGCGGCGGCTACGAATACCAGGACTGGTTTCTGGGCCTTTACGGCATGCGCGCGATCAGTTCCGAGCGCCTGGTCAATCGGGCCATCGATTTCGACGAACTCGTCGTCACAGGCCAGCTCGGCGGTCGCGGTTTTACCCGTATCGATACGATCGAGCGGATAACCGATCTATTCGAGGAGCCATATTCATGGGGTGCCGGGCTGCGTGGTGGACGCTACTTCGATGGCCAGTTGCTGCGTGTTCGCGGCGGTCTCGACTACGAGAATGGTGACTTCAGCTCCTCTCAGCTGACCGCATCGCTGACGCTTGACCGCTTTTTCGCCAACACCCCCCACAGTTTGTCGCTGCGTACTGGCTACGCGCGCAAGCGCGGTGATTTTGTCGATGACCGCAATGACTTGCGCGCATCACTGGTCTATGGCTACAGCTTTGGCCGTTCCTACCAGCCGGCCCGGGCCTTCCGTGAAACCCAGGTTGAAGTAACGCCGCAGCCGCGCTTCGAGGAACGTGCCGTCGCATCCGAAGTCACCTTGTCTGATCAGGCCACGTTCGAGTTTGACAGCTCGGTCTTGCGGCCGACGGCGCGAGCCACCCTGACGGAGGTTGTTGACGCCATCCGCGCGGGCGGGCTGATTGGTCGCATCCAGGTTGTAGGCCACACCTGCGACATTGGCACGGCAGCCTACAACCAGGGGTTGAGTGAGCGTCGCGCACAATCCGTGGTCGACTATCTTACGACCCATGGAATCAATCACGATGAGATCCGCTCGGAAGGTAGAGGTTTGACCGAGCCGCGCTATCCGAATGATTCCGAAGAAAACCGCAGCCGCAACCGGCGGGTCGAGATCAGCTTCGTCACCGAGCGCTCGGCCATCGAGCGCATCCAGGTGGGTCCGGATGGTCCAGTCACCGAGATCCGCCAGGTCGAAGTGCCGGTCGAGGCAGCGTGGATCCGCCGGGCGCTGCGCAATCCCGTGCAACACAAGCGTGAGGTCGACTATTATCGCTTTCAGGAGGTCACCGAAACCTTGACCGAAGGCGAACTGGTTTTCGACAATCAACCACCCGTGGCCAATCCGGACCAGTTCGTCGTCGAACGGGATTCCGGCAACAATCTGCTTGACGTGCTGGCCAATGACACCGACCCGGACGGAGATCCGTTGACAATCATTGATGTGACCCAACCCGGCAACGGCGAGGCCGTGATCAGTGGTCAGGCCATCAGCTATACGCCGGCGACCGGTTTTGTCGGCACCGATTCGTTCAGCTATACCATTGATGACGGATTTGGCGGTCAGGACAGCGCCACCGTCACGGTCCAGGTGATGGAAACCAACCAGCCGCCGACGGCCAACCCGAACGAATTTACCGTCGACAGGGATTCGGTCGACAATGTATTTGATGTGCTCGCCAACGATTCCGATCCGGACGGCGATCCGCTGACCATCGTCGATGTGACCCAGCCGACCAACGGTGAGGCCGTCATCAGCGGGCAGTTCATTCGGTACACACCGGCCCCTGGCTTTGTTGGCACAGATACTTTCAGCTATACCATCGATGACGGTTTTGGCGGCCAGGACAGTGCCGTGGTGACTGTTCAGGTCGTGGAGGCCAATCAGCCGCCGGTTGCCAATGACGTGATGGCCAGCACCGTGCGTACACAGGCGGTTGATATCGATGCCATGGCCAATGACTTTGACCCCGACGGGGATCCGATCGAGATCAGCGACTTCAGCCAGCCAGCCAACGGAACGGTGACCCTAAATGGCGACATCCTGAACTACCAACCCGATCAACTGTTTTACGGTGACGACAGCTTCACCTACACCATCAGCGACGGTCAGGGCGGAGAGGCCAGCGCGACGGTGTTTGTCACCGTTAACTTTGCCAACCAGGCCCCGGTCGCCAACCCCGACGAAGCCAGTGGACCGCCTGATACGCCGATAACGGTCGAAGTGCTGGCCAACGATTTCGACCCCGATGGGGATCCGCTAGAAGTCATCAGCGTCAGCACCATCACTGCGGCGCCGGCTCAGGCGGTGATCAATGCCGATGGCACCATCTCCTTTACCATCAGCGCCAATTGCAGCGGATTCAACGTTTTTCGTTATACCATCAGCGACCCGTTCGGAGCGACGGACTCGTCAACCGTGACCGTCACCCGGCAAGTGGCCGACGGCGAGGCGAAAGCTCTGGGGGATTGTTGAATTTGGTTGGCTGGTTAGTTAGTTAGCTGGTTGGCTGGTTGGCTAGTTGGCTAGAATCGCCTTCAGGCGGTCGATGACCTGGTCCGGGGTGATGAGGTCCATGACGCCGGGGTATTCTAGCCGGCGGCCCCAGCGGAGGGCTTGTGCAGGCTTGCCGGTATATTGCCAGGCGGCCTCGTTGTAGCGATCGACGCAATGCTCCAGACTCCCCAGCGGGCCGGAGCGCCTGGGCCAGGTGGCTGCGTATAAACCAACAACGGGCGTGCCCAGCGCTGCTCCAAAATGGGCTGGGCCAGCGTCGGGTGTGATCAGGCAGGCAGCCCGTTCGATCATCGCCAGGGCCTGCTTGAGGGTGTCTTGTCCGACCAGATTGACAACTCGTTCAGTCATTTTGGCGGCGATGGCTTCTCCCATCCGACGCTCCGTGGCTGACGGACCGCCAATGAGAATGACAGGCCGATTCATTTCGCGCACGATCCAGTCACCAACTTCGGCATAACCGTCGACCGTCCAGTTACGACCGGAATGGCTGGACGCCGGACTGATCAATACAGCATGTCCGACTTGCGGCTGGTGATCCACCGCGAACTGGCGGGCACCTGCAGGAATGGGTAAGCGTCGATCCGGTTTTCGGGTATCAACCCCGAGGTACCGACCAAATTCGAGGAAGGCATCGGCTTGGTGCTGGAACGGCGATTCCTCGATCCGTTCACTGACGACCAGGCCGTGTCCCTCGCGTGACCGATGACGGTCGAAGCCCAGGCGACGATCGGCTCGAACCAACAGCGATAGCAAGTTGGCGCGGGCCGAAGTCTGTGCCTGGATCAAAATGCCAAAGCGCTGACCGGCGAGTTGCCTGCGCAGGTCACGTACACCGATCCATCCGGCGCGCTTGTCGAATACAATGAATTCAACATCCGACAGACCCTCGACCAGGCGATATTCGGTTTTGCCGATGATCCAGGTGACAGGCGATTTCGGCCAGGTGCGCTGAATCGCTCGAATGAGCGGGATGCAATTGCACACGTCGCCCAGCGCCGAGAGGCGAAGCAGGCAGATCGACTGCGGCTGGGTTGGGAACGTTTCCATGGCAACAACTTTGGGTAAAAGGCCAGAGGCTCGGGCAGCTTATGTCGATTTCAGTGTTCAACGCCGGACCACATCGTATTCTATACGACGACAACGTATTATCCGTTGTCAGTCTGGAATGGCTGCAGCCGGAGTTCTGGCATTTGCGGCGTGCCGTGACGGCCGAGCTTGGGGGTCGGGGGCAGGCGCTTGCTGTGGAAATGGATGCCGGCCCGGCGGTTTTGCGCCGCTATCTGCGCGGCGGGCAGGTGGCACGATTGGTGCGGGATCGCTATCTCTTCACCGGCTATGAGCGCAGCCGGGCCTTTCGCGAATGGCGCATTCTCCACCAGCTTTTCGAGGCCGGCCTGCCTGTCCCGCGTCCACTGGCGGCAAGTTGCGAACGGCGCGGCGGAATTTACCGGGCCGGGCTCCTGACAACCCTGATACCCGAAGCACAACCGCTGTCCCGCGTAGCCTTGCGCCTGTCGGTTGACGATTGGCGCGGACTGGCGGAAGTGCTGCGGGCTTTTTTTGCCGCAGGCCTGTTGCATGCAGACCTGAACGCGCACAATATTCTCCTGACGGCAGCGGGTGACTGGTACCTGATCGATTTTGACCGGGCACGAATCGTCACCAGACCTGTCGATCCGGCCCCAATGTTGGGCCGATTGTTTCGCTCACTCGACAAGCTGGAAATTGCAGGGGAACGAGAACTCCTGCGACAACTCACTCAGCCTTTGTAAGTCCAAGCCGGGTCAATTGTGTCCTGGCTCGTCCCAACAGCGAGTCTTCGGCAAAGGCGCCACCTTTCCATATGCCGGCCCGGGTTGTGCTGATCAGGTCAATGGCCTGGTGCAGGGTGTTGACCGCCTGGACCCGGAACATGTCGTTGACGCAGGCCTTCAGGACTTCGCGATCCAGCATCAATTCCCCGACATTGGCCTTGGGAATGATCACGCCCTGATGACCACTCAACTCGCCACGGCGGCAAAGCTCGAAATGAGCTTCGATGCGCTCATTGATGGAATTGACCCGGCCAACCAACCCGTGATCGTCAACAGTTCCAATGACGGCTACGCCCTGCAGCAGCGGGGTGTCGGCAAGGGCGCCCAGCAGACAGCAGGCGCGGGCCAGGTCCAGGCCGTCGTCAGCCGCCTCGGCGCGGGCTTTGGTGACGACTCGCGCCACCATCCTGATCGGCGTGTCCAGGTGCAGAACCTGGCTCAGGAGAAGATTCAACCACTCGGCATGACCTGAGTCATCAATGCTCAAGTGACAACCCTCCGCCACAGCGAATGAGGCGCTCACCATCATCGGCAAGGCCGTGGCCAAGGTGCCGGTGAAGCCAGCGCTCACGACGTTGAGGCTGCTGTTGGCCCTGCCTCGAACATTGATTTCCAGCCGACCCTGGTCCACTGCCCGCAAGGTCCGCACATAGGGCAGCCCCGCACGTTCGCGCTGCTGCCGGGCGGCCTGATCGACATGCTTGCGTAGAACATCCCCGGATCCGTCGTCACGGGCCCGGTTCGATGCCTCGCGCGCCAGGTCTGCGAGCTCACTGAAGCGGGCACTCAGGCGCTCCGGCTCGCCCGCCACTCGTGCGCCGTGTTCGACCAGGGCCTGGATGCCTGAACGATCAAAGTGCGCCAAATCCTCCGTTTCCACAAGGCGGGCGAGAAACCGGGTGTATCCGGTGATGCCCTCCTGGTCGCGAGCCAGCGTGTCATCGAAGTCCACGAGCACCTTGAACAGGTGAGAAAAATCGCGATCCTCACGGTTGAGCAGGGCGAAGGTCGCGGCGTCGCCGGTCAGGATGACGCGAACTTTGATCGGAATCGGTTCGGGCTTGAGTGACTGGGCCGAATAAGGCCATCCGAGCTCCGGAGGCACCACTTCGGCCAGACCGGTCCGCAGCGTTCGCATCAGCATTCGCCAGCAGCCCGGCTCGGCGACCGTGTCGGCGGCATCCAGCACCAGAAATCCGCCATCGGCTTCCAGCATGGCGCCGGTACGAATACCGCGAAAGGAGGTTACGGCTCGCCCGCTGCTCATCCAGCCTGGATCTATGGCTCCGAACAGATTCGAAACTGATGGCTGGTGGGCGAAGACCACAGGCGCCACGTTGCGCTCGGAACGCGAAGTCAAAACATTGACGCCGTAAAGCAGGGTGGGCTCGGCCAGGTGCGAGGTATCGCGCCCAACCCTTTTCTCGACGATGTCGTCAATGACTTCACGCAAGTAGATATCCAGGTTCGGCGCCTTGAACCTGCGACCAACCTCGGCGGTGAGTTCGCCCAGAATCCGTGCGGTTTCCGACGCATTGATCTGGTCGATGTGCTGCATGGCCTGTTGCCAGATCTGGCTGACTTCGTGGGCGATGCGATTGATTTCGCTCTGCCAGGTCCTGGCTTTTTCCACCGTGGCGAGCCGGTCTTCTTCCCGCGCCTGGTTTTGCGTGACCAGGTTTCGATACTCTTCCGGCGACACAGGCTTGCCCATCACCAGCGGGTAAACCGCGATTCTGGAACTTGGGCCGGACTGGGTGCGAATCAGCGCCAGGCCGTCGTTGCGGAGCTTTTTCTCCACCGGCGCCACCTTGAGGCGAATCTCGCGCTCGGCGGCCTCCTTGCGCGCCTCCCGCCGCGACCGGATCGGGTCATTCTTGAGGATGTCGGGCAGGCGATCGCGCACGAACAGGCTGATGCGGGTCATTGCATGCTGGAACTGGTTGCCCTGGCCGCCGGGCAGCACGATCAGACGTGGACGGTCCGGGTTGGCAAAATTGTGGACGTAGCAGAAATCGTTTGAGCGGTCGGGTGCGGACTTCATCTCGTCCAGCATCGAGGCAACCAGTGTCCGTCGGCCGCAACCTTCCGGCCCTCGAACATAGGCATTGTGGTTTCGGCTGGTGCTGCTCAGGGCGAATCGCAATGCCACCCTCGCGCGGGGCTGACCGACCACGGTTTTGAGCTTCTGCGCATCCCGGGTGGAAGACTCCGGAATGCCGTCATCTTCAGGCTGCCAGCGCAGCTGCTCGGGCGGAATGGTGAACTTTGACATGCTTGAACTCCCTGGTATGTCCAGCCGCGTTGGAATCTGCGGTCTGGTGGCCCACTAGTCAGCAATGTACACCATGTGCAGCAGGGGTGGAACTCGGAAATGGCGCAGTGAATCTGAGCGTTACCGAATCAGTTACCGAATCAGCCGCGTGGCCCACCGGCCCGGGCGAGTGTCTCGGTGAAGCTGACCCAGGCTTCTGCCGAGGTGCATGGGGCTTCCAGCATGGGCAGGTGACCGACTGACGGCAGAATCACGGTCTGAGTATTGACCATCAACTCTTCAAGCATCGCCGCGCCATTGGGATGCAAGACCTGATCGGCCTGACCCCATATCAGCAAGGTCGGCGTCTGCATGCCGCGAGCCAGTTCTTCAAGCGGTCGCGACTCATAGCGTATGGCGTCAAAAATCCGCTGGGCCTGAACCGCTGATTTGGCGCCGCGACCGGCAAGGAAGCGACGAAGCGGCCCGGGAATCCAGGGCGGTCGGACAAAGCAGTAATCGACCAGGCGCTGAAAATCGGCGTAGTCTCGAATGACCAGCGGGTTGTGGCGATCCTCCGCCACCTCTTCCAGTACCGCGGAAAGTTTCGCTGAGTGCAATCCGCCAGGCGCCATCAGCCAGAGGGCGCGAACCCGATCGGGGGCGCGCTGGGCCATGGCAACCGCAAGATAGCCGCCCATGGAATTGCCGCCCAGATAAAAATTACGGATGCCAAGGTTGTCCAGCCAGGCAAGTACGCGTTCAGCCATGTCCTCGACGCGAAAGCTCTGGCCGTCTTCGGTGAGCGTTTCACCAAAACCGGGAAGATCCGGCGCCAGAATTCGAAAGTGCGCGGCCAGATGGCGCGAGACCCCGCAAAAATGATAAGAATCGGCATTGAAGCCATGCAGCAGGACCAGGGGCTCCCCGCGGCCACCCTCAAGGTAATGCCAGATAATCCCCTCGCTTTCAATCCGACAGGAACGCAAGCAGCCCCGGCGGCGATCGGCCGCCAGGAACAATCGGGCCAGCGGTGTAGGCCAGAGACGCCAGAAGAGCAAGGCAAGCAAGGCCAGGATGAGGAAAAAAAGCCAGTACGTTAGTGACAAGAACCACCCCTCCCAGGGAAACAACCTTCAAAGCATAACCGAACTTCAGCGTAAAATACGCCTCTTCAACCAGGGCGAGCCTACCACGTGGGTGAATTCTATTCAGTGGCCTGCGCGGCTTGCTGGGCCATGGCCGTGGTGCTGTTTCGCCGGTCCGGCGAGACCTTGCCGGCCTTTGAACTGAACCTGTTCAAGAACGTCCTGGCGGTCTTGTTGATGGTGCCGACCATCCTGTTTTTCCACGGCACATCAACGCCCGGTTACAGCGCCGGGCAGTGGCTGATCGTTCTGGCCTCGGGCGTGATCGGAATAGCGATTGCCGATACCTGGTACCTGCGTGCGCTGAACCTGATGGGGGCCAGCCGGACAGGCGTGGTCGGCATGCTGTTTTCACCGTTTGTCATTCTCCTGTCCATGCTGTTCCTGGCCGAGTCCTTGCGGCCCGTGCAGTACCTGGGGTTCGTGCTGGTATTGGCAGGCATCATGCTGGTGACCTGGCATCGCAACCGGCGCGACGTTTCCCTGCGGGCGATTCGGTTGGGTGTGGCGTTTGGCGCCGGCAGCGTGCTGCTGATGGCCATCGGCATAGTCATGGTCAAGCCCATATTGGAAGAACACGAGTTTCTGTGGACGGTCGGACTTCGCCTGGCGGCCGGCGCCACGGGGATGCTGATTTACATCTGGCTTAGCCGGGGTTGGAAAACCATGCTGCTCCATTACCGGGCACCGCAACCCTGGGTGATTGTGATACTGGCCAGCGTGCTGGGCAGCTACGTTTCAATGATCCTGTGGCTGGCCGGCTACAAGCTGACCCAGGCTTCTATCGCCTCGGTCCTCAATGAAACCGCGGCGGCGTTTATCGTCGTGTTTGCCTGGCTTTTTCTGGCCGAAACCATGAGTTGGCGCAAGATTGCCGGGGTAACGCTGGCTTTCGGCGGGGTGGCTGCGATCGTGCTGGTCTAGTCGTGCTGGTCTAATCCTGAGCGTTTTTTTCCGCGTCATCATAGCCGGGCACGGGATCGTCACCGCCAGCGCACAAGGGGTGGCAGCGCAGCAAACGTTTGATCGCCAGCCAGCTTCCCCGCCATGGTCCGTAGATTTCCAGAGCCTGAAGAGCGTACACTGAGCATGTCGGGGTGAACCGGCAGTGCCCCCCGACCCAGGGCGAAAGCACGTAGCGGTAGGCCCGGATAAGGGCGATCAATATTCTTTGCATACACTTGCGCTCAGACAGTATATAGGCTATATAATTGCCGGTTTTGCAACAACTCATGCGAGAGGCGGTGGAGTGCAATGCCCAGCAAGCAAGTAAAACTTTCCAAAGGTTATCAGCCTTCCGAGTCCGAGACCTACATGTGTCCGGAGCATATTGAATATTTCCGTCAAAAGCTTCTGAACTGGCGAAATGAACTGATTGAGGAATCTCAAGAGACGATCAATAACCTCCGTGGCGAAGTGCGTGACGTCGGCGATGAAGCCGAGCGGGCCAGTCGTGAAACGGAAAACAGTCTCGAACTGCGCACGCGGGATCGCTATCGCAAATTGCTTGGAAAGATCGATCAGGCCCTTTCGCGAGTGGATGACGGTTCATATGGTTTCTGCGAGGAAACAGGCGAAGAGATTGGTTTGGCCCGCCTTGAGGCCCGCCCCATCGCGACACTCTGCCTTGACGCTCAAGAACGCTGGGAGTTGAAGCAGAAGCAAATGCGGGACAGCCGCTAGCGGAGGTCGCCAATACCCAAGCAAATTTCTTGAATTTAACCTAAACTTTACGTCGCAGCCATGGTCGCAGTCGTGTGGTGTGAAAATGTGTGGGGACGAGGTTCGCTATCCAAACAGGGTAGGAATCATGACAGTTTATTGAATTCATCTTCGCTATCGGCGAAAAGGAATAAAAAATGAAGGTTCGTTTGCTTGGTACTTGTTTGCTTGGTACGTTCGTGGCCGCCGGCCTGATGGCCGGTCCGGCTATGGCGTCAGATTTTGATAATCGTTGGTACATCGCTCCCGGGGCCGGGTTCATAAATCTGGACGATGACCGCAATACGTCTGATCAGGGTAGCTATTATTCCCTGAGCGCCGGTCGCTTCCTGACCCGGGATTTCAGTCTCGACCTGCGTCACGACCGCTATCACGGCAATATCGAGGGCGTTCCAGCGGGGCTGGATCGCTTCAAACTGCGTAGTCTCGGTCTTGTCGGGCGCTACCACTTTGCCGACTTCGAGTTCGCACGTCCCTACGTCCTGGCGGGTCTGGGTATTCAGGAACACGATAGTATTTTCGAGTCAGGTCGTGATATTTACGCTGCTCTGGGCCTCGGCCTCAGTCATTCTTTTACCGACCGTTTGAATCTGCGTCTTGAAGCCGAATGGCGCCGTGACAATGACCGTGACACGTTCAATCGCTCCAGCGGTTTCGATGACGTCATTTACAGCGCGGCCTTGAAGTTCAAGCTGGGTGCTGCTCGTACGGCGCCTCAGCCTGAGCCCGCGCCACAGCCCGTTGCGCCTGCGCCGCGGCCGAC
>JBGTLI010000200.1:0-6861 GCA_041744195.1 Wenzhouxiangella sp. | reverse complement strand
GGCCGCGTCGACAAGTTCAAGAAGCGCTACGGCAAGTAAGCCCAACCCGCTCCCGCTTCCCGATCCCGCCTCGGCGCTGCCGCGGCGGGCTCAGCCGAACAGGCTCTCCCCACCAGCCAGCGCCGTCAGTGGAATGGCCTCCACCTTGTCGGCGATCGGGTACCGCCGCGTACCAGGGTAGATCACCACCACCTTCTGCAACCCCAGTTCCGTGAGTGCCGAGCGGATTGAAGGGTTCATGCGCGGTGCGTCTGTCCGCTTGCACTCGACGCCGACCAGCGACTGGCCGCGCCTTAGAAGCAGGTCGATTTCCGCCCCCTGGTGAGTGGCCCAGAACCAGGCTTCGTCATGCGGCTCGTAAAGCAGAACCTGCTCGATGATGAAGCCCTCCCAGGATGCGCCGACCTTGGGGTGTTCCAGTAATGCCTTGAGTGATTCGATGCCGAACAGGCGATGACACAGGCCGCTGTCACGCACGTAGATCTTGGGCGACTTGACCTGGCGCTTCTTTATGTTGGCGTGATACGGCTGCAGTTGCCGCACCATCAATGCGTCGGTAAGCAGGTCCAGATAGTGCCTGACAGTATTCCCGGAAATACCCAGTGCCCGAGCGGGCTCGGCGGCATTCCAGGTCTGGCCATGGTAATGGGCCAGCATGTTCCAGAATCTCAGGAGAGCGGTGGCGGCTACACGCACGCCCCACTGCGGGAAGTCCCGCTCGAGCAGGGTCTGGATAAATTGCTTCCTCCACTCAATGCTGTCGGCTTCGGTCGCGGCAAGGTAAGACTGCGGAAAACCGCCGCGCAGCCAAAGCAGGTGTTCGGCCTGGCTACCCAACTCCTGAAGGGCAAATCCGCCCACCTCGATGCGCTCGACCCGGCCCGCCAGGCTTTCCGAGCTTTGCCTGAGCAAATCGCCAGAAGCGCTGCCCAGGATCAGGAAGCGGGCGGGGCAGCCCTCGCGATCGGCCAGTACCCTCAGGGCGGGAAACAAGTCAGGGCGACGCTGAATCTCGTCGATGACGACAAGCCCCTTCAGCGGTCGCAGTGCCGTCATGGGCTCCTCCAGGCGCATCAGGCTGACTGGGTCTTCCAGGTCGAAGTAATTGATGGACTCTTCGTCGACAAACTGGCGCGCGAGCGTTGTCTTGCCACACTGCCGAGGACCTGTCAGGACTACGATACGGCTGCGCTGTAGTGCAAGTCGGATGCGTTCAAGAAGCGCGTTTCTAGCGATCATCGCTTAAATATACCATGAATATATTAAGCAAGCATGCCATTTTTCATGGATGATTCCTTTCTAACTCTTTTGCATCGACTCATTCCGAGCCCCTCTCGATCAACAAAAATGCTAACCACAGAGTGTCCGAGTCTGTCCCCGAACTCGCTGTCGCGAAAGGAACAAAAGAATTTCACCACAGAGGCACGGAGGTCACAGAGAAAAGCATAATAACGTATTGTTTTTTTCAAGCTATTTCTCTGTGCACTCTGTGCCTCCGTGGTAAATCTGTTTTTTTGTTCCATGGTGAATCGTGTTCGTTCAAGCGCGGGTGCGGATAGAAGACGTTTTAACAAAAAGCGTGAAGCGCTAATTTCTTTCCTATCTGACTTGTGCTCCGCAGCTTATCAGGGGAAGCATAAGGCCACTGCTATCACGAAATTACACGCGGCTCTGTGACCTCTGTGCGCTCTGTGGTGAAGCACTTGATTTTCCCGCCCCAACCACCCTGCCGTTCGTCGCCAATCCTCCACCACTAACCACCCTGTCGCTGGTAATGGACATCCCCGCGTGTAGGATGAACGATGTATAAAGCTCTGACCCGTGCTGCTTGGCTTATGTTTGCACAATCAGTCATAATCCAGGGCAATCAAAAAGAACAGGGTGAAGGGAAATGAATTCACGCGGATTTACATTGATCGAGTTGATGGTCGTGATTGCCATAGTGGCGATCATCACGGCCGTCGCGGTGCCCTCCTATAACCGTTATGTCGAAAAGAGCCGTCGAGCTGATGGGCAGTCGGCCTTAATGAACGCCGCACAAGCCATGGAGCGATGCTTCACGCGAAGCAATTCGTACCTCGGTTGTACGATTCCAGCACAATCCCAGGATGGATTCTATACCCTCGGTTTTAACGCCCGAACAGCAACCACTTATACCCTCACCGCCACTCCCGCAGGTGCCCAGACAACCGACCCTTGCGGCACGTATACCCTGGATCACCTCGGTGTCCGCGGTCACGGCGGTGCGGCTGCTGATCGATGCTGGGGGTCATGATGAATCTGTCCAGGCGTATGTCGATGAGTCGGCGGCAGAGCGGCGTCACTATGCTTGAGTTGATGATTACGCTCACAGTGGTGGCCATCCTGCTGACTATCGCGGTCCCCAGTATCACCGAGATCATCAAGAACAATCGGGTCACAGGGCAGAACAATGAACTGGTGGCGCTGATCAATCTTGCACGCAACGAGGCCATTCGAAGAAATCTGGACCTGGATGGCACTCAGGATGTCGTGCTGAGACTGGATGCAACCACCGATGGCTGGTCAGGCAATGTTGTGGTGACCGGCGGCACGACGGCACCGGGTTGTCCTGTGGGCGTCATACGATGTGCTGACAACAGTCGGGTGGACTTCACCCCGGCGACCATCGATATTCGTTTCGACAGCCGCGGTTATCTTGCCAACTTCACCGAGACTACCCTGTGCCTTAGCCATGCCGACTGTAATGGCGAGCGCCAGCACAGGAGACTGACCATCTTTCCCAGTGGCCGCATTGAAAGTGGTCCATTGAGTTGCAACGATGCGTGTCCTTAGTGTGCGTGTCCATAAGTATGAAACGAGGCCTGAAACATGCTGACACTCTGTAGCGCCAATATCGGGCAAAAAACAATTGCGCCGGGTTCCAGCCGGGCAAATGCGGGGTTTACCCTGATCGAAGCGATGGTCGCCTTGCTGGTTTTGTCCATAGGGCTGGTGGGGATGGCCGCATTGCATCTGACATCATTGAAAAGCGCGCATTCTTCCTATTATCGAAGTATTGCCTCGACCGTGGCTCTGGACCTGGAAGAGCGCATGTGGGAACAGGGCGCTCAATCGTTGGACTCACCTGGTGCCTGCATTACTGCCACCGAATTGGCCACCATCCGTACCGACTTGTTGAACCGGTGGCGAATCACAGTTAGCAATAATCCCGACGACGGAGTCGCGGAAAGCACCTCGGTGGGAATACCGAACTTGAATATCGTTTTTGGAGACATTGTCACTAACTCTACGATTCGACCCCGTCCGGCGCCCGACCCGGGAACCTGGACCGATCGCTGGGTCGCTGTCCCGGTCACCCTGACCTGGACGGAAACCCGCTTTGCAGATGATGACTCAACTCAGGAGCGCTTTGACTATGCCGCACGCTTGCCCTGTGTTTCCGAGTTCATCTGCCCCGGGTGTTAAACATGAGATTGATTATGAATAGTGCAACGATGCTCACTTCCCGCAGCGATATGAAAGGGTTCACCCTTATCGAGCTGATGGTCTCCATGGTTATTTCCGCCTTCCTGATTGGCGGAATCTTGCTGATGCAGTCCTCTGGCCGCGCCGCCTCGATGGAAAGCGAGCAGTTGTCGCGTGTACAGGAGAATATTCGCTTTACCAGTGATTTTCTGGTCCGTGAGTTGCGCAACGCCGGATTTCGTGACGAGCTGAGCCTGAAGATCGACATGTTCAACGAGTTCACCACGCAGGGCTTTGCCAATGTCAATGCCGACGGCGATGAGATTACCATCCGGATGTCAGGCGCCCGGAGTTGCGGGAACGTGGTGCCTGTTGGCGCCCAGCTTGGAAGCCTGATCACGAACCGATACTTTGTTGAGAACGGCAGTCTGATGTGTCAAGGCACCATGCGTGTGCCGGATCCACCGCCTGGTGTACCAGACACCACCGTCTTTGCCCCTATTGCGCTGGCCAATGGCATACAAGACATTTCATTTGCCGTCCAGTGCCCCGGTGGGCCACCGTGCACATGCACGCTATGGGGCTTTGCCCAGACCCAGCTTGAGCAAGACAGTCTTAATACAACCTGTCATTCAGTTCTTGTGGATCTCACCTTCGAAGGCGCAGGAAACCCCGTGGATGTCCAACTGAGGGCGGCTTTCAGAAATGTGGTTCTGGGCAGGCTTCAGTGGAGCGCTGTTCCTCCCCCTTAACCTCACCCTCTGCATAGCCCGCAGGGATTCAGGAGATGATCATGGCATGTCAGAACATCAAGAAATTGAACGGGAGCGCGCTGGTATTCAGCTTGCTCATTTTGCTGGTCATGACCATTATTGGTATTGCCAGCATGAGTGGCGTGTTGATGCAGGAGCGGATGTCAGGTAACGTCAACCTGCAGTCACTGGCATTCGAAGGAGCATCGGCCGGCATTGGTGATGCGCTGGACTACGGAATGAATGAACTGGCCACGACTCCGTGCCCAAACGCTGCGGGCAACCCGTGGACCGGGACATTCGGCCCCGCACAACTGCTCACCATGAATGACGACGCCGTGCACGGCGTTAGTGTTCAGTACCAGTTGAAAACCGACTGTCTGCTTCTGCCTGCGTTGGTGGATTTGGCCGATGGAACAACAACAAGCATTCCAACTTTTCTGACCTACGTGACCAGCCGGGGCAGCGTTCTGACGCCAGGCGAGACCACGCCACTGGCCAGTCGCGAGATCGAGGTTCGGATCGACAGCTTTCGGCGTGATGGTCTTTCGGCGATGCGAATTGAAGGCGAACCGACGATCACTTTTGAAGCAGGCAACAGCAATGCTTTTACCATGCATGGCCGGGGTGGGTCTGCGATTTCCACCGGTACGGGCGCCAATAGCGCCATCGTGACTGAGGACATTCAGGACAAGGACCGAATGCAGAATTTTGTCGGTGGCGTCGGTGTCTCATCCTACCCTCTGCCATTCAGCGACGCGGCCGAAATGGCTCGATTCGCTCTCAGGATCAAGAGCTACATGCTGCACAAACAGGCGACTGAGGGTTTTCTGCCAAGTTGTGGGGCTCTGCCCATGAGATTTGTCAATGGCAACCTCCATGTGGGTAGTAGTAGCACGTTGGAGGGAATTACCTACGTGACCGGCAATCTCACCATGGGCGGCAACCCGTCCGGTTCAGGCCTGTTGATCGTGGAAGGAACTGTTGGCTGGCGTGGTACGGCTGAGTTCCAAGGGATGCTCATTAGTCTGGGTGGCGGATTTGAACTTAGCGGGGGCGGCCGAGGCGAGACGGAAGGAATGATTTATACCGCCAACCTGAACCTTAATACTTTGGCCGACCCCAATTCCCTGCCCGGGGGCTATGGTCGTTTCAACGATGTCAATTTTGGCGGACCTTGGTTTGACCAGCAACCAGAAATTGACCCGGACACGGGTGCTGTGTTGCAACCCTTTGTCCGAGGAATCGCCAGCCATCTGGAGATCGAGCCATCCATGCTTTTGGATCCTGGATACAACGGACTTGCTTACCACAGGCTTTACAGTGGCTGCAATCACAACAACTGGCCGAACAGTTGCAATCGAGGCGGACCGGGAAATGACGGCTTCCTCAGCTCCACCATCGAATTCAATGGCGGAGGTGGCCATGCCATCAGTTACAACTGTGGTATGACCAGCGGCTTGCGCGATGCTTTGGCTCAGTGCCCCTCACCGCTTGATTCGAGTTGTACTGATCCTGACAATTCAGCTTGCTGGCCTGGCTGTGATCCCGATGACCCGGATTTGCGCAAGAATTGCCCATTGAGCGAGCCTTGGCCTGATCCGCGCTGCAACATTCCGGGAGCAGGTGGCAAGACCGAGGCCATCATCAGTTGGCGCGAAAACATTGGCTGGAGGGAGTTGCTGTAGCGCAGTTTCAGGCGACCGATCAGGCCTTACGCCCCCGCGATGCGGGGGCGTTCATCATTGCGGCGGTGATGCTATGCTTGGATAAGATGCGCTGATCCAATCGTTTCATGTGCAAACAGCAAACGGTCGGAATTTGACATGAGCCCCGCTCCATTTTCAGGGGCAACGCCAGGCAGGGGCCAGAAACAGATGTCAGAAACCAGGGAGTCGTTCGGAGTCTGTACGGCCAGCTCTCTCCTGGTTGCTTTGATGCTGGCTTTTCTCCTGTCCTTGTTATTGACGCTTGCCGATTTTCACGATGCTGGCGAGTTCTGGCCGGTCCTTGGGCTGCGAAGCCTGTTTCTTGTTTGGGTCGCGCTGCTTTCCCTGTTTATTCTTTGTCGGCTAGGTCGGCTGCTCGCTGGGACTTCCGTAGTGGCTCGTCACTGGGTCGCATTTGGTACTGTTCAACTGGTCGTGCTGGGCTTGTCTCTTCTGGTCGTGAACTTCAATCAGTTTTTGGTCGATCCAGTGAGAACCGCGCAGGAAAGCCCGCAGCTCTTCGTGTTACGAAATCTTGGAGTCAGCCTCATCGTCTGCATGGTCCTGCTGCGATACGTGACCTTATACGAGCGCTGGAAGGTTCAAGTGCAGTCGGAAGCTCAAGCGCGATTACATTCACTCCAGGCCCGCATTCGCCCCCACTTCCTGTTCAACACCCTCAACACCATTGCGAGCCTGATTCCCGAGCAGCCTGAGCAGGCCGAGCAGGCGACGATGGATCTGGCCGATTTACTGCGGACGGGGTTGAAGGATGAGTCCAGTCATCTGCTTGCCGATGAGTTGGAACTGGTGCGCGGGTATTTGCGGATCGAGTCCTTGCGTCTGGGCGAGCGGCTGCAGGTCGAGTGGCTATTGGACGATGATCTGCCGTTGGACAGGCCGGTGCCGGCGTTGTTGTTGCAGCCGCTGGTTGAAAACGCAGTGATCCATGG
>JBGTLI010000199.1:0-2482 GCA_041744195.1 Wenzhouxiangella sp. | reverse complement strand
TTTCACCTTTCACCTTTCACCTTTCACCTTTCACCTTTCACCTTTCACCTTTCACCTTTCACCTTTCACCTTTCACCTTTCACCTTTCACCTTTCACCTTTCACCTTTCACCTTTCACCTTTCACCTTTCACCTTTCTACCGCCCCTACATAAACTGCTCATTCAAAATCCGCTCCTCCAGCGAATGCTCCGGATCGAAGAGCAACCGGTGCCGCAAGGTGTCGCTTTGTCGCACTTCAACCCAACGGATATCACGGACCTCATCGTAGTCGGCTGTGGCGCTCACCGGGCGACGTTCGGGTTGCAGGACTTCAAACCTGACATCGACTGATGCCGGAAGAATAGCCCCCTGCCATCGACGCGGACGAAACGGACTGATCGGCGTCAACACGACTGCCTCGGTTCCCAGCGGCAGGATCGGGCCATGAGCTGACAGGTTATAGGCCGTGGAACCGGCTGCGGTTGCAACCAGCGCGCCATCGGCCACCAATCGCTCCACCCGCTCCTTGCCATTGACCAAAATGCGCAAATGCGCGGCCTGGTTGGTCTGGCGCAACAGGGAAATCTCGTTGATTGCAACAGCGGTATGCACTCTATCGTCAGCATTGCCTGCCCGCATGACCAGCGGCGTCAACTCCACCTGGCGCGCACTGGCAATTCGGGCCGGCAGATCTTCGGCTGCAAATCTGTTCATCAGGAAACCCACGTCTCCCAGTCGCATGCCGAACACCGGCAAGCCCAGATCAACATGCTCATGCAGGATGTGCAGCATGAAGCCGTCTCCGCCCAGGACCACCAGCACCTCGGCCTCGCGCGGAGTCAGGCATCCGTACAACTTCCGCAGCCTGGCCACGGCATCGTGCGAGCCTGGGTGTTCGCTGGCCAGAAAGGCCATGGCCGGTGCATTGGTCATGAATGGCGGGTCATGATTGGCGGATCATTGTGGGCGGGTCACTGACGGGGTCACGGGCGGGCCGCGTTGAGCAACTGCCCCAACCCTTTGATCGCGACCTGCATCGACGGATAGTCGGTCGCCGCCGTATTGCGCATCTCGTCGAGCATCAGCGCAACTCGCTCGACAGCTTCCGAATGACGGTCGAACCAGGCGGCGACCGGATCGCTTGCGTCCCCGGCTTCGTCCATGACCCGTCGGGTCAGTTGGCGATGATAGCTGAACAGTTCGTCACGAAGGTTGCCCCGTGCATGGGCATGCCACTGGCGCTCGACCGGCAGGTTTTCCACCTGCGCCCGCAACCATTTCAGGCAAAGACGGTCAAGCAGCGCGAAATAAATTCGGGCGACTGCCTCGACTTTGAGATCCTGGGAGCGGGCTTCATCGACGATATCCAGCGCAGAGTACATATGACGCATGCTGGCAATCTGGCGAGCCAGTATCTTCGGGAAACCAGCCTGGATCAAATCCGCGCAACGCTCTTCATGGCGTGCCCTGAGTTCTTCGCCCAGCACCGATTCAAGGCATTTGCCGTATTCCTTCATTCCAGGAGCGAAGCGCTTTACCTTGCTGGAGATATCTATTCCATAACCTCCGGGCAACGCAATCAAACGCCGGGTCATCTGGCGCAACAGGTTCCACATCTCCAAAATCGCTTCGTTCTGTCGGCTGGCGGGCACTTCGTTATCGAGTGCCTCGACCTGGCCCCAGAAATCACGCGCTTCGAAGATTTCTCGAGCCACTGTATAGGCCTTGGCCAGCGTCGCAGAACTCGCCCCGGTATCTTCCTTG
This sequence comes from Wenzhouxiangella sp., assembly GCA_041744195.1. Lineage (GTDB taxonomy): Bacteria > Pseudomonadota > Gammaproteobacteria > Xanthomonadales > Wenzhouxiangellaceae > Wenzhouxiangella. The sequence continues at coordinate 738 of JBGTLI010000199.1, read as the reverse complement.
ATGCGATTGGCGAAGTGCGCACCCATGCGGTTGACGATGGAGTTTGTCACCTTGGTGGCAATAATTTCACGCCGCAGGCGGTGCTCCGCCATCAGATCGCGGAACCTCTCACGCAAGGGTGACGGAAAATAATCTTCCAGTTCACGTGACAGGTAGGGATCCTCCGGAACATCAGAGGCAAGCAGGTCCTGGTAAAGTGTGATCTTGCCATAAGAAAGTAAAAGCGCCAGTTCCGGTCGCACCAGGCCCCGACCCCGAGCCACGCGTTCGCGCAATTCGTCTTCATCTGGAAGCTGCTCAAGGTCACGATCAATCACGCCCTGGCGCTCCAGCATGGCGATGAAATGCGCCTCGGACCCAAGGCGATCACCGGTCAAGCTTTCCATCATGCTCAACGCCTGGGTTTGCAGGTAATTACTGCGCAACACCAGTGACGAAACCTCGTCGGTCATCTGCTTGAGCAAGGTGTTGCGCTCTTCCCGATTCAGGCGGCCGGTCTCCACAGCCTGATTGAGAAGGATCTTGATATTGACCTCGTGGTCCGAGCAATCGACCCCGGCTGAGTTGTCGATGAAATCGGTGTTGATGCGCCCACCATGGATGGCGTATTCGATTCGTCCACGCTGAGTCAGACCCAGGTTGCCACCCTCTCCGATCACGCGACAGCGAACTTCGGCGCCATTGATCCGAACGAGGTTGTTGGCGAGGTCGCCGACATCGGCGTGGGCTTCAGCGGTA
>JBGTLI010000198.1:0-1950 GCA_041744195.1 Wenzhouxiangella sp. | reverse complement strand
TGCGCCGCGCTGGTGCTCGGCGTTGAGGTTGTGCCCCAGTTCATGGGTAAACACAGCGTCGGAGCACACTGACCAGTTGCTGACCCCGTCATTGTCAATATGCACCCCGAGGCTGGAGTCAAAACCGCCGCCAGGCGCCTGCCGGGGAAGAAAGGCGATGCCGCAACTGCCCCGGGTCTCGATGTCATGCGGCCAGGTCAGGGCGACAATATCGGCGCCGTAGAATTGTCGGCTCTGCTGGAGGCCAGCCAGTCCTGGTACGGGTTCACCACGCAAGGCACGAGCCAGATCGCGAAGGGCTTCACTATTATCCTGATGCTGGTCGTAGTTCACCATGCGGTGATGGACGAGGCGCACGGCAATGGGAACTTGTGAATCAACCATGGCCTGGTTGGCGATTGCGACCAGGTGATTGAGTCGGGTATCGATCAGGCTGCCGGGGTAGCGCGCAATCATGTCAGGCGGATAGATAAACATCACATCAATCTGACTCAGGGCCTGGAGGTTTTTGCCAGCAGAATTGACCGCGCCAAGTCCTTGCAACATCAACCCGGTGTGCTTCGAGCCATTCGACGGGCCTGAATCATGGGCTGCGATTGGATGCAGCAGCGGCTGCCCGATCGTATCGTTGTGGAAGTTGTCGACATCCAGCCGCTCATCGCTCAGATCAAGCAGCCAGGTACCGGTCGCATCGCTATGAACAAGGAAAAGCCCTTCCTCTGAGCTGATCCGACCGAACATACCGGCTTCACCGAAGGTCAGGGTGGCGCGTTCCAGATCGCTACCTGAATTGGTAGCGTGAATACTGATGTCGCCATTGTCATGTCTTGAGAAACTCGTAACTTCAAGTGTTAGCGGCTGATGCCGACCGAGGTCAAGACGTAAATCCTGCCCCGGGGCCGAGGGCAGTTCGCGGTTTGGAGTGATGGCGGTGACCACCCCGGGCGGCAGGTTCTCGAAGCCGGAGCCACCAGGCTGTGATAACAGCGTCAGTCGGGCACGATTGGGATCGGCTTGCCAGGGCTCGATCAGGAGGGGCGGCGTGTCGGATTGAATGGGTGCGGACGCGGCTGGTTCGGCTTGCGGGCTTTGGAAAATCCACATGGCCAGCCCCACGAAAGCAAGAGCGCAGACCAGCGCTATCAAGTAAATCGACTTGGACATTCAGATCACCTCGGCTGGCTGGTTGCGCCGGCTGCGCTGGCGTACCATTTCTAATTATGGCCCACTTTCTGTTTCTTTCTATTCATGTTATTTGAATTCAGGGCCGTCGTTCACGGTCCCGTCGGGTGCCGGGAAAGGGTCCGCTGAGAGCAGAAAAGCGCTGCTCGCCGGGGGGCTGGTCCAGTTGCTCGGGACGTTGGCCTGGCCGACGGCGCGCCGGTAATTCATGATGAAAACCATAGAAGGGCAGAGCAACAATGGGTGCGGGCTTGTCGACCGGTTTTTGCTCAATCTGCGCTGAGCGCACAGCACGGATTTCGTCCCGGGCGGCCTGATGGTCCAGGCGTTCGCGAATGAAGGCCTGATTGAGCATGTGGGTGCGATCCAGGTCGGCAGGTGCGGAAATCACGCTGAGACCCGCGCTCGACTGGTAGGGCCGGGCGTCAGCCTGACAGGCACTGTCACTGAAGATCACCACTTCGTCGACTTCGCAGCGAAAAATTTCGGCCGAGGTTGAAAAGCTGCCCGCCAACAAAATCAAGGCACACATGGTGGATTGTTTCATCGGGCCAACTCAGTTCATCCAGATACTCTCGCAAAAGTATAGCAATGATCATTCAACTGTAGCTGAATGAGGCCTGGCCCGGCCCGGCCCGGCTCCAGTCGAGAAGCTGACGTCAATAGCCTTCCGGTTTGTGAAACATTCTGCGGATCCTGCCTCCCAGCGTGTCGGCATTGACAACCACAATGAAGACCTTGCGCAGGCGGTCTTCGGGGCATGATAAC
>JBGTLI010000197.1:0-3551 GCA_041744195.1 Wenzhouxiangella sp. | reverse complement strand
CACCGCATCCATCTCAACCGGCACACCCTTGGGCAGGGCGGCAACCTGCACCGCGGCCCGGGCCGGATAGGGTTCGGTGAAATACTCGGCCATGATGTCGTTGACCTGCCCGAAGTGCGCCAGATCGGTCAAAAACACGTTCAGCTTGACGAAGTCATCCAGCGAACCACCCGCCGCTCGCGCCACCGCCGCCAGATTGTCGAACACCCGCCGTGTGAGCGTATTGAAATCGCCTTCGATCACGACGCCACTGGCCGGATCAAGCGGAATCTGGCCGGACAGATAGACCGTACTTCCGGCCCGAATCGCCTGAGAATAAGGCCCAATCGCCGCCGGCGCATCACCACTGATAATCTGCTTCTTCATACCCACTCCAGTAAGGTTTGCCGTCTTCCGTCTTCCGTCTTCCGTCTTCCGTCTTCCGTCTTTCCCCTTTCCCCTTTCCCCTTTCCCCTTTCCCCTTTCCCCTTTCCCCTTTAACCTTTAACCTTTCACCTTTCCCCCGCCCCTCAAGCCATCTCCCGACTCACCCGCATCACATTCTGGTTGCGTTTCAACCTTCGAATCACCCGCGCCAGCTGGTTGCGGCCAGTCACACTGAGGACGAAAAACAGGGTCGCGGTTTCGCGCGTGGAGTCTTTTTGTTCGACCCGCTCGATATTGGCGCCGACCTGTCCCACTGTATAGGATACGGACGCCAGCACGCCCGGGCCATTGACCGTGAGCAGCTTCAGAAGGACCGAAAACTGGCCTTCCATCAGTGGCTCCCACGTGACTTCCAGGCAACGATCGGCGTGGATTTTGCACAGCTCCGGTACGTTCGGGCAACGCTGGCGATGAATCACAATGCCCTTGCCGGGCGATAGGTAGCCCATAACCGAGTCACCCGGTATGGGATGACAGCATGCGCCGTAGGAAATAGCCGTGCCCTCGGTACCACCGATGGTCAGCGAACTGGCCTTGTCCTCGGTGGCGCGATGGCGCTGGGTCAGTGGCAGCAACTGATGCGCCACGACCTTGGCCAGCGTGTCGCCCCGGGCGATGCGAACCAATAGATCTTCCAGCCGCTCCAGGCCCAGCTTGGAGAGGTAGCGCTGAAGACGCCGCTGGGAAATTTTCTCCAGCGAATAGCCGCGCCGCGCCAGGGCCTGGTCGAGCAGGCGATCGCCAATGGCCACCGAATCGGCCTGTTCAAGATTCTTCAGGTGGGAACGGATCGCAGTGCGCGCCTTGGATGAAACCACGAATTCCAGCCACTCCGGTGCCGGAACGGCTCCCTTTTCCGTCAGGATCTCGACCATCTGGCCGTTTTCCAGCCGGGTGCTCAGTGGCATGCGCTGCTTGTCGATCCTGGCGCCGACGGCGGCATTGCCAACATCGGTATGGATGGCATAGGCGAAATCCAGGGCGGTGGAGTCGGATTTCAGGTCGATGATCTTGCCGCGCGGTGTGAAAACGAAGACTTCATCCGGGAACAGCTCCGACTTGGCGGTATTTAAAAACTCGGTCGAATCAACCGCCCGGTACTGGGTATCCACCAGCTTGAGCAGCCATTCGCGGGCTCGCACAGCGGTGGAGCGATCCGGGGTGGCTTTATACAGCCAATGGGCAGCCGCACCTTTCTCGGCCACCAGGTCCATCTCCTCGGTGCGAATCTGTATTTCCACCGGCACATCGAACTCGGAATTGAGCACTGTATGCAAGGACTGGTAGCCATTCGGCGTGGGCAGGGCGATGTAGTCCTTGAAGCTATTGGGCTTGGGTCGGTACAGGCTGTGGGCCACACCCAGGGCCTGGTAGCACAGCGGTTCGGAGTGGGTGATGATGCGGAAGGCATACAGATCCATGACCTGGTCGTAGGACAGGCTCTTGTCGCGCATCTTGCAATAGATACTGTACGGCGTCTTGGTCCTGCCCTCGACCCGACAGGGAATGCCGGCGCCACTCAGGCGCTTCTTCAAAGCCGAGGTGATCGATTCGATCACTTCCTGGCGATTACCGGCCACCTTGGCCACCCGGCCGGTAATCACCTTGTAGCGGCGCGGATAGAGGTTAAAAAAACCCAGATCCTCGAGCTCTTCCTTCAGCGCATTCATGCCCAGACGTTCGGCAATCGGGGCGTAAATCTCCAGGGTTTCGGACGAAATCCGCCGCCGGGCATCCGGCGACATGGCCCCGATGGTGCGCATGTTGTGGAGCCGGTCAGCCAACTTGATGAAAATCACACGCAAATCGCGACTCATCGCCAGCAGCAGCTTGCGGAAGCTCTCCGCATCGGCCTCTTTTCGCGTGCGGAACTTCATCTTGTCAAGCTTGGTGACCCCGTCGACCAGCTTGGCCACATCGTCACCAAAGTCGCGCTCAATGTCAGCCTGCTGCAGCAAGGTATCTTCGACCGTGTCGTGCAGGATGGCGGCGGTGATGGTCAGGTGATCCATCCGCATGCCGGCCAGGATCTGGGCCACGGCCACAGGATGCAGGATGTAGTCTTCGCCGGAACGGCGCTTCTGGCCCTGATGCGCTTCAGCGCCCACTTCGTAGGCGCGCAATACCTGGGCAACCTGCCCGGGCTCAAGATAGGTGTTGAGCAGGTCGCGGAGCTGGCGGACCGGACCGGGCAGCATCAACGCGACCCGACTGTCAGATAGGGCGGTTCAACGCAGAACCTAGTCCATATCGTCATCGGGCGGCGGCGGAATTTCTGCCTGCATGGCGGCCAGGCGAGCATCGAGCTCGGCCTGCAGCCCACCGATGTTGGCGTCGTTAACGAGGCCCTCGGCAATTTCACGCAGGGCAATGACGGTCGGCTTGTCGGAGGCCTCGTCGACCAGCGGATCGGCGCCATTGGCGATCATGCGCGCGCGCTGCGATGCGGTAATGACGAGATCGAAGCGATTCGGGACCGCGTCGATGCAATCTTCTACTGTTACTCGTGCCATTTTGGTCGTGTACTCCTTGGCAAAACATTTATGGGCAAAACTGTCATTGGCATAACAATGGCGACCGGCCACCGCCTTTTTTGGCGTTGTCCGGCAGGCAATGTTCGAAAATCAATCGCTTATTGTACTTCGGCCAGCGACTTCATCCAACAGTTTCGCGATTCGGTGCTGCTGGCGCTCGTGGCGCAACGGCCAGGCCGTCACAATCGCAACCAATTGCTCCAGCGCCCGGTCGAAGTCATCATTGACCACTATCCAGCCAAAATCCCCGCATGCTTCGAGCTCGTTACGGGCCTCGCCCAAGCGTCGTTCGATGACGGCCGGGGCATCGGAGCCGCGCTGGGTCAGGCGTTCGGACAACGCTTTCATTGACGGCGGCAAAACGAAAATCGAGCAAACTTCAGGGAATCGCTGCTGCACCTGGGCCGCGCCCTGGACATCAATCTCAAGCAACACATCGCGACCTTCAGCCCAAAGCGCTTCAACCCGGTCGCGCCGGGTGCCGTAGCAGTTGCCATAGACATCGGCGTGTTCAAGGTAGGCCCCGGATGCCACATCCTGGTGGAAGGTGTGGAGATCGACGAAATGGTACTGCTCACCATCGACTTCGCC
>JBGTLI010000196.1:0-2096 GCA_041744195.1 Wenzhouxiangella sp. | reverse complement strand
CTGGCGCATGGCGACCTCAGCGCAGACATCAACTGGCAGGATCCGCCACGCGCCAAAGTGAACCTCACCCTGACCGAACTGGACCTGAATCCATGGGAACGAATCGAGCAGCTGGATCTCAGCCTCAATGGCACCTGCGACGGTCACGCCCTGCGGTTGGGGTTGTTCGCCGAACGCGGTAATCTTGACCTGGCCGCCCGGGGTGCCCTGCCCGACTGCCTGGATGATGGACAGACCTGGTCGGGAGCTGTGGAGCGACTGAACCTGACCAATACCATCGCCGGCGATTGGGAACTCAATCAGACGCTGGCCCTGGAAATCTCGCCCGACCGAGTCACCGCGCAGGCGGGCTGCCTGGTCGAATCAGCAAGCCGGGAAGGCCGAATCTGCCTGCGTGCGCTGACCCTTGGCGAGGACAGCAGCATCGAGCTCGGCATCGAACAGGTCCCAATGGACCTGGTACTGCTCCCGATCAACCCATTATTCAACCTGACCAACCAGCTTTCGGGCGAGCTCAATGCCGCGTGGAATGCCGATATCGGACTGCAACGACTCGGTGGCCATCTTGCCCTGGGCCCCGGGGCCCTGCAGCCGCTGGAATCCGACCGACAACTGCTGGTGATCGAGTCCGTACGCCTTGACCTCGAGACGCCTGACCCGGGCCAGGACAACTTGCTGGTGACCCTCGAAGCCTTGCTGGAAGGCGACAGCCGGCTGCGCGGCCAGGCGCTGGTACTGGACCTGACCGACTTCGGGTCCGCGACGGTTGATGCAGAAGCCCGACTCAATTTGCCGGATATTGGCGTATTCAATCGGCTGGTGGCCGAACTGGACAACCTCGAAGGGCAACTGCAGGTCGACCTGGCCGTTCAGGGCCAGCTATCAAATCCGACGCTAGATGGCAGCGCGCGGCTGACCAATGGTCTGGTTGCCCATGCCCCCCTGGGACTGGTGGTCTCACAAATTGGGCTGGACCTCAATGTGGACAATGACGAAGGCCACCTTGTCGGCCAGATGCGATCGGGTGATGGCCAGATGCGTATCACAGGCCGGATTCACCAGGACCAGGAACACTGGAACTACGAGCTGACTCTCAATGGCGAGGATTTCCAGTTTGCCGACATCGACTGGCTCCGCATTCGTGCCAGCCCGCAACTGAGCTTCAGCCGCCGCAATGAACAGATCAATCTCGACGGCGATATTCATATCACCCGGCTGCGAGCTGGAATGCCGCCCGGCACTGAAGCCCGCGTGACCGAATCCGATGACGTACGCGTCGTCGGCGAACCCGATCAAATCGATGAAGGTTTCGAGCAGCAGCTCAGCGGCCGCCTGGCCATTCTCATGGGCGAGGATGCGCGCATCAGCGCCCAGGGCCTGCAGACCCAGCTGACCGGCGGCATCGAATTGCTTTTCGATCCACAAGCCCCCCGGCCGCGGGCACGTGGCCAGATCGGCTTGCGCAACGGGTCCTACAGTGCTTACGGCCAGACCCTGGAGGTTCGTGAGGGTGAAATCCTGTTTACCGGTCACCCATTGGATAACCCACGCCTGAATATCAGGGCGGTCCGCGATATCTTCGGCGACCCCCAGGTTGATGAGGCTGGCGTTCAAATTCAAGGCAGCGCCCAGGATCCCGTCATCACCTTGTTCACCGATCCGCCAACGAGTCAGGAGACCGCGCTGGCTTATGTCGTCACCGGCGCCGACTTCGATGTCGCCGGCGGCCACGGTGCGGTCAATTTGGGTTTCTATCTACTGCCTCGCCTTTTTGTCAGCTACGGCATCGGCCTGTTTGAAGCTGGCAATGTTCTGTCCGGCCGCTACGAGCTCTCGCGGCGCTGGGGTGTCCGGGTGGTTTCAGGAGAGCGCGACACCGGTGTTGATTTGAGCTTCAGCATCGAGCGTTAGTGGGCCAGGCTGTAAAAGGCCGCGCCCACCAGAAGGTGGGCACGTTTTGTCTGTCCCTGGTCAATCTTCAACAAGGGCGGTGACGTTTCGCAGACATGGTCACCTTTCTCGGGTTCCCCTTCCCATGAATTCTGTCAGGCAATCATTCGACGAGGCTCGTCGCTGGCGCAATCGGCTTCGAGTTG
>JBGTLI010000195.1:0-2485 GCA_041744195.1 Wenzhouxiangella sp. | reverse complement strand
CCTTTCACCCGCCCTTAAATGGTGCCGAGGAGAGGACTCGAACCTCCACGCCGTTAAGACACCAGGACCTAAACCTGGCGCGTCTACCAATTCCGCCACCTCGGCACGGTGGAAGCGCATTCTATCAGTTAACCCGGGTGTTGCATGAAGATCCGAGCGCAGAAGGCCGGTCGAAATGCCGTTCGGGTTAACATCAACACCATGTGCGGACGCGGCGGCCTGGACTATGACTGGTCCCGGCTCTGGAATTTTTTCAATCTGACCGGCGAGGTGCCTGAGGGCGGGATGCGGGTATTGAACCTTGCGCCGTCTTGGCGCGGTCGTGAAGGGGTCGCCTGGAACCGGGTGCCGGTCATCCGCCAGATCGAAACCGGCCGTCAGATGACACCCCTGGTCTGGCCGCTGATTCCGTACTGGCTCAAGGGTGAACTACCGAAGTTTTCCACTGCCAATTGCCGGTCCGAAGACGACAAGACCTTTTCCGAATCCGTTGCCAAGAAACCCACATTCCGGAACGCCTGGAAACGCGATCAGCGCTGCCTGGTCCCGTTTTCCTGGTTTTACGAATGGGACCAGCGCACAAAACCGAAACAGCCCTGGCGCATCCTGCCTGCAAACGACCCGTTCCTGGTCATGGCTGGCCTATGGGACAACAGCCCCCTGCCCAATGGGGAGATAGTCGAATCGTTCACTATCGTCACTACCGGGCCCAATCGCCTGCTGGCCGATATCGGCCACCATCGCTCGCCCGTCATGCTCAACAGCGCCGGATGGGTCCATTGGCTGAAGGGGTCGAAAACAGATGCCGAAACCCTGATCCGTCCGCCGCCGGACGATCTGATGAAAGCGCACCGCGTCACCACCCGGGTCAACAACCCCGGCTACCAGGAAGCTGATTTGCTGACGGACCTGCCAGCCTGAATCACAGGATGCCGGGAATCAGCCACCAACTGCGCTTTTTGTAGGCCGCCCACTCAGGGTAGCGGCTCATACTGGCTTCCTTGTGGAGCATGTTGACGGCAAACAGGCCACCCCAGACCCAGGCCAGCACGACAAAGGGCAACCAGTGCCAGACCAGCAGCGCGAAACTGCCATAGATCATCATTTCACCAAGGTAGTTGGGGTGGCGAATGTAGCGGTGCAGGCCATCGGTGATCAGGCCTTTTTCCAGCCTCAGGGTATAGAACTTCTGCGCATCCGCGGCCATCATGATGGTCGATCCGATCAGGCACAGGCTGATGCAAAGAGCGAACCAGGCGGGTTCCGGTAACGGATAGGCAGGGTCGGCGACGCCGGAAATCAGCAGCCAACCAAAGACCCAGTACCAACCCAGCACGCCGATGAAGGCGTTGATGCCACCGGCTATGGTAATCGGCTTCTGCCAGACCGGATCAGGAAAGGCGAAATCCTTGATCAGCCATACAAGCCCATAGCTGCCGTGCAAGGCAAGGTAGACCCAGGCGCCGACGCTGCGGTTGTCGTAATACCAGATCAGGAGGCCGATGAACAAAAACGTGCCGGCTTTCTGGAAGTTGATGACCCAGGCCAGCGTCCAGGGCCGCGGGCCTCCAAAAGCGTCTTCAACCAGCCAGCTTGTCAGTCGGCGCAAACCTGCCGCCCAGGCGGGCGGCAGGTTTCCGGGTTCAGCGCCTGGCAAGGTCTAACACCAGAATCAAACGGGACCTAGCTGTCAATCCTCGATCACCAGACCGCGGCGCGCCAGTAGTGGCTCGATTTCCGGGATGCGACCGGCGAATTCCTGGTAGAGGTCCATGGCATCCTTGCTGCCGCCCTGGGACAGGATGGTTTCACGGAAATGCTGGCCGGTTTTCCGATCCAGACCGCCATTCTCGCGGATCCACAGCACGCTGTCGGCATCCAGCACTTCACTCCAGAAGTAGGAGTAGTAGCCGGCTGAGTAGCCGCCCATGCTGTGGGAGAAGTAAGGGGTGCGGTAACGGGGCGGGACCGGCGCATAGTTCATGCCGGATTCGGTCAGGACTTTGGCTTCGAAGTCCATGATCTCATCGGCCGGCGGAACCTGATCGGGCGTGAGCTGGTGCAGCGCCATATCGATGATGGAGGCGGCCAGGTACTCGGTTGTGCGGAAGCCTTCGTTGAAGATGGCGGCATCCATGACACGGTCCAGGAGATCCTGCGGGATCTGCTCGCCGGTTTCGTGGTGACGGGCATAGTTGGCCAATACTTCAGGCCAGGAAGCCCACATCTCATAAACCTGCGAGGGGTATTCGACGAAATCACGCGGCACGCTGGTGGCGGCGAAGGTTGGGAAATGCACATCGGAGAACAGGCCGTGGACGGCGTGACCGAACTCGTGGAACATGGTGGTCACTTCATCCCAGGTCAGCAGGGTCGGCTCGCCTTCCGGCGGCTTGGGTATATTGAGGTGATTGCCGACCACCGGGTGGCCGCCAAGCAATCCCGAATTGACTCGGTAGGAATTCATCCACGCACCGCCTCGTTT
>JBGTLI010000194.1:0-24922 GCA_041744195.1 Wenzhouxiangella sp. | reverse complement strand
GCAGCTTCCAGCCACTGGGCCCGACAGTATGCCGAACATCCGCAGAATCTGCTGACAGCCATCGAGCGGGCCGAGCCCTGGCTACCATTCGTCGTCAACGAGATAGAAAACCGCGGGTTGGCAGGAGAGCTGGCCCTTCTCCCGATCGTAGAGAGTGGCTACGATGCATTTGCCTATTCGCATCAGCGTGCCGCCGGCAGTTGGCAACTGCTGGCCGCCACGGCCAGGCAATACGGCGTGGAGATCAACGACTGGTATGACGGACGTCGCGATATGCTGGCTGCCACACCGGCCGCGCTGGACTATCTCCAGGCCCTGTATCGCCAATTCGATGACCGCTGGGACCTGGCCATCGCAGCCTACAACGCCGGCCCGGGCCGGGTTTCGCGAAGCCTCCCTGCCGGGCATGGCTCGGAACGGGCCTGGCAGGACCTGTCGCTGCCCGGTGAAACCCGCGTCTACCTTGCCCGTATTCAGGGCCTGAGTTGTCTTGTCGCCGATCCTGCCCGTTATGGCTTTCAGTGGCCTGCTTACCATGGTGATCGTGACATCATCAAAATGGAAATCGCCGGCCTGATCGATATCGTCGCACTTGCCGCCCATTCGGGAATCGAGCCCGTTGAACTGCTGCAACTCAATGCCGGACTGAAGCGGCTATTCACCCCGCCAAACGGACCCGGCTACCTGGTCGTGCCAGCCAGCCAGGCGTCACGGGTTCACGCGGCGGCAGATTTGATAGCGCCGGCAAGCAAGATGGTCTGGTCCGAGATCAACCAACGGCGCGGCGACACCCTCAATGGCATTGCCGCACGGCATGACGCCTCTCCCCGGGCATTGGAACAAATCAATGATCTCGAATCTTCTCTGCCACGGATCGGCCAGCGCCTGATCATTCCCTCTCCCCAGAGTCGCCCGGAAGACGCCGAGTATTTCGCCCTGCACCAGCAATTGAGTTCATTGCAAAGCCAGCTTCTGCCGGAAAACCGCTACCGCCACCAGGTCCGTGCCGATGAGGATCTGTGGATACTGTCGCAGCGCTACTCGGTATCTGCCGAGGCGATCCGGCGCTGGAACGGGCTGGGCGGGGGCGCCGATATTCGTCCGGGTCAGTATCTGGAGATACCGCCTGGCGCAGTCGCTCCCAGGCCCCATGAATATCGCGTGCAGCCGGGTGACAGCCTGTGGACCATCGCGCGCATTCACCGGGTTTCAGTTGCCGACCTGGTAGCCTGGAATGGTGTGCTGATCGACCACTTGCTGCAGCCAGGCCAAATCCTGATCGTCGGCAGCGCCGACTGCTGCCTGGACCACCTTCCCGAACTCTAGGGAGCCTCTGAAGCATGGCGCCAAGTTCGCCAGCAGTTCTTGCCAAAAAAAGGCAGTTCTCGCCAAGACGCCAAGGTCGTGCTCCCTAGTGCTGCCATGCCTTGCATGGCGCGATCGGGTCGAGGCACCAGGCTTCGAACACCGCGGCCTCCAGCGGGCGGCTGAGGTAGTAGCCTTGCATGTGGCGACAGCGCTTTTCACGTAACAACTGCAGGACGGCCTCGCTTTCGATGCCTTCGGCGATCACCTGCAGGCCGAGGCGCTCGCTCAGGCCGATGATCGCCTCGGTGATGGCCAGGTTGACCCGGTCGGTCCCGAGTTCGTGGATGAAGTCCTTGTCGACCTTGACCACATCCAGCGGCAATGATTTGAGGTAATTGAGGCTGGAATAGCCCTTGCCAAAATCATCCAGGGCAATGCTCAGGCCCATGGCGCGCAACTCGTTGAGCACATGGACCACCTGGTCAGCATTGTGCAGCAAGGCGTTTTCGGTGATTTCGAGTTGCAGGTAGGTCGGGTCGATACCGGTCTGGTCAATGATGCGGCCAACCCGCTCGCGAAACTGGCGCTGGCGAAACTGGACCGGCGAGACGTTGACCGACATTCGCAAGGGTTCCATGCCCTGGTCGCTCCAGGCGACCTGCTGGCGGCAGGCCTCTTGCAGAACCCAGTCGCCCAGCGGCAGAATGAGGCCGCTGGACTCGGCCAGCGGGATGAACTCGTCCGGGCCAAGCCTGGCCGCAGGCCAGCGCAACAGCGCTTCAACACCGGTCGTCTTTTCCATTTCGGTATCGACAATCGGCTGATAATGCAGACAGAAGCCCTGACGATCGATTGCGCGCCGCATGCGCGCTTCGAACTTCAGCAGGGACTTCGCCTGTTTGTTCATGGCGGAGGTGAAAAACCGGAACTGGTTGCGGCCATTCTGCTTGGCATGGTACATGGCGACATCGGCATGCTTGACCAGTGCGTCCATGTCGCAGCCGTCGGCCGGGAACAGGCTGATGCCGATGCTGGGCGAGACCCCCAATTCCAGATCCTTGTGCGTGATCGGACGACTGACTTCGGCCAGGCATTTGGCCGCCACCTTGCTGATATCGTTAACCCGCCCAACCTGGGCCAGGATCACCAGGAACTCATCACCACCGAGCCGCCCGACCACATCCTCGGTGCGAACACATTTCTTGAGCCGGTTGGCAACCTCCTGCAGAACAGTATCGCCGGTCGCATGACCGTAGTAATCGTTGATCGGCTTGAAACGGTCCAGGTCCACGAACAAGACGGCACTGCGCTGCCCGTGACGCGGAGCGGACTCCAGCAGGTGCTCACCGAGAGCATAGGTCAGGGCCCGGTTGGGCAGCCCGGTCAACGGGTCATGCTGGGCTGCGTGCAGCAACTGCTCGGCAGACTGCTTGCGCGAGGTGATATCGATACAGGTCCCGGAAATAAGCGTCGGCTGGCCGTTGGAATCAGTCTCGGTCACCCGGGCCCGGGTGATCAGCCAGCGCCAGCTTCCGTCCTTCGCCCGCAAGCGCAATTCGAGCCCATCTTCCTGCAATGCATCGGGCAACGGCAGCATTGCCGACCGGCTCCATTGCGCCAGATCCTCCGGATGCATCAGTGAGCGCCAGAAATCGACCGAGTGGGTATTTGCCACTTCACCGTATCCCAGGGTCTCAAGCAGTTCATCAAGATCGGTCAGGCAAAAGGTGGTGACATCCAGGTGCCACAAGTGGAAGTCTGCGTCCCGGATCGCCATTTCCATGTCGAGCTTGCTCTTTCTCAGGGCTTCCTCCGTGACCTTCCGCTGATGGATGTCCACTGTCACGCCATGCATGCTCAGCGCCTTGCCATTCTGGCCCACCCTGGAAACGCTGGAGCGGGTGAACAACCAGTACCAGTCGCCTTCGCGGTTTTGCAAGCGGTGTTCAAGCTCCATCACCTCCCTGTCGCCCCGGACGATCTGGTCAAACTGCTCTTGCATCGCTATCCGGTCATCGGGATGATTCAGCGCAATCCAGGTCGACAATTTGGCCGAATTGTCGCCCGGGACGATCAGCGAGTCGAACAGCGGGCCGGTAGCGATCACCAGTTCGGATTCGATATCCATGTCCCAGACGCCGATATTGCCTGCCTCCAGTGCCAGGTTCAGCCTTCGCTCGCTGCGCTGCAGCGCCTCCTCGGCCGCCTTGCGCGCGGAGATGTCGCGCACGATGCCGGTGAATTTCTGGCGCCCCTGAACCCACATCTCCGACACACTGAGTTCGGCCGGAAACACGCTCCCATCCTTGCGCTGCGCCTCGATATCGCGTCCGTTTCCAATCACGCGGGGCTCGCGGGTTTTTCCGTAACGATGAAGATACCCGTCGTGCTCTTTACGCGTTGGCAGGGGCATCAACAGGCTGACATTGCGGTGCATGACCTCGCTGGCCTGGTAACCGAACACCCGTTCAGCGGCCGGATTAAAGGTCTCGATCACGCCTTCGGAGTCGATGACAATGAGCGGGTCGACAACCGTGTTGAGGATGGATTGCAACTTGGTCTGCTCGTCTTCGACCTCCTTCTGGATGGTGATATCCCGCGAGATTTTCGTAAACCCCAACAAGCGGCCACGCGGGTCGCTCATCCGGGTCAGGACACTGTGAGCGTAGAATTGGCTGCCATCCTTACGAGCCTCCCAGCCTTCGGTCACCACCCGCCCGTCGCGACGGGCCTGGTCGAGCAGCCGCCGGGCTTTCCCCCCGTTGCCATTCTGATTTGAGATCAGCTTCGAGTAAGGCTGACCTACAATTTTTTCGACCCGGTAACCTCGGAGTTGCTCGGCCCCCGCGTTCCAGCTGTTGATATAACCGCCCGGATCCAAAGTGTAGATCGCGTAATCGGTCGCGTTCTGAACCACGAGTTCGTACTGCCCCTGCGCCTGCAACTCGCGCTCTTCGAACCGCCTGCGCCCCTGCTCGAACCGATGCAGGGTCAGAACCTGCCACCAAGCCAGGGCGGCGATGATCAGCATGCTGGAGAAAATGAACATGGCATTGTTCATTTCCGGCGTGATTCGCCATGCCCACTCGGGCATGCGATGAAACAGGATATTGAGTAGAACGGGCAACAGGACCAGGGGCAGCATCAATCGCCGCGCCACCCGACCGGCCGATGTCGCGCTGGTCACGACCTTCATCGGCCCGTGGTCAGGGCGAGCGCACAGGATGCCGATGGCAATGACCCCCAGCAACAACGCGGTAAACAGGCGGATCGGAAACGGGGAGGCGAGAATCTCCAATCCTTCAACATAACCAATCAAGGCCAGGCCGGCCATTGTCAGTCCCGCCAGGGCAAGACCCTGGCCCAGAGTCACTTTGTCCGGGCGTTGAACAAAAATAACGGCCGAGGCCACGATAAGCACCAGCAGCGCCGAAACAGAAGCCATCATGACCGGGTGTAATTGATCCAGAGCGGTTACGGCATTCACCCCCAGGTTGACGAGCGCCAGCATCATGGCTGTCAGCGCCAGTGAACCCGCCATCCGGGTGTTTCTGGAACCTGATCCCCGTGCGACGAAAGCCAGCGCACTTCCACACAAACAGATAGCCACGGCGGCGAACAGACTGGGCAGGTGCTGGAGCGATTCGGCCGAGGTCAGAAGGCGTCCCAGAACACTAGTCAACCCCATGGTCGCAGCCAGGATGCCGAGAAATCCGGACATCCGGGCCAACGTCGCGCGCATTCTTATGTTCGACACCGCACCGATAACCCTATGATTGAATTGGATTTTGAGTCCGCTTTCGACCACTCGAAGTTGAAATGATGCAATAAAACTGCAATTTATTTTGCGCTGTGTTGCAGAACCGCTCTCCGGTGCTAGTATTGGCCAGGCGATTGGCTTTGGAGATGGATACATGAGAATAATGTTTACCAACCTGTGGGGGCTGGGATTGATTCTGCTTGGGGTCTTGCCGATGGCGGCAGTTGCCGGCCCGGAGCCCTCCGGATGCGCGGACCTGAGCGGTATCGGGGAAGTGCCGGATGTCGATTACGGCCTCCAGATACAGCCAATTTTCGATGCAAGTTGTGTCGGCTGCCATGGAGATGGCGGTGGCCTGTCGCTGGCCCCGGGAGAATCCTGGGCCAATCTGGTCAATGTTGACGCGACGACCCATCCGACCCGAAAGCGAGTCGAACCCTTCAATTCCGAACAAAGCGTGCTGCTGCTCTCGATCAACTGCAGCGACCCGGGCGGGCCGGGCTTTCGGATGGGCAAGCTGTCACTGGAAGATCAGGCGCTGGTGCGAGACTGGATCGAGCAGGGTGCGCTGGTCGATCCCAATGACATCATCTTCCGGGACCGGTTTTTTTCCGAGCCCTGAGCCCGCTTTGGCAGCATTCACGCCTGAACGATTTCGGGCTTGCCGAGCATTATGGATATTTGGTCAGGACGACCGTGTTGGTGACAGGCCTGCCTGGTCGATATATGATCGATACACCGTCAGGCGACTATAATGATAATGCGGATGAAAACCAAGCCAGCAGCGTCTCAGTAGCGGCAAGTTGAACGGACGATGATTGCAGATTTCCGACATTCGTCGGCGTTGACAGCGCCCGTCTGAAACACAAGATCGTTCAGGGCCTAGAGCGCCTTCTGGCGACAAAGGTCGTTCATATAGAAACGGGCTTTGGACGCTCGAAACCTGAGCCATCCGAAACAACCCAGGAGTGACCTTGACTGACTGGTTCGAAAATCTCAAACGTATCGTCAATCGTCATGAGCCTTCCGACGATCCTCACGCCCTGCCCCGCGCAGCCGCCGTGCTGATGCTGGAAATGGCAGTGGCCGACGAGGGCAGTGAAGAAGCCGAGATCAGGGTCATTCATCAGGCTATGGAAAAAGCATTCGGGCTTGAAGCAGCCGAATTGGAAGAACTGATCGAACAGGCCCATCAACTGCACGAACAGACCACTTCCATGCATGCCTTTACCCGCGAACTGCGAACGGGCCTGGAATCGGATCAGCGTGCCGAATTGGTCGAATGGCTCTGGCGGGTGGCCTATGCCGACGGCCGCCTGGACCGGCACGAGGAACTGCTGGTTCGCCGCCTGGCTGACCTGCTTGGCGTGCCACACCACGAGTTCATTCGCCTGAAACACGTCGCGGCCAGCAAATCCGGAAACCCTGAGTCCTGAACCCGTAAACTGTAAACCGATTTGCTTGGATCGCGGCCAGAGGGTCGCTCCTACCGCCTTGCCCCCTGAAGCGTGACAAACCTCAGGTTTTTTTCTCTGGCCGATTCGATCAGCACGGGCAGGACATGTTCAACCATGCTCTTGCCGTTCGCGTCGACGGCCCCATTGCCATCATGCACAAGGACGATGGCGCCCGCTTTCAGACCGCGCATCAGTCTTGTCATGACACGGCGGGGACATTTGATGCTGGTATCGAAACCACGCACCGACCAACTTGAAAGCTGCAGGTCAAGCCGATGAAGTACAAGATCGAGAAACAGGTTGCGCAGACCGGCTGGCGCCCGGAAGAAGCGAGGTTCATGCCCTGTAATATCGGTCAATGTCCGCTGGGCTTCGCCAATGTCCTGACTTAATCCGGAAACCCCCAGGGTCGAGAATCGTCGCGAATGGTACATGCTGTGGTTCTCGATCGTGTGCCCGCGACGGATAATTTCACGACACAGATCAGGGTACGCCGATGCACGTTCACCGATGCAGAAGAAGCTGGCCTTGACCTGGTAACGGTCAAGAATATCAAGCACCCTGGGGGTGACGACCGGATCAGGTCCGTCATCAATGGTCAAGGCAATCTCGCCTCTGGCCCGGGCCGATGCCGGCAGTCGGGTCCAGTTTGATCCCAGCCAGTTGCCATGGGGCCAAAGCCCCAGCCCGGTGATCAGCAGGTGATTGGCGGCGAGGACAGCCAGCACCCAGGGCCAGATTTCCGGCCGCCACATGACAGTAACGACCGCAACCAGGTGAATGCCGATGGACAGACTGAGAAACCAGCCAGGTCGCCAGGCGCGACGGCCGGACTCAGGCATGCCGACACTGTGATCGGTGACGGATCGTCTGTGCCATTCTCTCAGCCGGATGAAGCTTGCCGCCGATGTTCACAATCACAACGCATACTCATTGACCAGTGCGACCAACTCCTCGCGTGAAATGCGGTTGTCGTGGTCGGCATCGAATTGCTCGAAAATTGTCGAGCTGGTCGCGACCCCGTGCTCACCGAGCATGAACTTGACCAGGTCAACGAATTCACCGCGCGACAGCATGCCATCGCGGTTGGTATCGAATTCCTCGAATAATGCTTCCACCAGTTCTCGTCGGTCCATGCCAGCTCCTGTCATCGTTATTGAAGGCGACAATGTAGCACCGCTCCGAGTCCAGGGACACGGATCAGGGAACAATCGGCCGGTTGAATTTTCGCCACGTGAAAAGCACAACCCAATGGGTCAGCGCCCAGGCGACAGCCACCACAGCCATGACCAGGGCAAGCCAGATCAGCGGCGGCAACAACTGCTCGGCATCGGCGCCATAGCCATAGACGAAATTCACGTTGCGGTCGCCCGGCGTCAGGTAGGCCAGCAGCAGCACGCCCCAGCCAGCCAGGATCCAGACCGGCCAGGCCCGGCTATCATAACCCAGCCGCCAGACCATCCACAGCAGCAACCAGGGCAGCCGTGTCCACCTTGGGTGCGTTGACAACCCATGAAGGCTTTGAACATAATCGAACCATGATTTCTCACAGGTATAAAGTGATTTTCATTCATGTGCCCAAGTGTGCAGGTACGAGCATCGAACATGCTTTTGCGCATAACGAAGGCATACAGGGACGGGGCACGCAGGATCATCGAACCATGCGCGAGATCGAGCCTGTGGGATTGAGAAGCCTGATCCATGCCGGCAAGGACGATGCACGATTGATCTTTCGCCGCATCAGGTCACGATTCAGGCAAACGTCCAACCCGAACAATCTATTGACAGTATCCAGGGAGCAATACCAGAATTACTTCAAGTTTTCGGTTGTCAGAAACCCTTATTCAAGAGCCTACTCCTGGTACCGCGCGGTCATGCGCGATAACATCATGATGCAGGATCACGGCCTGATCGCTCCGATTGGCTTTGAGGAATTCCTTACTCGCTTTCTTGACAGGAAAGGTCTGATGAGACCCGCCACCTGGTTTCTCAATTCGTTTGGCGGGAAGTTACAGCTGGATTTTGTCGGTAAATTCGAGAATCTGTCGGAAGACTTTGACAGCATAAGCAACCGCCTGGGTCTCGATATCGAATTACCCCATAAATTGAAGGGCGCAGCTCAAGATTGGCGCGCCGGTTATGACGACAAAACGACAAAAATCGTGCGTAATTACTACAAGGAAGATTTCGAGACCTTTGGATACAGCATCCAATTTTGACGTGTCAGCCCAACGACAAACTCGAACAACCTCAGAAACGCAAATGCTTGGCCACTGATACCACCATGTACCAGGAAAAATAGTAGGCTGACTTCAAGGTCGACAGCTTTGCTTTTTCACGATACATCCGCCACCGCCAGCTCGCTGCCAGTTTCTTGCTGGATGATCTGGAACCGGGAACGATACGGTAGCGGCAAAGATCCTCACGTACCCCACGAGCAACCCGACCTGGCCGGAGGATATCCATCCACAGAGTCAGGTCTTCATGCACCTGGTTGTCGCTGCCCATTGAAAGCGGGCCGGTCGCCTGTTGATCGATGACCACGCTGAGGCAGGCAATCGGATTGTGCTTGAGCAGGTCCTTGTAGGTCACCTGTTCCGGGACATCCATGTAGCGACCAGTAGCCGTTCCCTCGAGATTGATTCGTCTGAAGCCGGTATAGGTCAGCGTCGCCCCGGTCTCTCGCATGACCTTGAGCTGGTGCGTGAGTTTGTCAGGCAGCCAGAGATCGTCGGCATCGAGAAAAGCGACCCAGCGTCCGCGAGCCTGGGCCAACCCGTGATTGCGCGCATCGGTCACGCTTTTCTCAACCGGCGCATCCAGGACGCGTATGCGGTCATCGTCCCGGGCGCGGCGTAACAGGATTTCAGCCGTATGGTCCGTGCTGCTCCGGTCGAGCACGACCAGCATTTCCCAATCACCCCAAGTCTGGGACTGCACGGACTCGATGGTCGCCTCGATGAACCGACCGGCGTTGTACGCCGGCGTAATGATGGATACGAGTTGTTGATCCAGTTGCCGCTGGCTCATTCCGAAGCACCTGCCTTGCCAAACACCCCGATTAGTCTATCGCGCTTTGTCGGCCAAACCGAGTCAATCGGTGTGCCTCTCATGGAACAAAAAATCAGGTTTACCACGGAGGCACAGAGTACGCAGAGAAATACATTGAAAAACAATACGTTATTATGCTTTTCTCTGTGACCTCCGTGCCTCTGTGGTGAGCTTTTCTTGTTCCTTTCGCGACAGCGGGCCTGGAATCGGGCTCGGACACTCCGTGGTAAGCCTGATTTTTTGATCCAGGCCATTCGGTCGTCAGGCCGCCAGTTGCTCACGAATGAAGCGGAACAGCTCGCGGTAGCTCCCCGGCTGGCGCTGGTCGAGCTCGATCGTCGCGGTATCGCGCCGGGCGGCGCGAATCAGACTGCGCAGATGCTGGACGTCACTGCCGGGGAACTCGTTCATCCACCGGGTCAGGGCCGTGTCGTCGTCGATCAACTCATCACGCCATTGCTCGACCCGGTGCAGCTGGGCGGCATCGGTCGCGCGGCCGTGAGCAAAATCGGCGACGGCTGCACGCAGCGGCTCCGGGTCGATGCCGCGGAGGATCTTGGCGATGTATTGCAATTGGCGGCGCTTGGCGCCCCGCGCGCTGGTGCGGCGGTACTGACTGATCGCTTCACGCAAATCATCCGGCATGGGTGTGGCGGCCAACCGGTCCTTCGGCAATTCGGACAGCTCCAGCCCCAACTGACGCAAATCGTGCGCCTGAGCCTTCAACGCGGTCTTGCTGGGCGCGCGATCCTCGAGGTTTTCTTCCGGCTCGTCACCGGAGTTGACCACGGGCTGACTGCCACGAGGCTTGCCACGCCGGGTCACGGGTTGATCCTCTCGCCCTGCATCCACTCAAGCTCCAGCTCGTGCTGCTCATCACCGTCACTGAGATAGATGACTCCGTCGGTAATCATCAAGCCCCAGTCAATCGCCCGTGACAGGTTGTTGGCGAGTGGATCGAGGGATTGCTGCGGCAGCACTGCTATGTTCAGGTTGCCATAACCTGCGACTTGCTGCCGGACCTGGCTTGACCAGGCCCGGGTACTGCCATAGGCCAGAAGCGATACCCGATCACAGCGGCGCGCACACCAACTCAGACGTTCGGCATCGGGGCGACCGACTTCTATCCAATGCTCGATACGGTCGTCCAGGCTCTTGCACCACAGCGCTGGCTCATCGACATCGGACAGGCCGCGTCCGAACGCGAGGCGCTGCTCGTACCAGAGCCCGTAGGCGAGTATTCGGGCCACCATCCGCTCTTCGGTTTCCGAAGGATGCCGGGCCACGACCAGGCGCAGCGATTCGTAGATGCCCCGGTCCGTGTCGGACAGGCCAAGATGCACCTTGTACGGTGTTGCTCGTTGTGCCATTGAGGGGTGCGTCATGCGGTGCCGGTGGGCAGTGTAGCCGCTCTACGCCGACGAAAACCACTATAAAGCCGGAATAAGCTGACGGCCGGACGGGATAATGGGTGCGCGGTGGCGATGCAGGTGCTTCCGAGACTTATCCTATCGCGCCAGATACTGTCGATCATGCCGCTGGACGAACTGGCACACGAATCGATCCACTCGATATCTCTCTGGTCAAGCCGTTGTCGAATATTCTCGATCTCGAGCAATACGCCGGGAGAGTACTTCGCGTAGGTTTCATCGAAGGCAATCTTGAAACCAAACGCGCCCGGGCCACGAGAGAAGTTGATCTGCGAGGAAATCGTTCGGCCATCGAGCTTCAATCGAAGCATCAACAAGCGGTTCGATTCAAACAACTGGCGCATCACTGTTCGAAAAAAACATCGTTCAGATGGATCAAGCGCCAGGGCCGTACCCTCCCGCCCCTTCCAGCCGGACTGCTCCAGGGCCAGAAAGTCCTGAGTCCATTCTTCGATGTCATCAGAAGTCGTCAGGCTCTGAAACACCAATTCGCCCAGCTCCGCCAGCCTTCTCTGCTGTCTGCGCAGTTCCCTGCGCTTCTTGCTGCCAAGGCTCGCCGCAAGATACTCGTCCGACCCTCCTTGGGCCACAAGCAAGGCTCGTTCAATCTTGCGGGAACAAAAAAACAGACGCTTGCGGTTATTCAAGACTTCCTGCAAGGAATACCACATGCCATTGCCCTGACCGAAATTATTCAGCTCCAGCGCCACTTCCCGTGATGGCCGGGAATCCAGCCAGTCGAGCAAGGCATTGAAAAAAAGGCGTTCCGATCCGGCGCGCACCAATGGCGTGCCAAGAAAGCAGTGCAAATGCTGCCAGGTTCTCAACGCAGCGACAGGCAGACCGTGGAAGGTGGCCGTGCGCTCCAGCGGCAACAGGCCGATCAATTGCTCATCAGAAAAAAGCAGGAACACTTCAACCTGCCTGGCATCCAGACACCTCAAGGCCGGCAGCAGCAGCTCGCGCTCGAAAAACACGTTGGGCTCGCTTGCATGGGCAGCCAGGTCGTCGAGAGCCGGGCTCCACCGTATCAATTCTGGAGCCGACCTTGCGATAACGACGCGTTCCATGAACTCTTTAGCCCCCGGGAGGTTTTAGCAAATAATTGAACGGAAGCGTACCCTGCCGGACCGGAATTTTTTGTGCGATACCGAACCTAGTGGGCTTACCGCTTGGCCCACTATTTACGACACTACACTAGCCTCCGACCGCGTAGCAGCTTGCGATATCCGGCCATTGCTCGGACTTGATGGTGGTGTAGTGGCGCCAGAACTCATTGTCGATGGCGCGCAGCCGCGTCGCGGTGTCTTCGCGCCGGTAGCGCCCCAGGTGTGACGGCCCGCCGTTGTAGGCTGCGTACGTCGCCTTGATCAGGTTGTCGTCACCGCCAGGTTGCTCATGTTCACCACGACGAATGGCGTAATCAACCAGATAGTGAGTCAGAATTTCGATACCGGCGTTGACGTTGTAATCGACTTCATCGGCCAATCGATCAAGATCGTAGACGCTGCGCCAGACCCGACCGTTGATCTGCATCATGCCAACCGCGCCGATCGGGGATCGCAGCACTTGCGGATCGCTGGTTGACCCGGTGAACTGGCGCCAGCAAGATTCCTTCCAGGCCGTGGCGCGAACCAGCGGGTCCAGTCGTGACGTCAATCTGTCCGGCACCCGGTCATTGGCCGCCAGCCAGGCACTGGCCTGCTCTTCCAGCAGGCTGGCCACCAACTCCAGGTAGTCATCGAGGATCGCCAGGCGCGGAACCAGGCCCTTTAGTGCTTCGGCCGGGGATAGTGCGTCGGCCGGAGAAGTGTTGCGGGCCTGAGCCACAGGCATAAGCCAGTCTGCTGCCCGACCGATGCCAGTGGCCACCCTGCGCAAGAAAGCAGCGGTTGTGGTTGCGGTTGTGGTTACGGGCTCGAGCCCGGGCTCCAACCCGAACAGGGCGCGGAACGCCGGGTCAACCTCCAGTGGCAGCGGTGTGAAGCTCAGCGGCGCGGATTCGGCCAGCAGCATTCGGGCCAGCCGCCGCAGTCCGTCCCGGGTGATCTCCAGGCCATATTCGGGGCCCAAAGCATCCAGCGCGCGCAAAAGATCACCGCCGGCCATGAATGCGGCCAGCCTGAAATCGATTTCCAGGCCGGGAGTCTCCAACCGTTCCAGTTCACCCAGCAAAGGCCTCAACCGATCCCAGGTCGCCAGAAAAAGCCGGCGGACAGGATCCACGACGCCATCATCGCTGGCAAGCGCTTCTGCGATCGCGTGGCGCGCATCCAGCAACGCGGCAAGCAATTCGGTGCGCAACGGAGCGGAATCGGTCGAGTGGGCCAGGGTGGCAATAATATTGGTCAGAAAACCATCGAACTCGTCTTCCAGGGTTTGCCACTGTGCCAGCTCGGCGCCATCCAGAATGGGCTCGGGCTCCCGATCAGGTTCGAACGGGGCGCTAACCTGGAAAGCCAGCCAGGCCCTGATGCCCTCCTCGTCGGTATCCAGACGGGCGATGCGGGTCCGTTGCAGTAGTGATTGTTCCGATGCCTGGCCAGGCGCCAGAAATTGTCCGAGCAGCCCGTCAATGGCTTCAAGCGGTTCGGTCAAATCGATCCGGACCCGGTTCATGCGGGGAATGACCAGCGCATCGGCGAGCATGCGGGCCGGGCGGCTCAAAACACCCGGACTGCCGTCCGGTCGCGTCAGTTCGATCGAATCCGGCACAAACTCAATGGCCAGCCCCGAGGCCGTCACCCCGGGCACCAACCCGATCTCGAGCCGGCCCCGCCATGGCGTCGGACCACGGCAGGTACCCAGCACGCGCGTTCCCGCCGTGGCGGTCAAGGCCAGCGAGACATCAAGCCGGCCATCCTTTGGTAACACCACCAGGTCAGACAAGCCCAGTTGGTTGCATGGGTCCTCCCCCAACGTGCCCTGACCCTGACCGTCCAGTTCAAGCACGTCTCCAATCGCTGCGGCAATGTGCACGGTTTCGGCCAGCAGCGGGATTTCAATCTCGTCTGCGGCCAGCGCGCTCAAGGCGGGCACGAGCAGGACGCAAAGCAGCAGTCCGGTATGTTTCATTCTGGCTTCCCATGATGATTAGGGTGAGGATAAGGGCTTGTCTTGTTATCGGCCTGACACGGTTTGAGCGTGGTGCGTGGAGAACAGTTCCATTGAGCAGCCCCAAGGCTGCGTAAACCGCTCACTCAGGGTAACCCAAGCCCTTGAAATCATCCATTAAAAAGCGTAGTGTCATTTTTGGCCAACGCAGAAAACAGGGCAATCCCATGAAACGAGCGCTATTGATTCCTGTTGTCATCGCCGCTATCGGCCTGGCCTTTGTTTTTGCTCATTCCTCCAAGCCGGAAAACGAGCGCGCAGATTTTCTTCCGGATCTGGCACCCGTCGGGGCCACATTGCTTGACGGGCTGGGCGACTACAGCATGCCGATCAGCAGTAACCACCCCGGCGTGCAGCAATGGTTTGACCAGGCACTGACGCTGACCTACGGCTTCAATCACGATGCGGCCGAGCGCTCGTTTCTGAAAGCGGCTGAACTCGATCCCGAATGCGCCATGTGCTGGTGGGGTGCCGCCCTCGTCCTCGGCCCGCATGTCAACGCGGCCATGGACCCGGCCAACAATGAAGCCGCCTTCGAGCGCCTTCAGGCCGCCCAGGCGCTGGCGCCCAAGGCCAGCGAGCGCGAGCAGGCTTATATCCGCGCACTGTCAGCGCGCTACGTCGCAGACCCGCCGGAAGACCGCACGACGCTTGATCAGGCCTACGCCGAAGCCATGGCCGAGCTGGCCCGCGAATACCCCGATGACCTGGACGCCGCAACACTGCATGCCGAAGCGATGATGAACCTGCAACCCTGGGACTTCTGGGCCGAGGACGGCTCGCCCAAGGGACAGACGCCGAAAATCGTGGCGGTTTTGGAATCGGTCATGAAGCGTGATCCCAGCCACGCAGGCGCGCTCCACCTCTATATCCACGCTGTCGAGGCTTCCGATGAACCCGAGCGCGGTGCAGCGGCGGCCGACCGCCTGCGCGGCCTGATTCCCGGCTCCGGTCACCTGGTGCATATGCCCGCGCATATCTATGCTCGCGTCGGCCGCTGGCAGGACGCGGTCGAAGTCAACCAGGATGCGATCAAGTCCGACGACGCCTACCTGGCCGCCTGCCGTCCGGCGCCCGGGGTTTACCCGCTGGGCTACGTTCCGCACAACCATCATTTCCTGTGGTTTGCCGCCACCATGATAGGCGACCGCACGACCGCGCTGGCGGCAGCTGCGGGAGCGGCCGGACGTACCAGCGATCCTGAGCTGATGCGGGCCCCAGGCCTGGAGTTTACCCAGAATTTCGCCAATACCCCGATGCTCGCCCACATCAGGTTCGGAATGTGGGATGAGGTTTCTCAAGCCCCGAAACCTGACGATGATCTCCCCTACATGAACGCCATCTGGCATTACGCCCAGGCCATGGCCGCCTTACGGGCTGACGAATTGGATGAGGCTGAGCAACATTACGCTGCCTTGCAGGCGCTGGCGACAGATCCGGCCATCGCCGAATTGTTATGGCTGGGCCGTTATCCATTGAGCCTGGGCGTCGAGGTGGCAGAGCGCCTGGTTGCCGGCGAACTGGCAGCCGCCAAGGGCGACCACGACGCAGCGATCAGCGCCTTGCGTGAAGGGGCGCGTCTTGAAGACCAGATTCCCTATGACGAGCCGCCCGGCTGGCACCACCCGGTCCGTCAAACATTGGGAGCCGTGCTGCTGGAAGCCGATCGGCCAGACGAAGCCGAGGCAGCCTATCGCGAGGAATTGCGTCGCAACCCGGAAAACGGCTGGTCTCTGTTCGGCCTGGAGCAGGCCCTGCTGGCACAGAATCGGCAAGATGAAGCTGCCGAAATTCGCGAACGCTTCGAGGCCGCCTGGACAAGTGATATCAGGCTGACAGCATCAAGGTTCTGAGGTCAGGGTTTTGACGTCCGCGGCCAGGGCCTCGGGGTCCAGGGGTTGACGGAAGTAGGCGGCAGCCCGGGCGTCGGGGTCGATCAGTGCGACCGCCGTTGAATGGTCCACGGTGTACCGACCCTGGCTGATCGGCACCATCACGTAAGCAAAGCCCAGGCTTTCAGTCAACTGATCCAATTGCGGTTTGCTGCCGGTTACCGCGATAAAATCCGGATTGAAGTAACCGGCGTATTCGCCCAGCAACGCCGGGCTGTCGCGGTCCGGGTCGACGCTGACGAACACTGTCTGAATCCCTTTGCGGCCGTCCCCACCGGGCCATCCATCCTCAAGCAGACCATGGGCTGCGTTGAGTATTGCGAGTGTCTGCGGGCAGACATCAGGGCACTGGGTAAAACCGAGAAACAGCAGGCTCCATTGCCCTTTAAGGTTGTCCAGGGTGAAGGGCGTACCATGCTGATCAGACAACTCGAAAGGCGGAATCGGCCGCGGTTCCGGCAGCGTCACGCCGGCCTCGAGGCTCGGGAGCGGATCTGATATCCACCACAGACCACCAACATAGCCAACGGCAAGCGTCAGTCCAAGGGCGATTGCTACGGCAGCCACGATTCCAGTACGCATGTGACGATTGTAGCAGTCTGACAAATTGGCGACGCTCAACGGTGAACCATTTGATCGCGACGCTTTCGATACTCCATACAGAAGAGTTGACCGGTTGATCGACCAGCCAACAACCACTCCGTTCGCCACCACACATATCGCCCGAGCTCTCATGACCAAATGCTGGATCGTCTTTACCCTGCTGCTTACTTTCTCCCCCGCTACCCTGGCTTCAAATGAAAGCTGGCAGATCCGCACCAGCGTCTTTACAACGCATTTCAATCATGACCCTGAACACAACAACCGTTCCCGCCTGCTTGGCCTGGATTATTATCCCGAAAGCCATCCTGGCTGGGTGGTCGGCGGCTCAGCCTTTCGCAACTCCTGGGACCAGCGCTCCTTTTATTTGTATGGCGGTCGCCGGTTCCAATGGATCCCCGGTCACCTTTACGGAAAGCTGACCGGTGGCGTGCTCTACGGATGGCGCGGAGAACATCAGGATGCCATCCTGCTCAACCAGCTCGGCATTGCCCCGGCGATCATCCCGGCAGTCGAACTCCGGGCCGGACGCTTTACCGGAGAATTCGTGGTTTTTGGCATCAATGGGTTGATGGTTAATATGGGAATGTACTTTTAGGAGGGACTGGAGACGACATCCCAATAGGTTTTCGCCTTTCGCTTTTGCTGTTGCCGGTCAGTGCTGTTTGCGCTTGCGCCAAAGGGTGGACGGATGGACGCCCAGGGTGCGGGCGGCGGCTTCGAAGGTGTCTGAGCGGTTGAGGACCGCCTCGATATGGAATCGTTCCAGGTCTTTCAGCGTGACCTGCCCCCCAACCGAAACCAGCCTGTCAGAATCATGTTTATGTTTCAGACCCAGGCTGGCGCGTGTGATCAACTCGCCATCTCCAAGAACCACCAGGCGCTCGACCAGGTTACGCAACTCGCGGATGTTGCCCGGCCACAGGTAAGCCTTAAGCGCCTTGATCGCCGGATCGGTAAACAGACTGACCGGCTTGCCGTGAATTGCAGCAAAATGCGCCGCGTAGCGCTCAGCCAGCGGCACGATATCTTCCGTTCGCTGACGCAAGGGAGGCAGGTCGATAGTCACCACGTCAAGGCGGTAGTAGAGGTCGTCTCGAAAGCGGCCTTCGGCCACCATAGTCTTGAGGTCATGATTGGTCGCGGCCACCAAACGAACATCGGCGGTGCACGTGGAAGGATCGCCGATGCGCTCGAATTGGCGGTCCTGGATGAAACGCAGTAGTTTCGGTTGTAACTCCAGCGGGACATCACCGATTTCATCCAGAAACAGCGTGCCGCGATCTGCCTGACTGACCCGGCCGGAATTGTTCGATACCGCGCCGGTAAACGCGCCCCGCCGATGACCAAACAGCTCGCTTTCCAGCAGTTCCGCCGAAAGGGATGGGCAGTTGACCACGACGAATGGGCTGTCATGGCGTTTGCTGAAACGGTGCAGCGTGCGGGCCAAAACGCCCTTGCCCGTGCCGCTCTCCCCGGTCAGCAAGACAGTGGCTTCGGTAGCGGCCGCCTTCTGCAGCATTGCCAGGGTCTTGAGCATCGTCGGACTGGCGCTTGAAAAGTCCGCTTCCCATTGAGGGGCATTTTGACGCACGACCCGCCCTGCGGCTGCCTGAGCGGTCGCTTGCGCTTGCCGATTTTCACCAAAAGCCATACGCCTGTCCTGTCAGGTCGGCCCTGACCAAGCCGACGTGACCCTCACTTTTATTCTTGCATTGCAGCCTGCACGACGCAAGGCCAGTTGAGCCTGCAAGCTGCAATATCACCCCACTCTCCTTCACTGATCAGGAATTCGCCGGGGCCACAGGAGCGGCCTTACGTCCCACTTGGCGCGATCCTTGCAGGTCATATCGCTTGAGCGCCACCGACATCAACCAGACCAGAAAGGAGATCACTCAATGGATACCGAACGCATGATCAAGAACCTCAACAAGGTGATTGCCCTCGACTACGACGCGATTGCTGCCTACGACACGGCGATAGACCGCCTCGACAGCTCGAGCTTCAAGGGCAAGCTGACCGAATTCCGCGACGATCACAAGCGTCATGTCAGGGATTTGGGCGAAGCAGTCCGTCGTGAGGGCGGCTCGCCTGCCGATAGCGGCGACATGATGCAGGTCCTGACCCAGGGCAAGGTCGTTTTGGCCGACATGTCCGGCGACCGGGCGATCCTCAAGGCGATGAAGAAGAACGAGGACCAGACCAACAAGACTTACGAGCAAGCCGTATCTGAGGGCTATCCCGCGCCGATTCAAAACCTGCTTGAAGAAGGTCTTGCCGATGAACGGCGTCATCGCGCCTGGTTGGAGCGGACCATCGAGGAAGCAGAAGAGCACGAAGCGACAGGCCATACCGCCTCACGCGATACCGGCCGCGGAAGGCATCCCCATGGACCAAATCGATGAAGACATAGCCGCCTACCTTGATCAGATCGTCGAGGAAGAACGAAGCGCCGACCATGACGGTCGGGCTACCGTCCAAAAGCGGGGTTTCCGGGGCGATTCTGTCGGTGGCGCCCGGCCGGATGGGATTTGGCGTGAGATGACATGGCACTGAAATTTGAAGGCGCACTGGAGCAGGAACAGATTCACCTGACCGAAGTACGCCAATGGGTCGAAACCCTGGTTCGCGGCGAGTTGAGTTGAGATCACGAGACCGCCGGGGCGATTGTTGTCCCGGCTGGTTTAATGCAAAAACGTCCCGCTCTTGCCGGCTTCGAAGAAGTTGATCCGGTTGCGGCCGGATTCCTTGGCGTTGTACATCGCCTGGTCAGCACTTCTCAGCAGGGCCTCGGCCGTGGTCGCATCCTGCGGGAAGCGGGCGACACCAATACTGCATGACGAATGCACGATGTGCTCGCGAAGCTGGAACGGGGCGGTGAAGGCGCCCATGATCTTCTTGGCCACTTCCCCCACATTCTTGGTCTCCTGCAGTCCAGTCAACACAATGGTGAACTCATCACCACCCATGCGGGCAACAGTGTCTTCCTCGCGCACACAGCTTTTCAGGCGCTGGGCCACGTAGCACAGCAATCGGTCGCCGGCTTCGTGACCGAACGAGTCGTTGACCTCCTTGAAGCCATCCAGATCGATGAACAGCACGGCAATCGACTCGCCGCTACGGGCGGCATGCTTGATTTCCTGTTCCAGCCGATCCAGGAAAAGTCTTCGGTTGGGCAGACCGGTCAGCAGGTCGTGGTTGGCGTTGTACCACTCCTTCTCTTCGGCCATCTTGCGCTCGGTGATGTCATGCCAGACACCGACCACCGCAGCCAGTTGCCGACCCTCCTCGTCCGCGCCGGCGCCATCGTGGACGGGCGCCAGAACAAATTCGAATCGGTTGCCCGGCATGCTCGGAAATGCCTGCGACAACTCGCCCCGGTGGACCTTGCCGGTTTCCAGAACATGTTCCAGGTGTTCCCGCATCTCACCGGCGAAAGGCAAATCCAGGGCGAACGGATCCTTGCCGACAATGTCCTCATGTGAGTAGCCGCAGAGTTCTTCAGTGGCCCGGTTGGCGAAGATGAATTGTCCGTCCGTGTTCAGAACGAAAGTCGGGTCCGGTGCCGCCATCAGCGTGGTGTGAAACAGCTTGGTATGCAGCTCCTTCCTGCTTGAGTAGCGCTGCAGGGATTCAGCCAACGCCTGGTCGATCGACTCGTGAAACCGCGCCAGCTCCTCGAACTTGTCGGCATCCAGACTGCCGGCGGCCTCTCGCCACAACTTGAAGACATTCGACCGAAGTTCACGAAATTCGGCGATCGTTTCGTTGATGGTGAATTGGTGCTTCTGCCGTTCTTCACCATGCTGGGATGCGCACTGCGCCAGCTTTGCTTCCTGCTGCTCTGGGGACTGCGGCTCTTCAATCTCCGAGGCTATCCGTCGAAGAATATCTTCGGCGTGGTCACGAATCTCTTCTTCGTTCAGCCTGCGAGCGGCCGGCAATGAGGACACGAACTCCTCCCACTGCTTCAGGATGGTTTTCATTTCTTCCCGAATGAAATTGGCCAGCTCTGCCTCGCGATGATCTCCGTTCACCTGATTCGGACGTTTTGCCATCGGTTGCTGACCCTCAACGAGATTGGACGAAACGCGAATTTTAGCGGGCAGCAGCAGGATCGTTCCGTTCGGAAGCGCACGTGTCTCTCCGTCCCGCGCAAAATTACAACTCGCAGCTCGCCTGAGTCAGCGCAGCGCCAAGCCGCTTAGCGGGACGGGAACCCGGAACCCGGAACCCGTAAACCCCAAACCGCGCCCTTCCCCAATGTGCGCCACCGAACCGATAAGAATTCCAGCCGTTCCATACCATTGATCTCCGCGAGGCCTGGGGACGGCTCTGATAACCAGCCTCATTGCTTGACAGCCTTTCCGGCTGGAGGAGACCAATACCATGCACGCCAATTCTCACCTCATCCACAAGCCCGCCGACCTGCTGCGCAGCGCGCTGCTACTGGCGGTTCTGCTTGTCGCGACACCGGCCATGGCTGGCGTTTTCATTGTCAACTCGACAGGTGACGCGCCTACGGCCGCTCTTGATGGCGCATGCGATACGGGTGCATTGATTGGGGGAGATCCGGAATGCACCCTTCGGGCGGCGATTCAGGAAGCCAATAATCAACCCGAAGACCCGGCCGAAATCCAATTCAATGTCGAAGACTGCCCGAACGGCATCTGCGTGATCAACATTACCCCCGGCGCCATGCTGCCGGATATCGTCAGCCCGATGATCATCGACGGCTCGACCCAGCCGGGCAACGCGCAAGTCTGTCAACTTGGCATCCCGGATCGCCCGGCTTACGGCATTGTTCTAGAGGGCGGCGGGGTGGATATCGGCTTGAGGATTGAACTGGGCGGCAACGGATCGGTGATCCGTGGATTGAATGTGCGCAATTTCTACAATGGTATCGACATCATCCAGGCCCATAACAACCGTATCGAATGCAACTTCATCGGCACCGACCATACCGGCACCGTAGCCGGCCCCGGCAACGGCCAGAACGGCGTGCAGCTCGGCTGTGACAGCTCCGGCAACATCATCGGCGGGCCTGATCCGGCCGACGGCAACCTGATCTCGGCCAACGGCATTGATGGCGTGAAGCTGATTGCCCGGTTTACCTGCAACCCTAACCCGGAAGACAACATCCCAACCGCGAACTCTGTGCTGGGCAACCAGATCGGCACTGCGGCCGATGGCGTCAGTGCGCTGGGCAATGTGCGCAACGGCATCGCGCTCTACGGTGGCCTGGGCGCCGACGGCAATTTCATTGGGGTCTTGCAGGACGGTGTCACCGTTCATGGCAACGTGATCGGCGGCCACGGACGAGCCGGCATCTATCTCGACAGCGAAGAACAAAGCGTCGAGGGGACCGACAATACCCTGATTCTGGGCAACTACATCGGCACCGACCGGTCAGGCCAAGTGAACATTGCCAATGCCTACGGCGGCGTGGACATCATTCGGGGATCAAACAATCGTATTGGCGGGCCCGGAGAGAACGACGCAAACACCATCGCCTTTAACAGCGAAGGGGTGTGGATCACTTTCGCGACCTCGGTCAACAATACCCTTCAACGTAATTCGCTTTTTTCCAATGTGGGCCTTGGCATCGCGTTGATCGACCGCGCCAACAACACGCAGAATGCGCCAGCACTGTCCCAGGCCGTCGCCAGCCAGGGGACGGTGACAGTGACATATTCGGTGTCGGCCGAAAACGGTACCCCGCCGCTGACAGTGGAATTTTTCGTCGCTGATGACGACAATGAAGAGGGTCGGGTCTTCCTGGCCAGTGACAGCTACGACTCAAGCGGCAAGACCGCGCTGACGTTCCCAGACCCCGGGCTCATGTCCGGAACTTACCTGGTTGCCACCGCAACGGACGCAGACGGCAACACCTCCGAGTACTCCCTGCCTGTCGAACTTCAGACCGACGGACCAGGCGAAGACTTGATCTTTCACGACCGATTCAATATCTGATGCCGCCGCCCGGGCAGGCGTCTTTTGAGGTAGGGCAGCAAGCCAAACTTGATCGGGTGAATCAGACGACCGCGCAGCGAATTGGAAAAGCAAAGCAGCCACTCGTGGGCGCGAGCACAATCGGTCCACTGGCGCTTGAAATCGTCGGACTCGCCCAACAAATCAATCTCGGTCACGCCCTGCTTCGTGTAGTGTTGAAGCATCAGGTAGAACAGAATGGTGCCGGGAGACGTTGATGCGTATTCGGTGTCATAGCCGGACTTGAGCGAATAGAGCCCGCCTTCGCTCAGGATGGAATAATCAAAGGCAATTCGGTGACCGCCCAGTTTTAGAAAATGCAGACGGAGCTGACGCTGGTCAACCAGGCCTTCGGCCAGCGTCGAGTAAAATTGCCGAACCCTGGGCTTAGATGCCATGTCGGTGCCGCCACGGCCCTTCCACGAGGCCGCTTCGATACGAAATCCGTCGGCCAGCGCCTCTTCGAGACATTCGCCGGAGGAGCAGATTTCCAGCTCCGGCGACCCCTCCCGACCGAGTCGACGAATTCTGCGTCGCAGATTCTTGCGAACATTACTCGAACGGGCAGAAAGATAGTCGTCCCAGGGCATGTTGACACGAACCAGTGATGAGTCCGGCCCGCGCCAGGTCCCAATCCGATTCCCGAGCGTTTGTGCGAGCATTCTGAACTTGTCCAGACTCGCTGAGGGTGTCGCAATCATGGGCAATTCGAGAATATCCCAGGAGTCGCTGATCCGCATCAGGTAGCGCCAGATCGCTTCGTGCAAACCATCAGCGTCGGGATTCGCCACCAGGCCAAACCGCGGGGTGTGATCATTGGCTGTGGCGCCCAGACGCCGCATCGGCATGCCGTAGATCCAGACCCGACTGTACATGAGGGGAAGAACACCCACGAGTTGCGCACCGTCGCGGACGGCCAGCAGGTGAAGTCGGGCGCCTTCGCCAAATGCTCGCCACCAGGCGCTGATCCAGAGCGGATGAATGAAAGGGTTGTCTGGAGCCCAGCGGCGGGCCAGTTGATCCCATTCCCGCTCGATGCGGGTCAGGGCCACCTGACTGGCAACCACCTCGATGTCATAACGACCATCGACACCATTGCCGGGCGTTGCAATCCGACAGCCATCGTGGTGACTGGTCTGGCGGAACAAATTGGTGCGCATTGGGCTGATTCTTCCACAGAACTACCTTGGCAACAGCCGATCGGTCTCGCGACTGACAACGTCGAAGCACTCGCAGCAAGTCTGTTCCAGACCATCCCGGTCGAGTATTTTGATCTGTCCGCGACGGCACTCGATCAGCCCGGCTCGCTGTAACTTGCCTGCAGCCTCGGTGACGCCTTCACGACGCACGCCGAGACTGTTGGCAATTTGTTCCTGGGTAATCATCAACCTTCCGTCAGGGCGATTGACCATCGCCATCAACAACCAGCGGCATAACTGTTGGTGAATGGTGTGATAGCGATTGCATGCAGCGGCCTGGCCAAGTTGGGTGACCAGAACCTGGGTATAGCGCAACAGCAGGCTCCTTAGCTCCTGGCTGCGATCAAGCTCCTCGCGGAAGACGCCAGCGCGCAGGCGCCAGGCACGCCCGGCGCCCAGAACCACCGCACTGTGGGTGGTGGTATATGCCTCGGTGAAGATGGAAATGCCGACCATGCCGGTCCGCCCGACCTGGGCGATCTCGCAAGTGTGGCCATCCTCCATAATATAGAGCATGGAAGCGATCGAATCGAGCGGAAAATAGGCGTATCGCTGGGTTGATGTCGACTCGTACAGAACCTCTCCCTGCTTGAGATCAATCATGCTCAAGTGCGGAAATATCTTCGCTCTGTCGCGCGGACACAACGCGCGCAATATCCGGTTTTGCTCAGGCTCGCAAGCCTGAGCAAAGCTCTTCTTCAAAGGCATGCCAAGCCTCCTTTTGCCCCACGTATCAAGCATCATATCACTTCTGGCCGGATTTGTTGGGCGGGATGCTGAAGACATTGCCGAACGCTCATGCTGGCCGCCGGATCAACCGGCAACGCACGATGCTTGTGCCAAACTCACGCAGGGGCCTCCAGCGCAAAAGCGCCAGGCGGCGTATGGGAACAGTTTCAATCCAGTCAAGCATAAGCGGGCTTGCTTCGACCATCCGTTCGAAGTCCGCTATTCGCAACTGGTTCAAGCCACCGTCAACTTCCGCGAAATGCTTCGCGCCATCGCTACGGAACCTGGCACGCCAGCGAATGAGTGCCTGCTCTGTGAACACCAGGTGCGCCCAGGGAAATACAGAAAATAGATGACCCCCGTAGGGATGCAACCAGGTCGGCCCGAAGGA
>JBGTLI010000193.1:0-3195 GCA_041744195.1 Wenzhouxiangella sp. | reverse complement strand
GGGTACGATCACTGAAGAAGCCCTGCTCGATGACCGTCAGGATCGGCTGCTTGCCGCCATCGCGCCCACAAAAAACGGCTTCGGCCTGGCCTGGCTGGATCTGGCCGGGGGTCGCCTGCGATTTTCCGAGGCTGCCAGTCGACAGGAACTGAGTGCCGAACTGGAACGCCTGCGCCCGGCGGAGATTCTCGTGCCAGAGGAGCACGAATTGTCGTTGCCCACTGACCGGGGGGCGATTAGACAGTGTCCGCCCTGGCATTTTGATGCCGAATCCGGCCAGCGCGAATTGTGCCGCCAGCTGGGCGTGCAGGACCTTTCCGGATTCGGCATCGAGGGTTTGAGTCCCGGCCTGGGTGCCGCTGGCGCGCTTTTGAGCTACGCGCGCGACATGCTTTCCGGCGAGCTC
Source organism: Wenzhouxiangella sp. (assembly GCA_041744195.1). GTDB lineage: Bacteria > Pseudomonadota > Gammaproteobacteria > Xanthomonadales > Wenzhouxiangellaceae > Wenzhouxiangella. The sequence continues at coordinate 2,789 of JBGTLI010000193.1, read as the reverse complement.
ACACACCTGACCGGGCTGCGCGCGGTCAAGGCCAGCGAACACCTTGTCCTGGATGCGGCCACCCGGCGCCACCTGGAAATCGATCTGCATCCCGAAGGGCGCGACGAACACACCCTGGTCGGGCTGATGGATACCGCTGCGACCCCCATGGGCAGTCGCCAGTTGCGCCGCTGGCTGACCCACCCGCTCAGGTCCCGCGAACGCCTGGCCGAGCGTTTCAATGCCATCGATACCCTGTTGAATGGGCACCTGCATCCTGGCCTGCGCGAGCAACTGGCCGGCATTGGCGATCTGGAACGGGTCCTGACCCGGATCGCACTGAAGTCGGCCCGCCCGCGCGACCTGTCGACCTTGCGCGAAGGCCTGTCACGCTTGCCTGATCTGCAGGACGCGCTGAATGGTCCGGCCGACAAGTTGCTCAACCAGCTCGGCGAGGAACTGTCGCCGGTACCCGATTTGAGCGAATTGCTGGAAAAGGCCGTGGTCGAGCAGCCGCCGATGATCATCCGCGATGGCGGGGTGATTGCCGAGGGCTATGATGCCGAACTGGATGAACTGCGCTCGCTCAGCCAGAACGCGGGAGACTTCCTGGTTCAGTACGAAACAAGGGAAAAGGAGCGCACCGGGCTGCCCCACCTCAAGGTCGGCTACAACCGCGTCCACGGCTATTACATCGAAATCTCTAAGGCCTACGCCGACCGGGTGCCGACCGAGTACAGCCGCCGCCAGACCCTGAAGAACGCCGAGCGCTACATCACCGAGGAACTCAAAGGCTTCGAGGACAAGATCCTGTCGGCGCGCGAACGCTCGCTGACCCGCGAAAAGGCCCTGTATGAAGAACTGGTCGAACAACTGGCCGGCGAACATCGGCGGCTGACCGGCATTGCTTCGGCCCTGGCCACGCTCGATGTGCTGGTCGCTTTTGCCGAGCGCGCCGAAACTCTGAATTTCGCCCAACCCGTCCTGGATGATCAGCCTGGGCTGGAAATCACGGATGGTCGCCACCCGGTGGTCGAGCGGGTGCAGGACGATGCTTTTGTGCCAAACGATTGCCGCCTGGATCCCGAACGGCGCATGCTGGTCATTACCGGCCCCAACATGGGTGGTAAATCGACCTATATGCGCCAGACCGCGCTGATCGCGATCCTGGCCCATGCCGGCAGCTTCGTGCCGGCCGCCAGCGCCCGACTGGGACCGATTGACCGCATCTTTTCACGCATTGGCGCCGGCGACGACCTGACCCGCGGGCGCTCCACGTTCATGGTGGAAATGGTCGAAACAGCCAATATCCTCCACAATGCCACCGAACACTCTCTGGTGTTGATGGACGAAATCGGCCGCGGTACCTCCACCTTTGATGGCCTGGCGCTGGCCTGGGCGGTGGCGACCGAACTGGCGCTGAACATCCAGGCCCTGACCCTGTTCGCCACCCATTACTTCGAACTGACCCGCCTGGCCGAAGACCACGACGGCATCGCCAATGTCCATCTCGATGCCCGAGAACACGGCGATACCATCGTGTTTCTGCACTCGGTGCGCGAAGGCCCGGCCAGCCAGTCCTACGGCATTCAGGTTGCCCGCCTGGCCGGCGTGCCGAAGCCGGTCATCGCCCAGGCGCGCAAGCACCTGAACCGCCTGGAACAGGATGCCGTCAATGGCGCCTCGCCGCAGCTTGGCCTGTTCAGCGCCGCGGCGCCGCAAAAGCCCGGTCCGGCGCCAGATCCGGATCCAGTCCGCGACATGCTCGCTGACATCGACCCCAACGACCTGAGCCCACGCGAAGCCCTCGACTGGCTGTACCGGATCAAGAAACTGACCTGATTAGCCTTGGTTAACCCCATCAAGCCATGCCAGGCTGATAGGATAAAGGTCATCAGCGTGTTAGATTTCAAGGAAATCGCCATGACCAAATACGCAGTCATGTTTCTGCTACTGACCGTTATTGCGCCACTACAGGCTCAAATTCCCACCAGTTTCGACCAAACCGTGGCCGCCTACGAACAAGGTCAAATGAAAGCGGCCCGCACGGCCTTTCAGCGCATGGCCGAGGCCGGTCTGACCGAAGCGCAGTTCAATTACGGGGTCATGCTGCTCAATGGCGAGGGTGGTTCATCCGATGCAGTCAACGGTTCGGCCTGGATTCAGGTCGCGGCACAGGAACACTACGCGCCGGCGGAGGAAGTCATGCAGATTCTCCGCTCCAAGTTCGACGAGCAAGGCCTGCACGAAGTTGCGGTCGCAGCCGATGTGCTGACGGCGCAATTCGGCCGAGAGAGCCTGCTGGAGCGTCATCGACCGATTCTCCGCTCACCTTCTGGAGGTGAAACCAAATCGACAAGTGCGCGGAGCACACGTAGAGTCACTGTCAATAATCGAGGCGTTCGTTTCCACATTCCGACGCCAAATTACCCATTGGAGGCAACCGACGGCACCATGGGCGTGGTGCACCTCGGCGGCTGGGTTGGTGCCGATGGTACGGTGCAGCATCCGCATGTCATCTCATCGCACCCGGAGAGGATCTTTGACCAAGTGGCCCTCAGGGCCTTTTCGAATCTGAGAGCCGAATGGCTGGAAGAACCACCTCTCCGACCTGCTTACCATACCCAGCAGATCACATTCACCCTTGATTCATTTGAGGGGCCAACGGCTCGTATTCGACGACAATTACTTTGGCCGGTTGACGACAACTATTTTGTCCGGTTGCCACTAAGCTTGCCGCTTGCTCATTCCCGGGAAGGGATTTTGAATGGCGGCCACTCAGCAACAGGTCAAAGTCTTTATGGATCAAC
>JBGTLI010000192.1:0-5815 GCA_041744195.1 Wenzhouxiangella sp. | reverse complement strand
CATCGCCGGACAGGGGGTGGTCATGGAACTGCTCAATATGTCGCAGGCGCGCGGATTTGCCGTCGGCGGCACTTTCCATATCGTCATCAACAACCAGATCGGTTTTACCACTTCCAACCCGATCGACGCCCGGTCGACGCTTTACTGCACGGAAGTCGCCAAGATGGTCCAGGCGCCGATCCTGCATATCAACTCGGACGATCCGGAAGCCGTGCTCTACGCGACCCGGCTGGCCGCCGATTTCCGGCGCGAATTCAAGAAGGACGTTGTCATCGACCTGGTCTGTTACCGACGCCATGGTCACAACGAAGCCGATGAGCCAGCGGCTACCCAGCCGCGCATGTACCAGGTCATTCGCCAACTCGATTCGGTCCGCAAGCAATATGCGGATCAATTGATCAAGGAAGGCCTGATCGAACAAAAGAGCATCGACAAGGCCAGTACCGAGTATCGCGACAATCTCGATGCCGGCGAAGCGGTGGTTGAACTGGTGCCGGATGAAGAAGCCCTGAAAACGGCTGACTGGGGCCCCTTCATTGATCAGGACTGGCGCGAACAAAGCGATACCACGCTGCCGATTGAAGAGATTCAGAAGCTGTCGGCCACCCTGACCGACATCCCGGAAAAATTCGAGCTGCACAAACAAGTGATCCGGATCGTCGAGTCACGCCGCAAGATGGCCGCAGGCGAGATGCCGATGGACTGGGGTTTTGCCGAGACCATGGCCTATGCCGGCCTGATCAAAGCGGGTCATGGCCTGCGTCTGGTCGGCCAGGATTCGGCGCGCGGCACCTTCTTTCACCGTCACGCCGTGCTCTTCAACCAGCACGACGGCACGCCGTTCCTGCCCCTTTCCCGGTTGGCCGATGACCCGCACAGGGTCACGATCATCGACTCTTTGTTATCGGAAGAAGCGGTACTGGGTTTCGAATATGGTTTTGCCACGGCCGATCCCGGCACGCTGGTGATCTGGGAGGCCCAGTTCGGCGACTTCGTCAACGGCGCCCAGGTGGTGATCGATCAGTTCATCACCTCCGGAGAAGCGAAGTGGGGCCGCCTGTGCGGGCTGGTCATGTTCCTGCCGCATGGCTACGAAGGCCAGGGCCCGGAGCATTCCTCGGCCCGTCTGGAGCGGTTCATGCAGCAGTGTTCCGGCAACAACATCCAGGTCTGCGTGCCGTCCCTGCCCTCGCAGATGTTCCACATGCTGAGACGCCAGATGCTGCGACCTTTCCGCAAGCCACTGGTCGTCATGACGCCCAAGTCGCTGTTGCGGCACAAGGCATCGACCTCGACTCTTGAAGACCTGGCCAACGGCAGCTTCCAGTTGATCATCGATGACCCGAGCGAGCCGCAGGCGGACAAGGTCAAGCGCGTCGTGTTCTGTGCCGGCAAGGTCTACTTCGACCTGGCCGCGCAACAGGAAGAACAGGGCATTGACGATATTGCTCTGGTCCGAATCGAGCAGTTGTACCCGTTTCCACGCGAGGAAATGCAGGACATCATCGGCAAGTATGCCAATGCGAAAGAAGTCATCTGGTGCCAGGAAGAGCCGCTCAACCAGGGCGCCTGGTTCCAGATCAGGCATCACCTGCAGGCCTGCATTCGCGACGATCAAACACTTAAGTACGTCGGCCGCGAAGGCTCCGCCTCGCCGGCCGTCGGCTATTACCAGATCCACATTGAACAACAGAAACGTCTGGTCGGCATGGCGCTGACCCATGGTGAAGGCACAGAGTAAGGAACCGCAATGAGTTTAGAGATTAAAGTCCCCAACCTCCCCGAGTCGGTCTCCGACGCGACTGTCGCCAAGTGGCACAAGAAGCCCGGTGACGCCGTGTCGCGCGACGAGAACCTGGTTGACCTGGAAACCGACAAGGTGGTGCTGGAAGTCCCGGCCCCGGCCGACGGCATCCTGAAGGCAATCAGTGCCGAAGAAGGCGAAACAGTCACTGAAGGCCAGGCCCTGGGGATGCTGGAAGAGGGCGAAGCCCCGTCGAGCCCGGAACCTGAAGACAAAAAGGCTGACAAGAATGACGACAAGGACGGCGACAAGGACGCCAAGGGGCGCGAGAACGAAAAGTCCCGGGAAAGCAAGTCGAAAGCCGAGCCAACCCGGTCCGACGACAAGGACCTCTCGCCATCGGTGCGCCGCGTGGTTCGGGAGAACGATGTCGATCCGTCCGAGGTCGAGGCCTCCGGTCGTGGCGGTCGCCTGACCAAGGGGGATGTTCTCAAACACATCAAGGGTGGCGGCACCGGTCCGCGTCAGGAAGAGCGGGTCAAGATGTCTCGTCTGCGCTCACGCATTGCCGAGCGCATGAAGGAAGCCCAGAACACGGCGGCCATCCTGACCTCCTTCAACGAAGTCAATCTCAAGGCGGTGATGGACATCCGCGCCCGCTACAAAGACGACTTCCAGAAGACCCACGGGGTCAAGCTGGGCTTCATGTCGTTCTTCGTCAAGGCCTGCTGCGAAGCACTGCAGAAGCACCCGGTCGTCAACGCATCGGTCGATGGCGATGAAATCGTCTACCACGGCTTCCAGGACATCGGCATCGCCGTATCCACCGACCGCGGTCTGCTGGTGCCGATCGTTCGTGACGCCCACCGCATGGGTCTGGCTGAAATTGAATCAGCCATCAGCGAGTTTGCCGACAAGGCGCGCAAGGGCTCCATTCAACTCGAAGACCTGCAGGGCGGCACGTTCACCATCACCAATGGCGGCGTGTTTGGCTCATTGCTGTCCACGCCGCTGCTGAACATGCCGCAAAGCGCGATCCTCGGCATGCATACCATCAAGGAGCGGCCGATTGCTGAGAACGGCGAAATCGTGATTCGGCCGATGATGTACATCGCCCTGTCCTACGACCACCGGATCGTCGACGGCAAGGATGCTGTTCAGTTCCTGGTCGCAGTCAAGGAAGCCCTTGAAGACCCGGCACGCATGCTGTTGGGCCTTTAGGCCTCGAACGAAGCGAGTTGATTCGGCAAGACGCAAACGAAAATGACAAGGATTCAAGAACATGGCTGAGAAGGAATTTGACCTGATCGTGATCGGCGGTGGCCCGGGCGGCTACGCAGCCGCCATTCGAGCCGCCCAGCTCGAACTGAAGGTCATGCTGATTGATGACCGCCAGGATGCCGATGGCAAGCCGGCGCCCGGCGGCACCTGTCTGAACGTCGGCTGTGTCCCTTCGAAGGCGCTGCTGGACTCGTCCAAGCATTTCCATCACATTCAGCACGACTACGCCGACCATGGCATTTCCGTCGACAACGTTTCGATGGACGTTGGCAGGATGATCGAGCGCAAGCGCAAGATCGTCAAGCAGCTCAACGGCGGCTTGCTGCAGTTGTTCAAGGCCAACAAGATCGAATTCGTTAACGGCCGCGGCAAGCTGTTTTCCGACCGCCGGGTTGAAATTCGGCCAACCGAAGGCGAGGCATTCACCGCCACCGGCAAGCACGTGATGCTGGCCGCCGGCTCCGTGCCCTTCACCATTCCCAACGTCGAGATCGATGGCGAACGCGTGGTCGACAATGTCGGCGCACTGGAGTTTGAATCGGTACCCGGCCGCATGGGTGTGATCGGCGCCGGCGTGATCGGTCTGGAAATGGGCAGTGTCTGGTCGCGATTGGGCGCTGAAGTGATACTGCTCGAGGCCATGGATGAACTGCTCGGCGTGGTCGACAAGGACCTGTCGCGGGCCGCAGCACGTGAATTCAAGAAGCAGGGCCTCGACATTCGCCTGGGCGCGAAAGTTTCCGGCGCCGAAGTGGTCGATGGCAAGGTCAAGGTGAGCTTCCAGGACAAGAACGGCGAGCAAAGCGAAACCTTTGACAGGCTGCTTGTCGCTGTTGGCCGCAAGGCAGCCTCCGAAGGCCTGCTGGCCAACGACTGCGGTGTGGAATTGACTGACCGTGGCCAAGTCAAGGTGGATGAGCACTGCAAAACCACGGTCGAGAACGTCTGGGCCATCGGTGATCTGGTCCGTGGCCCGATGCTGGCGCACAAAGCCTCGGAAGAAGGCATTGCCGTGGTCGAAGCCCTGGCTACCGGTCACGGACACATCAATCTGGAAACCATTCCCTGGGTCATCTACACCGACCCGGAAATCGCCTGGGTCGGCAAATCTGAAAAGCAGTTGACCGAGGAAGGTATCGACTATCGAAGTGGCAGCTTCTCGTTCGCGGCCACCGGGCGTGGCCTGGCCATGGGCAATGCCGCCGGCCACGTCAAGATCATCGCCGACGCTGAAGATGACCGCATCCTGGGCGTCCAGATCATCGGCCCGTCAGCCTCCGAGTTGATCGCCGAATGCGTCGTGGCGATGGAATTCGCCGGCTCCAGCGAAGATCTGGCCCGCATCGTTCACGCCCACCCGACCCTGTCGGAAGCTGTGCATGAAGCCGCCCTGGCGGTCGACAAGCGCGCCATTCATAAGGCGAACTAACGTCCGCCATGACTATTCCAGCCAAGTTCAAAGCCTTCCGCATTTTCGACGACGAAGACGGCTATCGCGGCGAGATCGTTGAGCAGTCGATCGATGATCAGTCCGACGGTGATGTCGTCATCCGGGTTGCCTGGTCCAGCGTCAACTACAAGGACGCCCTGGCCGGAACCGGGAAAGGCAAAATTCTGCGTCGCTTCCCGATGAACGGCGGCATTGACGCCTCGGGCACCGTTGTTGCGAGCAAGAGCGAGCGCTTCGGCGAAGGCGACGAGGTTCTGATCACCGGGTCTGGCCTGTCGGAGGTGCGCGACGGCGGCTACAGCGAGTACCTGCGGGTGCCGTCTGAATGGCTGGTGCCGCTGCCCGATGGCCTGGATCTTCGCGAGGCGATGTTGATCGGGACCGCAGGATTCACCGCCGCGCTGGGACTGTACCGGATGGAGGCCAACGGCCAGACACCGGACATGGGCCCGATCTGCATCACCGGCGCCAGCGGTGGCGTTGGCTCGCTGGCCATTGATATCTACTCCCGCGCCGGCTACCAGGTCACCGCCATCAGCGGCAAGGTCGATGAATTTCAGTGGCTGCAGGAACTGGGCGCCTCGCAATGCATCTCCCGCCATGAACTGTACTGGCCCGAATCGCCATTGGCTTCGGCCAAGTTCGCAGGCGCCCTGGACAATGTTGGCGGCGACACGCTCTCCGGGCTCACACGGGTCATCAAGCCCTGGGGCAATATCGCCTCCTGCGGCATGGCTGCGGGCATCGGCCTGCACACGACAGTGATGCCGTTCATTATCCGCGGCATCAGCCTGCTGGGCATCAATTCTTCTGGCTGCCCGTACGAGATTCGCGAACGGCTGTGGCAACGTCTGGCCAGTGACTGGAAGCCCCGTCACCTGGACCAGATTGCCGCCGAGCCGGTGACGCTGGACGGTCTACACACCGCTTTCGCCCAATTGATGGCCGGCGGCGGCCGGGGCCGGATCGCTGTCGAGGTTGGTTGAACCCACCTGATTCATCACCCTGCCTACTGCTACACCGCCACGGAAGGGTGGTGAATAAGGTGGGTTGAACTGAGCGAACGGCCCCGCCCGATTAGAGTATGATAAGAGGATAATTCCAGCCTCGATAATGACCATCATAAAGGGTGCCAAATGGCCAAAGTATTGATTGTTGATGATTCAGAGACCCAGTTGTTCTCACTGACCAAGATCGTCGAGGGCGCCGGCCACCAGGTCGTCACCGCCACCAATGGCGAAGAAGGTGTGGAAAAGGCACTGGCTGAAGTGCCGGACCTGATCCTGATGGATGTGGTCATGCCGGGCCTGAACGGTTTTCAGGCGACGCGCAAGATCTCG
>JBGTLI010000191.1:0-21768 GCA_041744195.1 Wenzhouxiangella sp. | reverse complement strand
TCCAAGAAGAAAGCTTCCAAGAAGAAGGCTTCCAAGAAGAAGGCTTCCAAGAAGAAGGCTTCCAAGAAGAAGGCTTCCAAGAAGAAGGCTTCCAAGAAGAAGGCTTCCAAGAAGAAAGCTTCCAAGAAGAAGGCTTCCAAGAAGAAGACTTCCAAGAAGAAGGCTTCCAAGAAGAAGACTTCCAAGAAGAAGGCTTCCAAGAAGAAGGCTTCCAAGAAGAAGGCTTCCAAGAAGCGCCGCAAGAAGAAAGCTTCTGCGAAGAGCCTGGACGATCCCATGACCCGGGTTTTGGCGGCTGCCGAGGAATTGCGCGATGCGCTTCAGGACATGGCTTCCCATGAATTCTCTCATCGCCGCAGCGCAGTTGAGGATTTGCGTGATGCCGCGCGCGCCAGGTTTTCCGACCTTGAAGCCGCAGCTCAAAGCAGTCTGGCCCGATTGACCGGGAAAGGTTGATCAAAACGAAAAGTGACGCGGAGAGGGCTCGGTCCCTCCCCGTAGTCAAGCTCAGCGAGAATCAGGGTCGATTGATCGATGCCTTTCTCGATGCCGTCTGGGCCGAACGTGGCCTGGCTCCGGCAACCCTGATCGCCTACCGCGACGATCTGTCGGCACTGGGAAAGTCATTGGCTGCCGACTGGACTCAGGCGACCCGTGATCAGGTGCTGGCCTATCTTGGCGGTCGCCTGAAGAGGGGCGACTCGGTCGCCAGCGTCAGCCGTTGTATTTCCTGCTTTCGCCAGTTCTTCTGCTGGGCGCATCGCCAGGGTCACATTGATGTCAATTTGATGCTGGACATTGAGGGGCCGCGCCCGTCTCACCGGCTACCTGGTGTCTTGTCCGCGACTCAGATCCAGGCGATGCTCAGCAAAGCTGATGCCACCACCCCCCTGGGTCTGCGTGACCAAGCCATTCTCGAAACCCTCTATGCCGCGGGTATTCGTGTGAGTGAACTGGTCAACATGCCCCTGTCAGCGCTTAATCTGGCACGTGGAATGGTTCGAGTTCTCGGAAAAGGGGGGCGGGAGCGCCTGGTTCCGCTGGGAGAGGTCGCCATTGAGGCGATCGGCGACTGGCTGAAGAATGGTCGGCCGCACCTGCGTCCCAAGGTTGACCAGGTCTTCATTTCCCGCAGTGGCCGGGCGCTGACGCGGGCTGCGGTCTGGCAGCGAATTCGGCACTACGCCGTGGCCGCCGGTATCGAAGGGCGCGTTTACCCGCACCTGCTGCGGCATTCGTTCGCCACCCACCTGCTTGACCACGGTGCCGACCTGCGTGTGGTGCAAATGCTGCTGGGGCATGTCGACCTGGGCACCACACAGATTTATACTCACGTTTCCCGAGCCCGCCTGCGCGAGCTTTTCAGTCGCCATCATCCGCGTGGCTGAGGGTGATGAACTTGTCGGGGGTGGTGCGTTCCAAACGGCTACCTTCATGTTTTTGGCTGCTGCCTGATAAATCCTTAAGGAGTTTTTGATGAAACCGCTTTTTCGCACGATCCTTCTCACGCTGGGTGCGCCATCCCTGCTGCTTTGCTCCGTGAGCGTCTGGGCTTCGAATGTCGAGGCCATCGAGAAACGTCTTGCCGAGCTTGTACCTGATGTGAGCCAGGTCGTGATCGCAGAAACCCCACTGCCCGGCATCATGCAGGTACGCATCGGCGGCGAGATCGTTTACATGAGCGAGGATGGCCGATTCCTGTTGCAGGGCCGGGTGATCGACATGGATACCCAGACCGACCTGACCGATGCGGCCATGTCGACCGTGCGCAAGGAACAATTGTCTGGCTTGGGTAATGATGATTTTGTCAGCTTTGGCAATAGTGACGCCAAGTTCGATGTCCTGGTTTTCACTGACCCGGATTGCGGCTACTGTCGTCGGCTGCATGAGCAGGTCGATGAGTACGCCGCCGCCGGAATTCGGATCAACTACATGGCCTTTCCCCGCTCCGGTATTGGCTCGCCCACCTACAACAAAATGGTTTCGGTCTGGTGCGCCGACGACCGTCAGGGTGCGATGGATATCGCCAAGTCCGGCGGTACGCCCCCGGCTGCATCCTGCGAGAACCCGGTCACAGAACACTACCGCATGGGCCAGGCGATGGGCGTGACCGGCACTCCCTCGATCATGACTTTCAATGGCGACATCATCCCCGGATATGTGCCACCAACCCAGTTGCGCGAGCGCCTGGAAGTGCTGTCGAATAACTCCCGCTGAAAAATCCAGGCGCGTTGCGCCGTGGTTGTCGGAAGGGCTTGCCGGGCTTCGACCACTCTGATGTGGCGAATAGGTCACTTGACACTCTGAGTCGGTAGCTCCGCTGCCGGCCCAGACGTCTACAGCCGTGTTCAGGTGGGTCAGGTCGCCTATAATTGCGGCCTGAGATTCAAGGTTGACCTATAAGGGCGCAAATCATGTTTCTTCTCGGGAAACGGTCTTTGCCGGAGTTCCGGCTGCATCAGCTTGCGGATGAAATAGAGCGAATCGACGGCGTCAGGCTATCGGTGCAGGCGCAAGACCTGATCCTGCTTGGCAACAATCGACTGCCCGTGGAAGAGGAGTCTGCGCGACTCCAGGCCCTGTTGCATGCACGATTGTGGCGCCAGTCTGAAGGCGGGCCACATCAATGCCTCGTGCTGCCACGTCCAGGGTCACGTACGCCGTGGGCGACCAAGGCCTCCGACATTATCGGTCGTTGCGGCCTGGCGGATTTCGCCCGGGTCGAGCGGGCCACCCTGTTCACCTTCAGCCCGCTTCCGGCCAGCGGCCTGTCAAAGCCGGCCTTGAATCAGCTGTATGACCGCATGACCCAGGTCGTGCTGCCGGTCGGTGTCGATCTGAGCCGCTGGTTCAATGACCAGGCCCCGGCGCCGCTGGGTCTTGTCGAGCTTGGTGATGACCCCGTTGCTCGCCTGGGGGACATCAATCGTGAACTGGGGCTCGCCTTGAGCGCAGGCGAGATCAAGTACCTGGTTGAGGCTTATGCCGCCATGGGCCGTGACCCGACCGATGCCGAATTGATGATGTTCGCCCAGGCCAATTCCGAACATTGCCGTCACAAGATCTTCAATGCCAGTTGGGAGGTCGATGGCCAGCTACGGGAACATTCCCTGTTCAAGCTCATCCGCCTGACTCACGCCGCCACGCCCCAGGGCACGCTGGTGGCCTACGATGACAATGCTGCGGTCATGGAGGGTTTTGCCGGCAGGGTGCTGGTCACTTCGCCCGACGACCCGAAGTACCGTCTGATAGAAAACGGCATTCATATCCAGATCAAGGTTGAAACCCACAACCACCCAACCGCCATTTCACCCAACCCGGGGTCTGCCACTGGCGCTGGTGGCGAAATCCGCGATGAAAGTGCAACTGGGCGAGGTGCCCGGCCAGTTGCCGCGCTGACCGGCTTTTCGGTGTCCGACCTCAGGATTCCCGGTCACATCCAGCCCTGGGAGTCGGCGCCCGAATCACCCTCGCGCCTGGCCAGCGCTTCGCGCATCATGCTGGAAGGCCCCATCGGGGCGGCCCGCTACAACAACGAATTCGGCCGCCCGGCCTTGCTGGGTTATTTCCGCAGTTTCAGCGCAACTATCGGCAACCGGCTGTGGGGTTATCACAAGCCGATCATGATTGCCGGTGGCAGTGGCATGATCGCCGAAGGCCAGACACACAAATTGGCCCTGCAGGCTGGCGACCGGGTGATCGTGCTGGGCGGCCCGGCCATGCTGATTGGTCTTGGCGGCGGCGCGGCCTCTTCGATGAGTTCGGGGCAGTCGGACGAGGATCTGGACTATGCCTCGGTTCAGCGCGGCAACCCCGAAATGCAGCGGCGTTGCCAGGAAGTGATTGACCGGTGCTGGATGCAGGGTGATAACAACCCGATCAAGTCGATTCACGATGTCGGCGCTGGCGGCCTGTCCAATGCCATTCCCGAGCTGCTTCATGATGGCGGAGTTGGTGGCGCCCTGAACTTGCGCGCCATCCCGAGTGCTGATTCGGGCTTGTCGCCGATGGCGATCTGGTGCAACGAATCGCAAGAGCGTTATGTGCTGGCTGTCGCGCCGGGAGACCTGGATCGTTTTGGCCGGCTTTGCGAGCGCGAGCGCTGTCCCTGGGCCGATCTTGGGCCGGCCACGGACGATGGTCGCTTGCGCCTGGATGATCAGCTCAGCGGCCGACCGGTGGTGGACATGGATTTGCAGATCCTGCTCGGTCGGCCGCCGAGCATGCATCGCAAGGCCCGGACACAAACGGTTGAGTTGCCCGCAAAAGCGCTCTCTGGCATTGATCCGGACAGTGCGCTGGAACGGGTGCTGGCATTGCCGGCGGTCGGCAGCAAGCAATTCCTGATCACCATCGGCGATCGCAGTGTGGGCGGCCTGTCGGTGCGTGATCAAATGGTCGGATCCTACCAGGTGCCGGTCGCCGACTGCGCAATTACGCTCAGCGACTACGAGCATTATGCCGGGACCGCGATGGCGATGGGTGAGCGCACGCCACTGGCCATTCACGATTCGGCTGCCGCGGCGCGTATGTCTGTCGGAGAAGTACTGACCAACCTGGCCGGCACCGTGGTCAGCGCCCTGGACCGGATCAAACTGTCCGCCAACTGGATGGCTGCTGCCGGGGCCGATGGCCAGGATGCAACGCTGCGCCAGGCCGTGGAGGCGGTAAGCGAATTCTGCCAGGCGCTCGACCTGGCCATCCCGGTTGGCAAGGATTCGTTGTCCATGAAAACGGTGTGGCGCAACGACCAGGGCGAGCAGACAATGATTGCCCCTGTTTCCCTGATTGTTTCCGGCTTCGCGCCGGTTCCCGATGTGCGTCGCCATGTCACGCCGGCTCTACGCACGGATGTGGATGACACGCGGCTTTTGCTGGTCCATGCCGGGCCCGCCCGTCTTGGTCAGTCGGCCCTGGCCCAAGTGTTCGAGCGTGATCTGGGGGCGGTTCCGGATGTAGGCGATCCGTCATGGCTCAAGGCGTTGTTTCAGACGACTCAGACGCTGCTGAGAGAGAACAGAATCCTGGCCTGTCATGACCGCTCCGATGGCGGATTGCTGGTCGCAGTGCTGGAGATGGCGCTGGCTGGCCACTGTGGTGCTTCCCTGAAGTTGGATCAGTCAGACGACAGGTTCCTCCAGGCCCTGTTTAATGAAGAACTGGGGCTGGTGCTCCAGGTGCGATCCGGCGATCTGGACGAGGTGCGAGCCGCTTATTCCAGCGCATCACCTGGCTTGCGAGTGGACCTTGTAGGTCAGCCCCGACAGGCCGATTCGCTCGTGGTTCAGGATGCTGGCGGTATCCGGCTGGAACGCCCGATGGCTGATCTTGCCACAGCCTGGTCGCAAACCAGCTACCAGATGCAGCGACTGCGTGACAATCCTGACTGCGCCGACGAAGAAGCAGCAAAGCTTGCCGACTGGCGACAGCCCGGGCTTGAGCCGCACCTGACTTTTGATCCATCTGAAGTGCCTTCATTCAACCGCGGAGCGCTGCCGCGGGTGGCCATTCTGCGCGAGCAGGGTGTCAACGGTCAGCGCGAAATGGCGCGCGGTTTCATGGCTGCCGGATTTGAGGCGGTCGATGTCCACATGAGCGACCTGGAGGCGGGACGGGTCAGCCTGGACAGCTTTCAGGGTCTGGCCGCCTGTGGCGGGTTTTCCTTTGGTGATGTACTTGGCGCCGGACAGGGGTGGGCCCGCTCGATCCTGTTCAATGAGCGGTTGGCAGCGCAGTTTCGCGCCTTTTTCCATGATTCCAGCCGCTTCGCCTTGGGTGTGTGCAACGGGTGCCAGATGCTGGCCTCGCTCCGGTCGATCATTCCGGGTACCGGGTCGTGGCCGGTTTTTACCCACAACCGTTCACGTCAGTTCGAGGCACGTCTGAGCCTTGTTCAGATCGAGCCATCGCCATCGATCCTGTTGGCCGATATGGCTGGCTCACGCCTACCGGTTGTCACCGCCCATGGCGAGGGGCGGGCGATTTTTGCCTCCGGGCAGGCGGCAGAGGCCTCGGTCGCGGTTCGCTATGTCGATTCGTCCGGCAGCCCGGCGCGCCATTATCCGGACAACCCTAATGGCTCACCCGAGGGCATTACCGGCTTGTGTAACAGCGACGGTCGTGTGACCATCCTCATGCCGCACCCGGAGCGATTGCTGCGCACGGTCAATTTTTCCTGGGCGCCGGCCGACTGGCCCGAGCAGTCGCCGTGGATGCGGATGTTTTTCAATGCGCGGCGCTGGACCGGCTAAACGTCCGGGCCGTCAAGAAAACTGAGGGTGAGCATGGAAAATCAAGAACATAAAGAGTCCGAGTCGGTCAAAGCCAGGGCGGATAATTCAGAACAACATAGCGCCAAAGGCAATCCGATAAAGGACAATCCGATCAAGGACGGGGGCAATCCGATCAAGGAAATGTTCCTGCTGGCGGCACTGTATCTGCCGCTGGGATTTTTCCTCTGGTTTTTTGCCGCCAGCCTGTTGATGGTGCCCACCCGCCTGCTTGCCGAAGCTTTGCTCGTCGGTTTCTTTCCGGAGATTTTTCGGCACATTTTTCAAGACGGGTTCATCTTTGAGTTGCAGGCCCATCTGGAGGTCCGCAATCCCGAAACCGGTGATCTGATGCCGCTGACCTGGGCCGTCAACCCGATGATCTATGCCTGGGGCATGGCGCTGCTGTTCGGTCTGATCATGGCGACCCCGCTGACGGTCAAGCGCCGGGCGCTGCAGATGCTGATCGGCTTTGTGGTGATTACCCTGGTGACCGTGTGGGGCGTTTACTGGGAATCCTGGCGCGACCTGGCGTTTCTCTTCGGCCCCGACGTTGGTGCGGTGGTCGATACCACGGCCCTGACGCCAACCATGATTGCGTTGTTTTACCAGCTCGGCTACCTCATGTTTCCGGCCGTGATACCGGTGGCGACCTGGATTTTGATGAACCGCGATTTTATCGAGCGTGAAGTGGTTCGCCATCGCCGGTGAACCGAACGGGCCGGCAGGCTGTCTGTAATTGATGCGAGCGATCCTCCACCCGCTATAATCCCGAGGCTTATGGAAACCCAATCTATCACTGCCGCTGACGATTCTGACCTGCTGCCCAGTATTGGCGAGCACCTGGAAGACCAGGCTGGTGAGCTGTGCAGCCTTATGGTGGAGCAGGGCCGCCTGCGCCAGGAGGATCTCAGCCGCGCCCGTGCTTACCGCGAGCAACACGGCGGCAATCTGCTGACCCTGCTGGTTCGGCTCGGGCTGGTTTCCGAGCGCGATCTGGCCAGAGCCCAGTCCGAGCTGCTCGATATCGAGCTGATCAGCGATAAGGAGTATCCCGAAGACGGGCCGGAAATCGAAGACATCTCGGTCCGCTACATGAAGCAGCAGCACCTGGTGCCGATCCGGGTTTCGGAAACGGAAATCGAAGTGGTCATGGTCAACCCTCACGACCAGTTCGCGCTGAAGGCCATCAGCATGGCCACAGGGCTGAAAGTGGTGCCGAAGGTGGGTGTAACGTCCGAAATCGACAACACCATCGAGCGTTATTTCGGCGGCGGCCGCAGCGCCATGGGCCAGATTGCCGAATCGCTGGGTTCAGACGGCGATAGCGAGGACGAGGAAGACGTCGAACATCTGCGTGACCTTGCCTCGGAAGCGCCGGTGATTCGTCTGGTCAACCTGTTGTTGCAGCGTGCAGTCGAGTCACGGGCATCCGACATCCATATCGAGCCGTTCGAGAATCGGCTCAAGGTGCGCTACCGGATCGATGGCGTTCTGCAGGAAGTCGAGGCTCCGCCGTCGCGCTCGACCGCGGCGGTGATTTCGCGAGTCAAGATCATGGCCAAGCTCAATATTGCCGAGCGGAGGCTGCCGCAGGACGGCCGCATCATGCACCGTGTTGGCGGCAAGGAACTCGATTTGCGCGTGTCCACCGTGCCGACCGCGCATGGTGAAAGCGTGGTCATGCGAATCCTGGATCGTGAGGCTGTGGTGCTGGATTTTTCCAGCCTGGGCTTCGCTGATGATTCGCGCAAGACTTTCATCAAGGCCCTGGAAATGCCGCATGGCATCATCCTGGTGACCGGCCCTACCGGTTCAGGTAAGACCACAACGCTCTACACCGCGCTGAGCCAGCTCAATACCTCCGAGCGCAAGATCATCACCGTTGAAGACCCGATCGAATACCAGATCGAGGGCATCAACCAGATCCAGGCCAAGGCCTCAATCGGCCTGGACTTTGCCGGCGCGTTGCGCTCCATCGTTCGCCAGGACCCCGACGTCATCATGATCGGGGAAATGCGTGATCTGGAAACCGCCAGAATTGCCATTCAGTCTGCCCTGACCGGTCACCTTGTGCTCTCGACGCTGCATACCAATGATGCCGCCGGCGGCATCACCCGAATGCTCGACATGGGCGTGGAGGACTACCTGCTGACCTCCACGGTCAACGCGATGATGGCGCAGCGCCTGGTCCGGCGCCTGGACCCGGCCACACGCAAGGCCTACAAGGTGTTGCCGGAAATGGTCCATGAACTGGGGCTGGACAAGTTTACCGATGCCGATCCGATTGAGCTGTTTCATCCCGGCACCTCGGAGATCTGCCCGACTGGTTATCGTGGCCGGACCGGCATTCATGAAATCCTGCTGCTGTCCGACGAGATTCGCCGCATGGTGATGAAGCACAAGACCGCCGGCGAGATCGAGCGCCAGGCTCGTGAAGAAGGCATGCGCACCATGTATGAAGACGGTCTGATCAAGGCGCTGCAGGGCGAAACCTCTGCCGAAGAAGTACTGCGTGTGACCCAGGATGCGTGACGGGGTGAATCATCGTGCCGCTGTTTGAGTACAAGGCGGTCGCGCCCAGCGGCGAAACGCTCACTGGCGAAATGGACGCCCCGAGTTCGGAACTGGTCATATTTCGCCTGCAGGAAGCCGGCAATATTCCGGTTTCGGCCAAGGAAGTGGGTGCCGGCTTTCGACTCGAAACACTTCTACGCGGGCGCCGCGGGTTGTCGCAACGCGAAATCGGCGATATGACCCAGCAACTATCCACCCTGCTCGGCGCTGGCCTGCCGCTGGATCGTTCGCTCGGCATACTTTCCGAGCTGTCGGAAAACGAGCGGATCAAGGATATGGTCGACAAGATTCGCAACCATGTGCGCGAAGGCGGTTCACTGTCGGAAGGGCTGGAGGCGCGCCACGGCGTGTTCTCGCGCTTTTATATCAACATGGTGCGCGCCGGCGAAATTGGTGGCTCGCTGGATCAGACGCTGGCCCGCATGGCCGAATACCTGGAGCGGGCCAAGGAATTGAAGGACGGCGTGGTCTCGGCGCTGATCTATCCCGCCCTGCTGGTGGTGCTGGCGATCGCCTCGCTGATCCTGCTGATGGTCTATGTCATCCCCCAGTTCACGCCGATGTTCGAGGACTTCGGCGGCGATCTGCCGCTGTTGACCCAGATCGTGGTCGGCGCCGGCGATGTGCTACAGAGATTCTGGTGGGCCATGATCGTCATGGCCGTGATGGTCGTCCTGTGGTTTCGCATGCAAATGGCAAGGCCGGCCTCAAGGCTTGTGTGGGACGCTCGATTTCTGCGCATGAAATGGGTCGGCGATGTGATCGCCAAAATCGAAACGGCGCGCCTTAGCCGCACCACCGGCACCCTTCTGGTCAATGGAGTGCCACTGCTCTCGGCACTTTCCATTGCCAAAAATGTCATGACTAATACCGTATTGGCGCATGATGTGGCCGATGCGGCCAAGCAGGTCAAGACCGGCACGCCGCTTGCCCGTGCGCTGGCCAGCAACGGAAACTTTCCCCGCCTGGCCCTGCAAATGGTCAATGTGGGTGAGGAAACCGGCAAACTGGACGACATGTTGCTCAAGGTTGCCGACACTTACGACCGCGAGGTGAGGATCACGATTGATCGCCTGATGGCCTTGCTGGTCCCGGTTCTGACCCTGGGACTGGCGTTTTTGATCGGCACCATTGTGATGTCGGTGCTGATGGCGATCCTCAGCGTCAATGAGCTGGTTGGTTAATATCAGAATGCTTCGTGCAAGCATCATATGGAGAAGGTAAAGATGAAAATGATAAAATCCACACAAGGCTTTTCGCTGATTGAATTGCTGGTGGTACTTGTGATCCTCGGGTTGATTGCCGGCCTGGTGGTGCCGAATATCCTGCAGCGTGGCGAGGATGCCAAAGCGCGTTCCGCCAAGGCCGAGATTCAGCGCCTGTCGATGGCGGTTGACGAGTTCTATCTGGATTCAGGTCGTCCGCCACGCGAGCTGCGCGAGCTGGTCGAGCGTCCGGCCAATGCCAGCAACTGGAACGGTCCGTATGTCAACTCATCCAATCTGAACGACCCCTGGGGTAATCCCTATACGTATCGTTACCCCGGTCAGCACCGGCCCTACGACATTTTCTCCAATGGTGCCGATGGCTCGCCAGGTGGGGAGGGTGTCAATCGCCCGATAACCAACTGGGAATGAATCGCGGCTCCTGATGCACCAGCTCTCGCGCCAAGCCAAGGAGCCGCCGATGAAGCGCTTCGGAGCGGCCAATGGGCAATTTGTTGAAAGTCCAGAGTCTGAGCCGAACCTGGCGGGGGCGCTATACCGCCGCCAAGGTGGCTTCAGCCTGCTGGAGCTGATGGTTGTCATGGTATTGATCGCATTGCTCATGGCGGTGGTCGGTGTGTCGGTCAGCCGCTCGGTATCCGGGGCCGAGATTCGAAGCGCCGCCACCGAATTGACAGCCGGGCTCCGCCACACCCGGGGCCAGGCCATTATCAGGCGCGAGCAACAGGTCTTTACGGTGGATGTCGACGCCCGAACCTGGCAGGCGGCCGGTGGCGACCCGGTCACCTTGCCCGAAGGCCTGGATATCACCATCAATACAGCCCGCTCCGAACTAACCGGCGAAAGAGCGGCCGGCATCCGGTTCTATCCGGATGGCGCATCCACTGGCGGCAGCGTGGTGTTGAGCATTGATCAACGCGAATGGCACATTGTCGTGGGCTGGCTGACCGGCGAGATTTCCATTGATCGGGATCCGCAACGATGACCAGGCGTGCTTTACAAGGTTTTGGCCGGGGCCGTGTCGGACGGCGGGCTGGTGGTTTTACCCTGATCGAGGTTATGGCGGCCTTTGCCGTCTTTGCCTTGCTGTTTGGCGTGATCCTGCAGGTGCTATCAACCTCAATGAGCAATACCCGCCGTGCCGGCGATTTCACTCAGGCAGCGCTGTGGGCGCAATCCAGGCTGGATGTTGCCGGGCTGGAAGAGATGCTGGAGCCAGGTCGCACTTCCGGGCGCTTCGATGATCGCTATTCCTGGATCATGGAAGTGGAGGAAGCCATGGTTTTTGACGAGCGCGGGCTTGATGCTGTCGATCTGCCGATTGCGCTGTATTCGCTGAAGCTGACCGTGGAATGGGGCGAACAGAACCCGCGGCAGGCCGTATTTCGAACGTTGCGCAGTGTCGACGTGCACTGGGAAGAGCGTCAGCGGGCGGGCCTGCAATGAGGTTGATGTCCAGTCAGTCCCGGCACCGGGGCTTTACCGTCATTGAAGTTCTGCTCGCGATCACCCTGGTGTCGATGATCATGGCGCTGGCATATGGTGGCCTTCGCGCCAGCGTCCGGGCCAGCGCCTCGGGCGAGGCGCTGATCGAGGAGACCAACCGTCTGCGGGTCACGCACCAGTTCGTGCGACGCCAGCTCAGCCTGGCCCAGGCGTTGATCATTGAAGAGTCGGACGAGGCGGGGGTTCAAATTCGCTTCCAGGGGGATCGTGACCGCGTGCGATTCGTGGCCCCCATGCCCGGCTACCTGAGCTACGGTGGGCCTTACGTTCAGCAGTTGAGCCTGGAGAGCGGTTCCAACGGCATGGAGCTGGTCTATTACTACGCTATGCTCAATGGCTATGAACCTGGCGAGATCGAGCTGTCTGACGGCATCGTGCTGATGGATGGCCTGCGCAGCGGTTCGTTTATCTTTCTCGACATGGATCCTGAAGACCAGTCCACCTTCTGGGGTGATTTCTGGGAAGATGTCGACCGTCTGCCGATGGCCGTGGTTCTTGAGATTGATATGGACCGTGTCAATGGCCTGACCTGGCCTGACCTGGTCGCTCCAGTCATGATGGATTCGGCGATCAGGTCGCCCGAGCATCGCGAGATCCGGCGCGCGTCCGACGTGCTGTTACCGGGCACCACCAGCCCCGGCCGGGACCGACGCTGATGGGCCGCTCTTTTCGTCAGCGCGGTGTTGCTCTGGTCATCGTGCTCTGGGTGCTGGTCCTGTTGACGATCGTTGTGGGCGTCTACGCGGTTTTGGCGAGGACCGAAACCCTGCAGGCCCGGTTTTTGTTTGACGTCACCGAAGCGCGCTATGCGGCCGAGGCGGGCCTGCATCGGGCCGTATTCGAGATGCGCAATCCCGATCCCCAGACCCGGTGGGTCGCCGACGGTCGCGCCAATTTTATCGAATTCGGTGATGCGGTAATTGAGATCCGGGTTCGGGACGAGACTGGCAAGATCGATCTCAATCGCGCCGGTCCGGAACTTTTGACCGAATTGTTCCTCTCACGCGGTGTCGATGAAATGCAGGCCATGCAACTGGCCGACACGATTGAAGACTGGCGCGACGGAGACGATTTGCCTCGCCTGTACGGCGCAGAGATCGATGATTACCTTGCCGCAGGCTATCCTTACGGGCCTGCCAATCAGAATTTCCAATCGGTTGACGAATTGCAGCAGGTCATGGGGATGACCTGGGAATTGTTTCAGCAAGTGGAAAATCTTTTGACCGTGCTTAGCCGCGGTGGGCAGGTCAACCCCGGCTTTGCGTCTGCTGAAGTTCTGGCAGCCCTGCCGGGCATGGATTACGAGAGCGCACGCGCATTCGTTGCAGAGCGTGAATTGCATCATCCGTCGGACCAGATGGCATTGATTATGCCGAATGGTCAGGTTGCGAGCTTGCAAGGAGGCGGGGGGACCTTTAGCATTCGCTCGCGAGCCACGCTGGACAATGGTGCCTGGAGCCAGCTTGAGGCAACGGTCAGTCTTGGAACGAACACGCGTGGGCGCCCATTCCGGGTGCTGCGCTGGCGCGAGAATGTCGAGGACCAATGATACTGAACACCGTCAATGATTACTGGAGCAGTGTTGCTGCCCGCTATCGCGCCACTCCGGTGCCCGGCTTTCTGGCCTGGTGGGGAGGTGAGCTTGCGAGCATGGTTCCATCATCCCTGCGCACCCGCATGGTGCCGCCGCGCCCGGCCCTGTGGCTGGTGACCGAGCCCGATGTCACCGACATCACGGTCTGGAAGGGCGGCGAGAATCCGGAACGCTGCGATACATTCCGGGCGGATGAGGACGCCCAGCTGCTGCGTGATCGCTGGCTCGAGTTGCTTGAAGGTTTCGACGATGGTAGCCCGGAAATTCGCCTTTGCCTGCCAACCGAGGATGTGCTCGAGTGCCCGGTCGAATTGCCGCTGGCGGTCGAATCCAACCTGAACGCCGCACTCAGCTATCAGTTGGATCAACTGACTCCGTTCAAGGCATCGCAGGTCTGTCACGACTTCCAGGTCACCAACCGCGACGCCCAGCATGGGCGCCTGGAGCTGGATCTGCGGCTGGTTCCGGTCAGTCGCATGCACGCCATCCGGGAACGACTGGCCGCTATCGGTATTCGGCCCCATGTCATCGATACCCTGAAAAATGGCCGTGAAGCGCCGGAATGCGAGGGTTTCAACCTGCTGCCCGAGGCTGAGCGCCCGCATTATGTCTATGCCCGTGCCCGGCTCAATTGGATACTGGCTGGCGTGGCCGCAATCGTCCTGGCGCTGGTGATGGCCCAGTCGCTGTACTTGAGGGGCCAGGCCGTTGAGCGCTTGCAGCATGAGGTGGCCGGCCTGCGCCAGGAAGCCGAGGCGGTCATGGACTTGCAGCGCCAACTCGAAGATGCCCTGGCGGCGGCCAACTTCCTGGCCGAGCGTCGTCGCCTTCAGCCGGTGATCATCCAGGTGCTGGACGAGATATCCCGCATTCTTCCGGATGATATCTGGCTTCAGCAGATGCAGGTGCGGGGTGATGAGGTGTTGATGATGGGGCTGGCCGCCGGTTCGCAGCGTCTGATCGAACTGATCAACGACTCCCCGCTTCTCGGCGATGCCGAATTCCGGGGGGCGATCAACATTGATCCAACCACCGGCCAAGAGCGTTTCAACGCCCGTGCCACGATCAATCGCAGGGGGATGCAAGATGCAATTGTTGCCGGACCGGGAGAATAACCGGCCATTGGCCATTGGCCTGTTGCTGATTGCCGCGCTGCTGGTTTACCTGGTGGGATTCCATTGGTTCTTTGTCCGCCATGGGGAAATTGGCCAGGAGATCAGCCAGCTTGAGGATCAGGTGGCCCGCTTCAAGACCGCGGCGGCCCGGCGTCCTCACCTGGAAGAGCGTCTGGACGAATTGCGCGTTGATCGTCTCGACAGCGCCCTGTTCCTGTCGCAGACCAATTTCAATACCGCCGCCGCGGCACTGGTGCGCCGCTTGCGTGACACCATCAGCGCTGAGGCCGAGCAAACCGACTTGTGCACCGTGACCGCAACGCAGAACCGGCCGGACTCGGACCCGAACCGGTTCGAGCAGGTCACGGTCAACGTGCGCATGAGTTGCCCGCTGCCGGACCTGGTGCGAATCCTTTATGACCTGGAAAACAGCGTCCCGCTGATCTTTGTGGACAACCTGATGGTGAACCAGCGCATCGCCGCCAACCAGCGCAATCGGCGCGGCGGGGTTGAAGCCTACGGGCAGCTCGACGTCCGTTTCGACATGTACGGGTTTCTCACCGACCGCGGAGCACAGGGCCAATGAGCGGATTATTTGATACCAGGCGCAATTTGCTGACCACCTTGCTGATCGGCGGGATTGGTCTGTTGACGATCGGCGGCCTTGGCCAGACCATGTTGATGGGCAGAGCCAACGTGGACCGCATCCCGATGAGTGGTTCAGCAGGTATCGGAGACAGTCAGGTCAATGCCCCCGAGACCGGGCTGGCCGATTTTGATGAATATGCGGCAATCACTGAGCGCCCGGTGTTTTTCTCCGATCGACGGTTGCCGGTTGTCGAGGTTGTCGATGTTGACGACGAGCCGCCGCCGCCCACTGCGCTGCCGGCTGACGACATTGACGACCTTCGCGCCGTCATTGCCGGGATCATCATTACGCCGGACTTGCGCATGGCCATGGTCCGGGATGAAAAAATGAACCGGACCGTCACCTTGCGTGAGGGTATGAGCCTGGAAGGCGAGCAGGCGGCCTGGCGGCTGGATACCATTTCACCGCGAATGGTCAATTTTGTCTCGGTCGACGGGCGTCATTCTGAACTTGAACTCAAGGTCAACACCGCCGGGCTGACAGCGGGTTCGCCCGGCATCATTCGAACCCCGATCTCCCGCCTGGTGCCCCCGACCGAGCAGCAGCCTGAGCCGGGTCAGGAAGCAGAAGAGCGCCGCGCCGAAAACGGCGAACCGGTGGCAACGCCTGAAGAAAACGACGCCAGGGCCCGGGCGGAAGAAGTACGGCGACGAGTCGCTGAACGGCGGGCCGAGCTGCGCGCCGAGGCAGAACGCCGGGCCCAGATGCAACAACAACAACGACGACAGGATAATTGATGATTCATTCACATCAGTTTGCCGCTGCAAAGTGGTTTAACCGACTTGCGCTCACCCTGGTCCTGGCCTTTCTGTTGGGTGCCTGTGGCGCCATGCAGGAGCGGCCTTCGGACATTGATCGTGCCCCCAGTGCATTGGACCCCTCGACTCGCCATGAAAGTACTAGTGAGATCAGGCTGGGAGAGGACGACGATGCCGGCGTTGCCTCGTTTGAAGAAACCGAGGTCTACCGTGGCTCTGGCGTATTCATCGATCAGAGCGCACTGCGGCAGCGTGCCGCCCCGCCCGGTGATGACGGCGAGATCACGCTGAATTTCGAAGGGCAGGGGATCCAGGAAGTTGTCAACGCCATCCTGGGCCATATGTTTCAGGAAAACTATGTCATATCGCCGGGCGTGAGCGGGGAAGTCACCTTTTCCACCGCCCGCCCGCTGACGCGCGACCAGGTCATGCCGGTGCTGGAGATGTTGTTGCGCTGGAATGGCGCCACGCTGATCTGGCGCGAAGGCCAATACCACGTCATCCCCATTTCCGAGGCCGTGCGCGGCAATCTCGTGCCGCGATTCGACTCCGATTCCCGCGGCATCGGCTACGAGGTCATGGTAGTGCCGCTGGAATACATCTCGCCGTCCAAGATGGCCGAGATCCTGGAGCCCTATGCCCGGGAAGACGGCGTTTTCAATGCCGACAACGCGCGTGGCATGTTGTTTCTGGCGGGAACACGCTATGAATTACAAAACTACCTGCAGATTATCCAGACCTTCGATGTTGACTGGCTGGCCGGCATGTCGATCGGCATGTTCAGTCTCGCCCGGATCGAAGTCAATGATCTGCTGCCGGAACTGGAAACCATCTTCGGCGAAGAGGGTGAGTCGCCGCTCGTCGGCATGTTCAGGTTTGTGCCGTTGGAGCGGCTGAACGCGGTCATGGTCATCACGCCGAGCGATCATTATCTGCAGGAGGCCGAAAAATGGATTCGGCGATTGGATCGTTCCAGCCCCGAGGCAGGTGCTCGCTTGTATGTCTATCGGGTCAAGAACCTGGAGGCCGACATTCTCGCCGGCTACCTTGGCGATCTCTTCGGGACTGGCGGCCAGCGCCAGCAGCGACCGCGCGAGCAGCGCGGCGGGCTTGCGCCGGGAATGGAGCCGGCGACGGTGTCAAGCGTGGGTGAGTTCCAGCGCAGCCGGGCCCAAGAGGGTCAGCAGCAACAGCGCACCACCGAAGGCGGCATGCAGCTTGGGGAAGATGGTGATGCCAGGATCACGGCGGTGCAGGAAACCAACTCGCTGCTGATCCAGGCCTCGCCGAGCCAGTACGATGCCATCCTGTCGGCCATCCAGCGTCTGGATGAAGAGCCGCTGCAGGTGCTGGTCGAGGCTCAGGTTCTGATTGTCAATCTCAACGACCAGCTCCGCTATGGCGTCAGTTGGTACCTGGCCAACCGAGGGCCGGAGGCGGGTGGTCCGGATGTGCCCGCCGGATTTGCGCCGCGCCGCCGCGATAACACCGCACGCCTGACAGGTGGAGATGACGCGAATTTCCTGACCACCATAACCCGCCGCGCAATTGATCGAACCTTTGTTGCTACAACGATCAATGCGCTCGAAGCCATTTCGGATGTCCGGACCATTTCTTCTCCATCGCTGTTGGTGCGTAACAATTCCGAAGCCACCATCAATGTCGGCCGGCAGATTCCTGTCCAGTCAACGCGTTTTGTGGGCGGCGGAATCGGTGACGGCGCCAGCACAATCGGCAACGTCCAGTTCATTAATACCGGTGTCATTCTCGACGTCACACCTCGGGTCAATCCCGGTGGTCTGGTCTATCTTCGAATTCGGCAGGAGGTCTCCTCACCCGGCGACCCCGGCGTCGGGGGCAATCCAACAGTGGATACCCGAACCATCAGCACGGAAGTGGCCATCCAGTCAGGCCAGACCGTCATGCTGGGTGGCCTGATACAGGAAGAGGAGAGCGATTCACGTAGCGGTGTTCCCGGTCTTCAGCGCATTCCCGGCTTGGGCGCGTTGTTTCGGGACACCAACAAGGTTCTCCGCCGGACCGAAACTCTCGTGCTGATCACGCCGACGGTAATGGACTCGACCGACCGTCTCGGGGAGGTCTCGGACGAATTCCGCCGCAAGTTCCGTGGTCTCGAACCCCTGGGTCAGTTTGAGAACTGACAGCTTCGCCGAATCGCTTATATCCTCTATTCTTTTTGGAATGGTAACCAAACTAATGTACAAACGCCGTGTATTGATTATTAGCGCCCTTCTGGCCAGCCTGCTGGCTGGTTGCGCAACGACCCCGCCGGTAGCCGAGCAAACTGTCGAGGAGCGGGCCCAGGCTCGCTGGAATCACCTGGTGACTCGGGAGTTCGACGCGGCCTGGGAGTATTACTCGCCCGGATTTCGCGAAACCACCTCGGTCAGAGACTTCGATCGCGACATGCACCGGAGGACGGTCCGCTGGCTCGAAGCCGATGTCCGCTCCGCGGACTGCGAAGGTGACCGTTGCACCGTATCCGTGGCCGTGACCTTCCAGGCGATCGCGGCACCGGCTGGCCAGCGCCGCATGCGGGTCACCAGCAATCTGGACGAGACCTGGATCCGCCTTGATGGCCAGTGGTGGTTCGTCCAAAACTGATTGCTTTACATTCGTCGGTGGAATAGCATAGAATTGCAGATGCTTGGATGGGCCCGCAAGGAGTCGGGTTCACCTCGTGATGTTCACACAGAGCCCTGTGTCCAACAACTTTAGGAGTGTTGTAATGAAAAGAAATACCTTGACGACCGCAGTTCTTGCGGGTCTGACAGGCATGGCGGGGATGGTCAGCGTTTCAAACGCTGTCAACGTCAACCCTGACGGCCTCGGCCAGGTCCTGTTGTATCCTTACTACAGTGCCCGCGGCGGCAACGCCACGCTGATCTCGATTGTTAACACCACCGAACGTGGCAAGGCAGTCAAGATTCGCTTCATCGAAGCCCTGAACTCTCGCGAAGTCCTTGACTTCAACATCTACATGTCCCCGTTCGACGTCTGGACCGCTGCCGTTGTAGGCAACGAAGACGACGGCGGCAAGATGATCACGGCTGATTCCACCTGCACCGTGCCGTACATCTTCGGTGCTGGCGGCGAGCAGGATTTCCTGCCGTTCGAGTTCACCGGCGCCAACACTGATGGCGGCCCGACCGAGATCGAGCGGACCGCTTCCGGTTATATCGAAGTGATCGAAATGGGCACCATGGTGGCCAATACGGAAGACGCTCCGGCGGCAACCGACGATGCCATCATTCCCTGGTCTGCCAAGCACGTTGCTGGCGTTCCGCGTGATTGCCAGTTCCTGGTTGATCAGTGGACCCAGGCGCTTCCGGGTGGAAACCTGGAATGGATCAGCGGCAACAGCGGTTTCGGTTTTGACCAGGAACTCGGCGCAAGCGGCGGTATCTTCGGTGCCGGCACCATCATCAATGTCGCCGACGGCACCATGTTTTCCTACAACGCCACAGCCATTGATGGCTTCTGGGCTCAGGGTGACATGTTCCACACCAACCCGGGCAGCCTTGAGCCGGATCTGTCATCCGGCACGCAGTTTGTCAGCAATGTGTTCGTGAACGGCACGGTTGCCACTCACGACTGGACTTTGGCTCCTGATACGGCCGATGTCGCTGCAGTCAATGCCGTTCTGGCTTTCGCTCAGGTCCTGAATGAGTACACCACCGAGGCCAACGCTGCTGCGCGCACCGAGTGGGTCATGACGTTCCCGACCAAGCGCTTCCATACGGATGCTGCAGGCGGCTTCGTTGCCCCAGGCTTCCCGAATCCGCCATTCACCAGCACCTGGGATAACGGTGAAGAGCTGAGCCTGGCTTGTGAATCGTTTGCATTCACCAACCCGGAGGATTTCGACGGCTTCTTCGAAACCGTGGGCAGCCGTGCATTCGACCGTGAAGAGCGTCCGGACTTCGAGCCTGCTCCAGGTGAAGAGCCTGTGCCGCCAATCGTGTCGCCGCGTCCGCCAGATGACGGTCCGGATCCGGTCGAGCCAGACGTCTTCCAGCTCTGTCGTGAAGCCAACGTGATTCGCTTCTCCTCAGGCGGTGACGAGGTTCCGGATGCTTCGGAAATCCTGAAGGAGCCGTGGCGCGCTGGAAATGGCCTCGGTTTCAGCAACTTCGAGCTGGGCTTCAATACCGGCTGGGTGCGCTTTGATCTGGCAGAAATTGGCCTGACTGGAACCCGTCGCCAGAGTGAGGCTGCCGGCAACGGTGAAGCTGTCGAAGGCTTGCCAGTAATTGGTTTTGCTGCCACCACCTTCACCAATGGCCAGTTGGCCGGCGGCGTGTTGGCGAACTATGGTGGCACCTTCAACCACCGCGGTTCACGCAGCATCGTTGTGGCACCCTTGCCCGAGTAATCGATTGATTCCCACTGGGGATTGTTCGACCAAGTAAGTCAGGGGCCATCCATCGGATGGCCCCTTTTTTATTGTGGACGGCTCTGGTTTATTCCACTAATATGCTGTTATGATTGAATTTATAAGTGCCGGTGCGGTCTCATTGCCGTTAGCTGGCCAGACCACCGGCGCCAGACTCGATTGCTTTTGATCTCGTACCATCGGAGCCCCCAAATATAATGAACTCGCTATCTCCAAAGCTCAGCCCCAGGCTCGCAATGACTTTGGCCATTGCCTTGCTCGCCACTGCCACCAGTGTTGGAGCCCAGGAGCGCTCGCTGATTCTCAAGACGCTTCCTGACGACACGGTTATCGAATTGACAGGTAACCTCTCCATCCGGCCCGACGGCAATATCGAAGCCCAGCCGGCCGATCCTGATATTTGCCCAGCCGATACCGGCAGTTGTGACGATGTCGTCGTCGGGGATTTCGATTTTCGGGTCAATAACGATACCTCAATCACCATTGATGAGGGCGATGCTCTGGCCTTTAGCTGGAAAAGTCGAGGTGCCTGGAGCTGCCAGGCTGGCGGCAATCTGCCGGGATGGAACTCGGACAACCTCGTCCCGGATTCGAGTGATGCCGGCAGCACACGCCTGGTTTCTTCAAACAATCTCGCCGCCGCAAGCCCATACGTGGCGACCCTGGTGTGCAGCAATGGCCCGGTGGCAAGCAACAACGGGGTGCCCTACTCGGTCAACATTACCGTGAATGAAGGTTTCGTGGCCGAGCCGGTACCGGCCATCTGCAATACCACGGCACGGC
Organism: Wenzhouxiangella sp.; assembly: GCA_041744195.1. Lineage (GTDB taxonomy): Bacteria > Pseudomonadota > Gammaproteobacteria > Xanthomonadales > Wenzhouxiangellaceae > Wenzhouxiangella. The sequence goes on along the minus strand of JBGTLI010000191.1, from coordinate 874 downwards.
TGGCGCCAGCAGGCTGGACGCGCCTTTCCACTGGCACCCAAAGCTGTCACTTCACAACCCGATGGGAGAGTAATTCCGATTGCCGCGAGTTCAATCTGCTTTGGCCCAACTCTTTCATGAATACCAGCGATATCAGTCGGGAAATAGGCCGTCGCAATCCCGATGGGAAGGACTATATTGCCATTCGGTTCACCACCGAAGGACTGTCGCCCTCAGCCACGGGTTCATTCAATTTTAATTCGGCTGCAAACATGACCAACACGGCGAAACTGGTGTCGGTCTCGCAGTGTCCGGGTGACTTCAATCGGGAGGCGATCATGGCTGAAACCGGGTGCTATCGACAGAGCTTTACCCAGAATCTCAACTGGGGTGGAGTCCAAAACTGTCAGCTTGAGGCCGATCAGACCTACTACCTGAATATTGTGCACACCGATTCGCCGGCAGGAACACCAACCCAGGAGATCACGCCTCACCCGACCTGTATCGGTACATCCTCAACGGCGCGGTGCGGAAGCCTCGTCACACCGTGATGCCAGTGATTGTTCGGCAAGCGCTCGTGATGCGGGTCATGTCGGTCTCTGGATGGCTGCTCATCGGTGTGAGCAGCCTGCTGGCGGTCGCAGTATTGGCGCAGGACCCCGACACGGGTGACACCCGCAAGGAATGGACCATCGGCTTTGAATCCGACCGGTTCCTGGAGATGGGCGATGTTGTCCTGACTCAGAAGGATATCGATGCCTATCTGCAACGTGTTCCGGCTGAGCACAGGGCCGAAGTCCTGGCCGGCGCCCAGCGCATCGGCGATATCCTGACCAATATAGTGCTGATCGAAGGTTTTCGCCCCCTGGCGGCTGCCGAAGGCATGCTGGACGAT
>JBGTLI010000190.1:0-1788 GCA_041744195.1 Wenzhouxiangella sp. | reverse complement strand
GTCGTTTTCCTGTGCCTGCCGGTCGCCGGTTACATCACCGGCCAGGTGATCGCCGTGGATGGCGGCTTCAGTATCTACGGGTTCTGACGCTTGTGCCCATTCGACAGGGCGGCTACAGTGCCGAATCGTTCTTCTGGTTTTTGTTTTTGACCAGATTGAAATCAATAACGAGGGATTCTGGATGAAAATCGCATGACGGCCACATGGCTCACGTTCGGACTGTATTTTGTGGTCTTGCTTGCGCTCGGGATCGTGGCCTGGCAACGCACGCAAAACCTGTCGGACTATATCCTCGGTGGTCGCCGCCTCGGCAGCGGGGTGACGGCCTTGAGCGCCGGTGCTTCCGACATGAGCGGCTGGCTGCTGCTCGGGCTGCCGGGCTATGCCTACCTGGCCGGACTTGAGGCGGGCTGGATCGCTCTGGGACTGTTCATCGGCACCTGGCTGAACTGGAAGCTGGTCGCCTCGCGCCTGCGCACGGCTACCCAGCAACTGGATGACTCGCTGACCCTGCCGGATTATTTCCAGCGCCGTTTTGCCGACACCAGCGGCCTGCTGCGCGTCATTCCGGCCGCATTCATCCTGATCTTCTTCGCCCTTTACGTCAGCGCCGGGCTGGTTGCCGGCGGGCGGCTGTTCGAGACGGTGTTCGAGATGCCTTACCTGTGGGCGGTCAGTGCGGGCGCGGCAGCGATCATCCTCTATACCTTCCTCGGCGGCTACCTGGCGGTCAGCTGGACCGATGCCTTGCAGGCCATGCTGATGCTGATTGCCTTGGTGGCAGTCGTTTTGATGGTGCTCGGCAATGCCGATACCAACCTTTTCGGCGCAGTGGCCGAGCACAATCGTGAGCTGCTCAACCCATTCACCGATGCCACAGGCCAGGCGCTAAGCGTAATGGCGATTGTCTCGCTGATGGCCTGGGGCCTGGGCTATTTTGGCCAGCCGCATATCCTCGCCCGCTTCATGGGCATCCGCGCGGCCAGCGAGTTGGTGCGGGCCCGGCAGATCGCCATTGGCTGGGTCGCAGTCTGCCTGATCGCCGCGGTACTGGTCGGGATTGCCGGCATCGGTGGCCTGGCCGTGACCCTGGAAGCCGAAGCCGCCGAGACAGTGTTCATCCGCCTGGTGGAGGTCCTGTTCCACCCGGTGATCGCCGGCATCTGCCTGGCCGCGATTCTCGCCGCGATCATGTCGACCGCAGACTCCCAACTACTGGTCGCCTCCTCCGTGGTTTCCGAGGATTTCTACAAGGGCTGGTTCAGACCTGATGCCGGTCAGCACGAATTGGTCTGGGTCGGACGCAGCGCCGTCATTGCCATTGCCCTGATTGCCTTCGGCCTGGCCGCTGACCCTGAGCGCATGGTGCTCGATCTGGTTGCCCACGCCTGGGCCGGTCTCGGCGCCGCGTTCGGACCCGTGATCCTGATGTCGCTGTACTGGCGCCGCATGAGCCGCGCCGGCGCCGCCGCCGGCATGCTGGCCGGTGGCCTGACGGTCCTGATCTGGCACCGTCTCGACGGTGGCCTGTTCGATGTCTACGAAATCCTGCCGGGCGCAATCCTGGCCGCCCTGGCCGCCACCATCGGCAGCCTGGCGCTACCGGATCGTCGGGCCACGGAGCGGTTTGAGAACATGCTGGTGTCACCGACAAGAGCAACAGAGAGTTAAGGGAAAACTTGAAGTCACAAAAGCAGGTTTACCACGGAGGCACAGAGAGCACGGAGGGAATAAACTATAAAAACGATTATCTGGCTTTTCTCTGTGACCTCTGTGCCTCTGTGGTTA
>JBGTLI010000189.1:0-1918 GCA_041744195.1 Wenzhouxiangella sp. | reverse complement strand
CTTGTTTCTCATAATGCTCCGCTTGCACGCGCCCGTAGCTCAGCTGGATAGAGTACCTGGCTACGAACCAGGCGGTCGGAGGTTCGAATCCTTCCGGGCGCGCCAAATTGAAAAACCCGCCCTCGTGGCGGGTTTTTTTTGGTGCGCCCGGAAGGGTTCGAAGCTCCGACAATAAACAATCGGTTCGACTTGCGTAGCTTGCGGAGCAATCGCTGAAGGCGCGAAGCGCCGAGGCCATCCTTCCGGGCGCGCCAAATTGAAAAACCCGCCCTCGTGGCGGGTTTTTTTTGGCGCGCCCGGAAGGGTTCGAAGCTCCGACAATAAACAATCGGTTCGACTTGCGTAGCTTGCGGAGCAATCGCTGAAGGCGCGAAGCGCCGAGGCCATCCTTCCGGGCGCGCCTTAGCGCTCGTCCTATATAATGTGGGCATGAAAAACCTGATGACCATGCTGATTCTTCTTGCCTGCAGCTTTGGTCTGCACGCCGAATTGATTGAACTGGATTCGCCGGCCAGTCCTGGCAGTCTGGCGCCCGCTTTGGTCGAGCTGGGTGATGGGCGCGCTGTGATGACCTGGCTGGAGCGCAATAACGCTGGCCATGTGTTCCAGTCCGCTATTTTCGATGGTGAAAGTTTTGGGCCTGTGTCTCCGATTGCGTCGGGTCGGAACTGGTTCGCCAACTGGGCCGATATGCCGGGATTGTTCGTCCTTCCCGGTGGTGGCTGGCTGGCTCACTGGCTGGTCCGGTCCGGCCCCTCGCCGTATGCCTACGATATTGTCATGGCCGTATCCAGTGACGAGGGCGCGACGTGGTCAGAGCCTTTCAGTCCGCATGACGATGGTACTCGGACCGAACATGGATTTGTCAGCTACTTTCCATGGAGCGACGAGCTTGCCGGGGTGGTCTGGCTGGATGGGCGAGAAACAGGCAGCGGGGGCCACGATGGTAGCACTGGGCATAGCCATCATGACAACGGTGCGATGACCCTGAGGACAGCGACAATCGGTAGTGATGGAAACGTTTCGGGCGAGGCGTTGCTGGACGATCGGGTTTGCGACTGTTGCCAAACGGCCGCGGCGATGACCGACGCCGGGCCGGTGATCATTTATCGTGGGCGCAGTGAGGACGAAACCAGGGATATCTGGATCGTTCGCTGGCAGGACGGGCAGTGGGCAGAGCCGAATCTGGTGCACGCTGACGGCTGGCAGATTGGCGGCTGTCCGGTCAACGGCCCGGCGCTTATGGCGCGCGGCAGCGAGGTCATTGCCGCGTGGTTCACGATGGCTGACGCAGAGCCGCGGGTTCAGGTCGCCAGATCTGACGACGGTGGCAAGAACTTTTCCAAACCGATTGCGCTGGGGCAGGGTGTTGCCCTGGGCCGGGTGGCTCTCGCCTGGCACCGCGGCGACTACGTTGTAACCTGGCTTGAACAGAAAGGTCAGGCCGGCTCACTGGAGTTGGCTGGCTTCGATGAATCCGGCCGGGTCGTGTGGCAGCGCAGCTTGACCTCCGTGGAGAGCGGCCGGGTTAGCGGCTTTCCGCGCTTGGCGGCCATTGATGGAAACTCGCTGTTGGCGGCGTGGACTGCTACCATCCGAGGTGGTGTGGCCCAGGTTCGCACCGGACTGATCCGGCTTGATGTGCCGCTGCAAGTCGAGCCCTGACTCAGAGCCAACAAGGGGCTGCTCACACCAGCAAAGAGGCCCTGCCGTGGTTTGCGGGCCATTTCGATGCTCGGTTTTTCTTGACCGGGCCGAGTGTAGCCCGTAACATTACCCGGCTAAAGTTCGGGGTGTAGCGCAGCCTGGTAGCGCAACTGCTTTGGGAGCAGTAGGTCGCAGGTTCAAATCCTGCCTCCCCGACCATAGTTTGCGACGCCTGACCGGTTGGCGCCAGCAGCTTTCGATGACGATGCGC
>JBGTLI010000188.1:0-9415 GCA_041744195.1 Wenzhouxiangella sp. | reverse complement strand
CAGTCAACGCGCCTGAATCGGAAATCGGCATGAGTTCGCTACTGGCCCCGGCCATCGGGCGGCTGGCTAAATCGGGCAAGAAGACCATCGATAAAACCCATCTGCAAACCGACGGCTCATGACCCAGCGCGACGATATTTTTGCCGTCGGCGATGGGCCGGCGGCCCCGTTCGAGTTTTCAGAGGCCGTGGTGCGGGTGTTTCCCGACATGATCGAGCGCTCGGTGCCGGGCTATCGCCTGTTGCTGGAACTGACGCCGCTGATTGTCCGGCGCGCGGTCCAGCCGGATTCCCGCATTTATGACCTCGGTTGCTCGCTCGGGGCGGCCACCCTGGCCGCCCGCCGTGCGGTGCAGGTCGAAGGGGTTGAAATCATCGCCGTGGACACCGCACCGGAGATGGTCATGCGTTGCCGGGAGATCCTGGCGGCCGATAACTCACGCGTTCCCGTCAGTGTCATCGTTGACGACGCCTGCTCGCACCCGATCGAGAACGCCTCGCTGGTGATGATGTACTTCACCCTGCAATTCATCGAGCCGGCCAGGCGCGATGCTTTGCTAAAGAAAATTGTCGCCGGTCTGAAACCAGGCGGCGTGCTGCTGCTGGCCGAAAAACTGGCCTTCGAGCCCGCGGCCAACCAGCAATGGCTCGACACCCACCACCACGACTTCAAGCGCGCCCAGGGCTACTCGGATCTGGAAATCGCCCGCAAGCGCCAGGCGCTGGAAAACGTCCTGGTCCCCGAAAGCCGGCTAGCCCACCACCAGCGCCTGAAAGACGCCGGCTTTTCACAAGTGATCGACTGGTTTCAGTGTTTGAACTTCGCCGCTGTCGCGGCGGTGAAATAGGGGAAAAGGTGAAAGGTAAAAGGTAAAAGGTAAAAGGTAAAAGGATCTCTTCTCTTTTCACCTTTCACCTTTCACCTTTTTCCCTTTTCAACCGCCTTTAACCTTCAACTGCTGAGCCAAATCCGACAGTGCGCCCAAACCGGCCATCTGGGCCGAGGCTTCCATGGGCAGGAAGACGCGGTCGCCTTCCTTGGCAATGTCGGGCAGGGTTTTGAGGTAGTTCAGGCCGAGCAGGTAGCCGATGACTTCCTTGGCCGAGAGGTTGCCTTGCCCGGCGCTCATGATGGTATTGATCGCGTTCTGCTCGCCTTCGGCGCGCAGGATGGCGGCCTGCTTTTCGCCCTGGGCGCGTTCGATCGCTGCCTGGCGTTCGCCCTGGGCCTCGAGGATTTCCGATTCGCGCCGGCCATTGGCCTCGGCGATCATGGCCCGGCGGGTCCGCTCGGCGACCATCTGCTTGCGCATGGCATCCTCGACTTCGCGCGGGATGGCGATATCCTGAACTTCAACCCGGGTGATCTTGACCCCCCATTTGTTGCTGGCCTCGTCCAGGGTCTGCTGCAGCTCGGTGTTGATGTCCTCGCGGGATTCGAACAATTTATCCAGCTCCATCCGGCCGACCAGGGCGCGCAGCGTGGTGTTGGTCAATACCTCAATAGCCATGACCAGGTTTTCGACCTGATATACCGAACTCTGTGGGTCGATGATCTGGTAGTAGACGGCGGTGTTGACGCTGACGGTCACGTTGTCCTGGGTGATCATGGCCCGGGGCGGTACGTCCATGACGGTTTCGCGCAGGTCGATCTTGGACTCGGTGCGATTGAGACGAACGACATCGCCCGAGTGGTCGGCGGCGAAATACTGGCGGCTGATCGGCCGCGGCTTGTCGACGAACGGGATAATGAGGTTGATACCCGCGCCCAGCGTGCGGTTGTAGGAGCCAAGGCGTTCGACGACGACGGCCTGCGAGGTTTGCACCACGCGCACGCCGGTGGCCAGAAAGACCAGGACCAGGACGACCAGACCAATGACGATTTCCATCAGGACTTGCTCCAGAAAGGGATGATTTGCATGAAGTCGAATCTGTAAGAGCTATTCGACCGGGTGGCGAACAAAGGCAGTGATGCCGGCAAAACGGTGAACCTGAACACGCTGACCAAGGAAGAAGGGCGCTTCCTGGTCGGTTTCGGCCGGAAAGCGATCGCCGTTGAGCTTGACGGCGAAAGGATCGAGCGAGACCACCGTGGCCGTCTGCGGTGCGTGCGGCGTCTCACCAGCGGTTCCGGCGTAACGAACGGTCGATTTGCGCCGCCAGATCACGACAAACAAGGGAACCAGAACCACCGCCAGAACCGCAAACCAGGCCATCTGAGCCTGCGTTCCGATGTCGGTTCCCCAGGCCAGCACGCCGACCAGCAGCGCGCAGATGCCGAGGGCCACAAGCAGAAACTGGGCCGGCAGCACCAGCAACTCGGCGATCGCCAGCACCAGGCCGAAGATGATCCACAGCTTCCAGGCATCCATGAAGCGCTCCCTCTATTTTTATTATCTACGGGCAGAGTTTACTCGAAGTCCAGTCGAGCCGAACGGTCAAAGCCGCTGGCCCGGCGGCTTTGACGGGTATCATCCACCGCATGGAAAACAGCGACACATTGCAATCAATTCTGGCCGAGCACTTTGGCGCCGACGTTGCCGCAGAAGCTGTCGCGAGCCATTCCAAACAACTTGGGCGCCACGGTGACCTGGCGCGCTGGCGCGATGGCCAGGCCAGGTTGCCGACCGTACCGACCGGATGGCGAGTGGAAAAAGGATATCTGATTGGCGGAGATCCCGCCGCCGATTCAGCGACGCTGACTGTAGCCCTCAAAGCTTTCATCCCCTGGCGCAAGGGACCGTTACGGCTCGGCGGAATTGATATCGAGACCGAATGGCGCTCCGACATGAAGTGGGATCGAATCGGTCCGGACATGGACCTGGCCGGCAAGCGCATTCTCGATGTCGGCGCGGGCAACGGCTACTTCGGCTGGCGCATGCTGGCAGCCGGCGCGGCGTTGGTCGTCGGCTGCGATCCGACCCAGTTGTTCGTGATCCAGCACGAGGTGATCAGCCATTTCGCCGGGCGCGCGGCCAACCCGTTGCTGGCGTTGCGGCTGGAGGACTTGCCTGAGGGTCTGAAGGATTTCGACTGCGTGTTTTCCCTCGGCGTGCTCTACCATCGGCGCGACCCTCTGGCCCACCTGGCTGACCTGGCCGCGCGCCTTGGAGGCGGAGGAGAGCTGGTGCTGGAAACGCTGGTCATTCCCGGCGATGACGACTCGGTGCTGGTTCCCGATGATCGCTACGCCGGCATGCGCAACGTCCACGCCCTGCCCACGGTGCCGGTTTTGAAACAATGGCTGGCCGCGGCCGGTTATTCGGACGTGCAATGCGTCGACGTGACTGCAACTACATTGGCCGAACAAAGAACCACCGAGTGGATGCCATTCCACTCCCTGGCCGAAGCCCTGGACCCAGACGACCCCACCCGCACCCGGGAAGGGCATCCGGGTCCCTTCCGAGCCACCCTGCTGGCCCGCAAATAACCATCTCTCACTTTCCCCTTTTCCCGTTACCCTTTCCCCGTCTTCTCAAACACCGCCATCTGGGTCGGCGCCCCGTGATCCGGGTCTTCGTCGCCGATTCCCTGAAACCTGACCGTGTAGCCGTGGCGGCTGGCAATCCCCCGGCACCACTTTCGAAAGCGCGCCCGCGGCCATTCAAAACGATGGTCCGGATCGCGAAATTCTCCGGGCGCCATGCTGAGGAGCGTGTTGTACTCGCCATTGGGCGTGGTGACGATGACGGTGTCCAGCCCGTAGGCGGAAAACACCGTATTCTCCATCCGCGACAGGGCGCGCGGGTCCAGGTGTTCGATGGTTTCAACCAGGGTCGCGGCTTGATAGCCGGTACAGGCGCTGTGCGGTTCGGTCCAGGAGCCGTGGATCAATTCGACCCGGTGGGAGCTGTCGGCACGGGCCGACATGATCTCGCTGCGGACGACTTGAAGAGCCGTGCTTGAAGCGTCCATGGCCAGGATTTGGTCGAACTGGTCCTCGCCCAGCAGCAGGCTGAGCAGAGCGCCTGAACCGCAGCCCAGGTCCATGACCCGGGAGCAGCCCGATGATTTCAGTTCACGGACAACGGCTTCAAGGCGCTGCTGATGCAGCGCCGTGAGCATGGTCATATCAGATGATGCCGAGCAGGCTGGCCAGTACCACCAGGATCAGGGCCGGCGTGACCACGCGGGTCAACCACAACCAGCCGGTGAATGCCCAGTTCGGCATTTTTTCATCCAGCTCGACACGGGTGATTTTTTTCGACAGCACCCAGCCAGCGAAAAGGGCCGTCAGCAGGCCGCCGATCGGCAGCATGACGTCGGCGGCCACGTACTCGATCGCGCCCATGACACTCTTACCGCCAATCGAGACTTCCGACCAGAGGTTGAAGGAAAACACTGTGGCCAGACCCAGCAGCCAGGCCAGGGCAGCCACGCACAAAGCGGCACCCTTGCGCGACAGATTGGTCGACTCGACCAGGTAGGCCGTCGCCGGTTCCATCAGCGAGATCGAACTGGTCCAGGCTGCCACCGACAGCAGCAGGAAGAACGCCATGCCATAAATGATGCCGAACGGCATTTCGGCAAATGCCAGCGGCAGCGAGGTGAAGATCAGCCCGGCGCCGCCACCGGCCGGATCAAGGCCAAACGAGATGATGATCGGAAAGATCGCCAGGCCGGCGATCAACGCCACGGCGGTATCGGCCAGTGCAATGGTCACGCCAACTTTGGGAATGTTGACATCCGATGGCAGGTAGGCACTGTAGGCCATCATTGCGCACATGCCCAGGCTTAAGGTGAAAAAGGCCTGACCCAGAGCGGTGACGATCATCGTTCCCGATAACTGCGACCAGTCCGGACGGAACAGGAACGAGACCGCCTCCTGGAAACTGCCAGTGCTCATGCCGTAACCAAGCAGGATCAACAGCAAGGCGAACAGAATCGGCATCAGGATGCTGACGGCGCGCTCGAGGCCCCGTTCGACGCCAAAGGCGACGACGCTGACGGTCATCACCATGAACAGACCGTGCCAAAAGGTCAGCTCGCCAGCGCTGGCCAGCAGGCTCGAAAACGTGGCGTTCGGGTCGGAGATGGCGGCGCCGCCAAACAGTTCCTTCAAATAAAGAAAGCCGTAATGCAACGTCCAGCCGGCGACGACCGAGTAGAACGAGAGCACCAGGAAACCGGCCACCACGCCCAGAATACCCAGGCCCATCCAGGCGCGAGTGGCGCCGGCATCGACGGACAGTTCGCGCAGGGAGTTGATCGGGCTCATCCGGCCACGCCGGCCGATGACGATTTCGGAAAACATGATCGGCAAGCCCACTGCGACGATGCACAATAGGTAGACCACGACGAAAGCACCGCCGCCGTTTTCCGAGGTGATGTAAGGAAAGCGCCAGATATTGCCCAGGCCGACAGCCGAGCCGGTGGCGGCCAGAACAAAGGCCAGGCGTGATGACCACATGCCGTGGATGGAGGAGGTTTGCATCGTCGTCCCTGTTGGTTATTGAGCTTTCAGCGCGACATTGTGCGCTAATGTCGAAACAGGTTCAAACTTTAGCGAATCGACCGAGTCTGATGTTCCACCCATGCGCTGCGGCAATGGCCAGCCCGGTGACGAGCGCCGCGGCACTGGTCCAGTAGCCGGTATCGTGCAGCGGTGTGAGGAAAATCAGGCTGTGTGCCACAATCCCATCTCCCAGTACTTGCGTTTCATCCAGAGGGTTGGATATAAGAGGAAAACGACAGTCAAAGTGGCACAATGGGTGGCGCACCCGATAGCGGCGACCATGCCCGCCAGATCGGGCCACAGGGGTTTGGACATGGCAACGCCCCCCATAAACGATGTTATGTTATAACACTCCAGGCTTTCCCGCCTGGTCACGAATCCATACGGAAGCGAACAAGATGAGACGGATATTGCTACTGGGTATGCTGCTGCTCGGGTCGGCCTCGGCTTCGTCGATGGCCGAACTGGAACGACAGCATGGCGCGCATGTGCACGGTGAAGCCAGTGGAACTTTGGCGCTGGATGGCTCCCAATTGCAACTGGAGCTGGAGATTCCCGGCATGAACCTGGTGGGATTCGAGCACCCACCGCGCTCCGACCAGCAAGCGCAGCGGCTGGCCGCGACCCTGGCCCGGCTCAACGATGGCGCCTGGTTGCAGGCCGACCAGCGCGCAGATTGCCGGATTGAGCGCATCGACGCCCTAGGTCGTGGTTTCAACACCGACCAGGCACAGACGAGCGAGTCGCACCGTCATGATGAGGAAAGTCCCCATTCCCATCGACATCACCATGGTCACGACCACGACCACGATCACAAGCACAATCACGAGCAAAGTCATGGCGATGATCACCATCATCGCGATCACAAGCACGACAACGGTCACAACCGCGACGCTGATCACCAGCATGACGACAATCACCGCCACGACCACGCCGAGTTTCATATCGTGGCAACATTGACCTGCGCCCGCCCGGAGCGCTTGGGCTGGCTGGACCTGGATTTGTTCGCCGATTTCCCGGGCAACGAGCGCATCACCATGGATGTGCTGACCGAGACCCTGGCCACCCGTCCCCGTCTGGCGCCGGGCCACCAGCGGATCAGCCTGGCAAACCCTTAGAATCTGGCCCGATGACCGAAACCCTGCTTGCATTGACCGACATTCGCCTGACCTGGCCGGGCCAGCCCGAGCCTGTCTTGAGTTTTGAAGATTTCCGCATCGACCGCGGCGAAAAACTGTTTCTGTTCGGCCCCAGCGGTTCAGGCAAATCCACCCTGCTGGGCCTGATTGGCGGTCTGGTGCCGCCGGATCGGGGTCGAATTCATTTCGCGGGTCAGGATCTGGACAAGCTTTCAGGCCCGCGCCGCGACCGCGTGCGGGCCGAGCATATCGGCGTCATTTTCCAACAGTTCAACCTGCTGCCGTGGCTGGATGTGCGCGCCAATGTCGACTTGCCCTGTCAGTTTTCCCGGGCACGGGCGCGCCGTGCCGGTGATGTGGCGGGGGGCGTCGAACGCCTGCTCGAGGCCATGGATCTGGAGCCGGCCCTGTGGAGCCAGCGCGCCGATCGCCTGAGCGTGGGCCAGCAGCAACGGGTCGCCGCCGCCCGCGCCCTGATCGGCAGCCCGGCCCTGATTCTGGCCGATGAACCGACTTCGGCGCTCGACACCGATCGGCGCCAGTCCTTTCTCGATCTCCTGTTCGCTCAGGTTGAGGCGGCCGGCAGTGCCCTTTTGTTTGTCAGCCATGACCGCGCCCTTGGGCATCACTTCGACAGACAGCTTGATCTCACCGCCTTCAACCGGGCCACGGTGAGCCCATGAATTTGCTGCGACTGGCCTGGCTCTCGCTGCTCAACCGCCGTTTCGCCGTGGTGCTGACGATCTGCACCATCGCCCTGTCGATCGGCCTGCTGGTGCTGGTCGAGCAACTGCGCACGGAAGTCCGCCAAGGCTTCTACCGCTCCGTCGCCGGCACTGATCTGATTGTCGGCGCGCGCACCGCCCCGGTGCAATTGCTGCTGTACTCGGTTTTCGGCATTGGGGATGCGACCAACAACATCTCGTGGAACACCTACAGCGAATTGCGCGAGTTGCCTGAAGTTCAATGGGCCATTCCAATGGCGCTGGGCGATGGCCACCGCGGTTACCGGGTGATGGGAACCAGTGATGCGTTTTTCGACCATTTCCGCTACGGCAATCGCCAGCCGCTGGAGTTGGCCAATGGGCGGGCGTTCGGGGACTTGTTCGATGTGGTCATCGGCCACCAGGTCGCGCGGCAGCTTGGTTATGCCGTGGGCGACAAACTGGTCCTGGCCCACGGCACCGGTCGGGTCAGCCTGCAGCAGCATGACGACCATCCGTTTACCGTCACCGGCATTCTCGGCCCGACCGGCACACCGGTGGACCAGCAGCTCTATATCAGCCTGGCGGCCCATCGCGCGATTCATATCGGCTGGGAGAGCGGCGTGCAGCGGCCCGGCGGCGGCCTTGATCCTGATGGCGCCCGAGCCATGGCCGACGAGTTGCGCCCGGAAAGCCTGACCGCCATCCTGCTGGGCCTGCATACGCGCGCGGCGGTGTTCGGCTTGCAGCGGCGGGTGAATGACTACCGACCGGAAGCCTTGACGGCAATCATGCCCGGCATCACCCTGCAGGAGTTGTGGCGAATTACCGGTGTGGCCGAGCAGGTACTGCGGGTGGTCGCCGGCCTGGTGGTGTTGGCTGGCCTGCTCGGGATGCTGACGGTACTGTTAACCACGCTCAATGAACGTCGGCGCGAGATGGCGATTTTGCGTGCCAACGGCGCCCGGCCGGCACAGATTGCCTCATTGCTGGTGTTCGAGGCCGGGTTGATTGCCGCGGCCGGCATTCTGACCGGAATCGGCCTGGCCCTGCTGGTGCAGGCTGCGGCCGCGCCCTGGTTGCTGCAACACTACAGCCTGCATATCGGGCGGTCATTCCCGTCGCTTGACCTGTGGTTGGTGTTGGGCGGGATATTCCTGGCCGGTTTGCTGATTGCGCTGGTGCCGGCACTGCTGGCCTATCGGCGTACACTGGCCGACGGCATGCAGATTAAAAGCTGAACCTGCGCTGTGAGTTGCCTGTCTGTACAATCGAAAATCCATGAAAAGGCGATTGAACCCGATGATCCGATCTCTGCGCGCTATTGTCGGCGCTATGACGCTGATAACCGTGACCCTGTCTGCGGCGGCCGAGCCGCGCGAACTGGAGTGGCTGGAACTGATGCCTGAAGAAGAGGCCACCGCCTGGCTGGCCGATTCGGCCCAGGTTGATCATTCCGGTTTTTCAGCGCCCGAGCCGTTTCAGTCGTTTCGCACGGTCGGCGAGCTTGACGGTAAGTCCGTCCGCATTCCCGGGTTCGTGGTGCCGATCGAAACCGATGGTGAAGGCAACCTCAAGGAATTTTTCCTGGTGCCCTATTTCGGCGCCTGCATCCATGTGCCACCGCCGCCAGCGAACCAGATCATCTATGGTCGCCTGGACAAGCCGATGCCGATGGTCAACATCTGGGATGCGTTCTGGATGGAAGGCCAGCTCAACATAGAGGATATCCAGAACGAGACTGCCGCTTCGGCTTACACCATGGATGTCACCAAGCTAGAGTTGTACTGAAAAAAACAAAAACTGTCTCGCGCAGTGACGCAGAGGCGCAGAGGGAAGCGCGAGGCGCTTTTCGAAGACTAAAAACTGAGGATGAACATGAAAAAATGGATTTTGATATTGCTGGTGCTGCCGGCGCTGGTATTTGCCGATGACTTCAAACCGTTGTCGGTTGAGGTGTTGTGGCAGATCGAGCGGATTGGCTCGCCGGTGATTTCGCCGCAGGGCGGACAAGTTGTTGCGCCGGTCACCCGATACGACAGCGAGGATGACAGCAGTGAAACGCGCTTGTGGCTGTTTTCTGCCGATGGTGGCATTCAGCGGCCGCTGACGGCCAAG
>JBGTLI010000187.1:0-19880 GCA_041744195.1 Wenzhouxiangella sp. | reverse complement strand
CCCAGCGACAACTGGCCGGCCACGGTCGCCAGAACAACCCAGGCGAAAGCCCCATACAGGGCCACGGTGCCGACCAGACCCAGCCCGAAAGTCCACCAGCCACGGCGAATGGTCAGTGCCCGATCTTCGCGGAAAATCTTGTGGAAGATCGATTTGTAGCGTTGCAGCAGGGTGGGAGCCAGGTCGAACAGCTTGACCTCCTTTGTGTAGTCCTCGCGTGCCAGGACTGACTCCAGGTACAGCATCTCGCGCGTGTCCGGCGAGCGCCAGCGAAACAGCTCGAAAGCCTTGCCGGCGAATTTGGCCTCGATCAGAAATGCTGGCAGACCGCCGACGACCAGCAACAGCACCGCCCATGGCGAGAAGGCAAAGAGCAGGATGCTGAAGCTTAAGATTGCGATGCCGTACTGAATGACGCCGAAGGTTTTCTGGACCAGGGACAGCGGTCGCGTCGAAGCCTCGCGGCGCGCCCGGGTCAGACGGTCGTAAAACTCGGCATCTTCGAGTTGGGCCAGGTCGAGTTGCTGGGTCTTGTCCAGGATCATGACGTTGACCCGGTGACCCAACTGGGCGCGCAACAGATTGTTGCAGATGGTCAGAGCCGTCTGGGTGGCGGCCATTGCCGCGACCAGCAACGCCTCCAGCGACAGCCAGAACCAGACCTGGTCCGTGAAGGTGTCATCCTGGATGGCGGCCACAACGCTGTCGACCAGCCACTTGCCGACCCAGGCAATGGAGGCTGGCAGCAGGCCCGCGACCAGCGTAAACAGTCCAAGTGCGATGGTCAATACAGGGCTGGTTGCCCAGACCAGCACCAGCGCACGCCGGCCATAAGTCAATAATGGTTTGAATTGGGTCAGCGGGCCGGGCGGCTGGTCGGGTTGGCTGGACATCAGGTAGTTAAGCCGCCGGAGTTTGTTTCAATCAAGCTGAAGGATCAGCCCGGCCAGCGCGCGGCGGTTTTCGCTCATCAGGACATTGAAGGTGCGGCAGGCGGCCGGGAGCGTCATGCATTCCAGGCCAATGCCATGCTGAAGAAATTGCCGTTGGATGTCGATATGTGGAAAGGACTGGGTCTGGCCGATGCCCAGCAGGACAACTTCGGGGCGGTGTTCGATCAACGGGGCAATGGTGGTTTCGTTCAGGTCGGCCAGGCTGGCGACTGGCCAGTCTGTCTGGAGCAGGCGGGCGCCGACGATCAGGCTGGCACGGTAACGCTGATCGTCGATCAGCAAACCATCGGCAGAGACCTGGCGGATGTAATGGTAATTGCCGGGTTTGTGCTCGGTCAGTTGCATGACAACCTTCGCCAACTACTTGGGCAGGGCAATTTTCGGCGCCTCGGGATTGCGCCGGAAGTAGCAGGCGACCTGGCCAATTTGGTGCACCAGTTCGGCCTTTGAGGTTTTGCTGATTTGGTCAATCCATTGCTGACGCTGTTCCCGTTCCCCGCGCAGCTTGATCTTAATCAATTCATGGTGCTCGAGTGCCAGTTCGATTTCGGCCATGACGTTGTCAGTCAGGCCCTTGTCGGCGACCATGACGACCGGATCGGTCTGGTGGGTCAAACCGCGCAAATACTTCTTCTGCGAACTGCTGAGAGCCATAAATAGCCGAATGGTAGAATCAACGCGCATTTTAACCGATCCCCCGGGTTCAAACGCACAATCGCCACCTTGCACCCAGAGTGCCCAACCGTCGCCACTATCAAGCTGAAAACCTGCAATGTCTTCCAAAGCCTGGAAAACCCGCCAGAAAAACGACCCCTACGTGCGCCGGGCGCGTGAGGAAGGCTATCGGGCCCGTGCGGCCTACAAGCTGCTGGAGCTGGATGAAAAGGATCACCTGTTCAAAGGTGTCAGGCGGGTGGTTGACCTGGGCTCGGCCCCTGGCAGCTGGTCACAGGTGGCGCAAAGACGCCTGGGCGAGGCCGGGACGGTGATTGCGCTGGACATTTTGCCGATGGATCCGATCGCCGGGGTCGAGTTCATTGAGGGCGATTTCCGCGAGGATGTGGCGCGTGCCCGCCTCGAAGACGTCCTCGGCGGGGGCAAGGTTGACCTTGTGCTGTCGGATATGGCCCCCAACTTGTCTGGTATTGGCCCGGCCGACCAGGCGCGCTGTATTCACCTGGCCGAACTGGCCCTTGCCTTTGCCCAGGCGTGGCTGGATATTTCCGGTACTCTGGTGGTCAAAGTTTTTCAGGGCGCGGGCTTTGACGATTTACTCACTGCTTTCCGGCAATCATTCCGGACGGTGAAAGTGCGCAAACCGGCTGCATCGCGCTCCGAGAGCCGCGAAGTCTACCTGGTGGGCTCGGCCCTGAAGGACGGCAGCGGTTAGTTCCATGGCGTAAAATGGGTCGAACGGACCCGCAGATTCCGTTAACGGAGATTGATTTTGAGCGATTTTGCCAAGAATCTGATCATGTGGATCATCATCGCGATGGTCCTTATGAGCGTATTCAACTACTACTCCCAGCCAGAGCAGGAGCCCCGCGAGTTGACCTACTCGGTCTTTCTCAACGAGGTTCGCGCAGGCAATATCGAGAATGCGGTCATCCAGGAAAGCGCTGGCGCCAAGATCATCACAGGCGAGACGCGCGACGGTCAGCCCTACACGGTGACAGCCCCGCGGGATGAGGGTCTGATCCAGGACCTGATCAACAACGATGTGATTTTCGATGGAGCTGATCCCCAGCGACGGTCCGTGGTGATCGACATTCTGATCAGCCTGCTGCCGGTGCTGGTGCTGGTGGGCCTGTGGGTCTACTTCATGCGCCAGATGCAGGGTGGCGGCATGGGCGGCAAGGGTGGCGCGATGAGTTTTGGCAAGTCGCGCGCCAAACTGCAGGGCGAAGACCAGGTCAAGGTCACGTTCGAGGATGTGGCTGGCTGCGAGGAAGCCAAGGACGAGGTCAGCGAGCTGGTCGATTTTCTGCGCAATCCGGCCAAGTTCCAGCGCCTGGGTGGTCATATTCCCAAGGGCATCCTGATGGTCGGCGCACCGGGTACCGGCAAAACCCTGCTGGCCCGGGCGATTGCTGGCGAAGCCAAGGTGCCTTTTTTCTCGATCTCGGGTTCGGATTTCGTCGAAATGTTTGTTGGTGTCGGCGCCTCCCGCGTGCGCGACATGTTTGAAACGGCCAAGAAACACGCTCCCTGCATTATCTTCATTGACGAAATTGACGCCGTCGGGCGTCACCGTGGCGCGGGTCTTGGTGGCGGTCATGACGAGCGCGAGCAGACGCTCAACCAGTTGCTGGTCGAGATGGACGGTTTCGAGGGCAATGAAGGGATTATCCTGATCGCCGCGACCAACCGTCCGGACGTGCTCGATCCGGCGTTGCTGCGCCCCGGGCGGTTCGACCGCCAGGTGGTCGTCCCGCTGCCTGACCTGAAAGGCCGCGAGCAGATCCTGAAGGTCCACATGCGCAAGGTGCCGGTGGATGACAACGTGTTGCCGCGTGTCATTGCCCGCGGTACGCCGGGCTTTTCCGGCGCCGACTTGGCCAACCTGGTTAATGAGGCGGCCCTGTTTGCCGCACGCCAAGATTGCAAGACGGTGCGTCAGAGTCATTTTGAGCAGGCCAAGGACAAGATCATGATGGGCGCCGAGCGCAAATCCATGGCCATGTCCGAGGATGAAAAGAAGTTGACGGCTTATCACGAGGCCGGGCACGCCATCGTGGGTCGCCTGGTGCCGGATCATGACCCCGTCTACAAGGTCACGATCATTCCACGCGGCCGCGCCCTGGGCGTGACCATGTTTCTGCCGGAGGCCGACAAGTACTCCATGACCCGTCTGCAACTGACTTCGCAATTGGCCAGTCTGTTTGGCGGTCGGGTGGCCGAAGAGTTGGTTTTTGGCAAGGACAAGGTGACGACCGGCGCCTCGAATGATATCGAGCGAGCTTCGGCTATTGCCCGCAGCATGGTCTCGAAATGGGGCCTGTCGGAATCCATGGGTCCGCTGTCTTACGATGAGAACGAAGATGAGGTGTTCCTCGGTCGTCAGGTCACCCAGCACAAGCATATTTCGGATGAAACGCACCGCCAGCTGGACAAGGAAGTGCGACGCATTATCGATGCGGCTTATGAAACCGCCAAGTCCCTGCTGGAGGCAAACCGCGACAAGCTCGAGTTGATGACCGAAGCGCTGATGCGTTACGAAACCATCGACGCGGCTCAGATCGATCAGATCATGCGGGGTGAAGATCCCGATCCGCCCGAGGGCTGGAATGATGATCTCCAGTCGCCGACGCCGGATTCTGATGATGACTCCGAGGGCGAAGAGCCTTCGGGTCAGCCGGCACCCGGCTGACGGCGGCAACCGATGACAACCTACGAAATGATCGCGCCCCCGTGGCGCGATCTTTTTTTGTGATCAGCGGTCCGGCCGGCAACCTGGCGCGGCGAATTCGGGTCGCGCATGAGAAACGCCGACCGCTGGTCATGGGCATTATCAATGTCACCCCCGACTCGTTCTCTGACGGCGGTCGTTTCGAACGCGTCGACCAGGCCATCGCCCACGGCCTGCGCCTGGTTGAAGACGGAGCCGATATCCTCGATGTTGGTGGCGAATCCACCCGGCCTGGTGCTGCGGAAGTTGGTGTTCAGGAGGAACTGGATCGCGTCCTGCCGGTGATCGAAGGGCTGGCAGCGCGCACCGATGTTCCTGTTTCCATCGATACCAGCAAGCCTGCCGTGATGCGCTCGGCGGTCGATGCAGGCGCCCGGATGATCAACGACGTCAACGGCTTGCGCCGCCCGGGTGCGCTGGAGGCGGCCAGTGCGCTGAAGGTCCAGGTATGTTTGATGCACATGCAGGGTGAACCGCGCACCATGCAGAAGGCGCCGGACTATGTCGACGTGGTTGCCGACGTGCGTGATTTTTTGTCCGGCCGTATTAAGGCCTGTCTGGCTGCCGGGATCGATCGTGACTGTATTTCGATTGATCCGGGCTTCGGTTTTGGCAAGACTCTCGACCACAATCTAGAGCTGTTTCGACAGTTGGGCCAGATTTGTGCCCTGGGCGCGCCCGTGCTGGTCGGCATCTCGCGCAAATCCATGCTCGGGACGATCACCGGCCGGGACCGGGCTGATCAGCGCGCGGCCGCTTCGGTCGCGGCGGCATTGCTGGCGGCTGATCGCGGCGCATCCATTCTGCGGGTGCATGATGTGGCCGACACGGTTGATGCGCTCAAGGTCACAATGGCAGTGCGCGGGCAGTACAATAAAACACTATGACGATGCGTTATTTTGGCACAGATGGCATTCGGGGCCGGGTGGGCGACCCGCCGATCACGGTCGACTTCATTCTCAAGCTGGGCTGGGCGGCCGGTTCGGTGCTCGCCGAACGCAGCGATGACCACCCATCCGTTGTCATCGGCAAAGACACCCGCATCTCCGGCTACCTGTTCGAGTCGGCACTGGAGGCTGGGTTTTCGGCCGCCGGGGTTGATGTCAAGTTGCTGGGGCCGATGCCAACGCCGGCCGTGGCGCACCTGACCCGCAGCCTCGGCGCGGTCGCCGGCATTGTTATTTCGGCCTCCCATAACCCGTATGAGGACAATGGCATCAAGTTCTTCTCCGGCCAGGGCGAGAAAGTTGACGACGACCTGCAATTGGCGATCGAAGCCCGGCTGGACCAACCAATCAGCCAGGTCATGCCCCATTGCCTGGGCAAGGCGACCCGGGTGGACGATGCGGTCGGCCGCTACATCGAGTACTGCAAGGCGACCGTGCCCTACGGCACGCGGCTGGAAGGCCTGAAAATCGTTGTCGATTGCGCCAACGGCGCCACCTACAAGATCGCGCCTGAGGTTTTCCGCGAACTGGGTGCCGATGTCATCACCATTCACGCTGTGCCGGACGGGTTGAATATCAATCGTGACTGCGGATCGACCAGCCCGGCCAGCCTGGCGGACAAAGTGGTTGCCGAGCATGCCGACCTTGGCGTTGCCTTCGACGGCGATGGTGACCGCGTGGTGCTAGTTGACCACCAGGGCCAGGTCATCGACGGCGATCAGATCCTGTTCGTGCTGGCCAACGCCCGCCGGGCCAACGGCGGCCTGACCGGAGGCGTGGTCGGCACGGTCATGAGCAATTTCGGCTTGGAAGAAGCGTTTCGTGAACGTGGTATACCCTTCGAGCGCTCCAGGGTCGGGGACCGCCACGTCTACGACAAGCTGCGCAAAAACGGCTGGGTGCTGGGCGGGGAGGCATCCGGGCATATCCTGTGCCTGGACCGATCGACCACGGGTTGCGGCATTGTCAGCGCCTTGCAGGTGCTGGAAGTGGTGGCCCGAACCCGGCAGTCACTCGCCTCCCTGGTTGGCGGCATGGCAAGGTTTCCGCAGGTGATGATCAACGTACCAATCAATGGCAGGGCCGAAAGCCCCGTCAATGACCACCCGGAAGTCGGTAACGCTGTCCAGGCGGTCGAAGCGGAACTCAATGGCAAGGGCCGCGTTATCCTGCGACCTTCGGGCACCGAGCCTGTTGTCCGGGTCACGGTTGAAGGCCCTGAAGCTGTCCAGGTACAACGCCTCGCCGAGCAACTGGCGGGGGTCGTGAGGCGAGCAATGAGTTGATGAGCATCGACCTGTCGCACACAGGTCGCCCGTCTTTGTAGATCAATAAGGGTGTATCGCCGAGAGATACTCCCTGAAATATGACCCCAACGTATCACCCGATCCGAAAAGATGGCTTCGGGCAGACGAGTCAACGCGTGATAGCGCTTCAATGGCGATAGGGCTTGATTTCGATGCCGCTCTGCAATAGCGGGGTAAGCGCTTCGGCAGGCATTGGGTAGGCGAAGAAGAAGCCCTGAGCCTCGTCGCAATGTTGTTCCCGTAGAAAGGCGGCCTGCTCGGCCGTTTCCACGCCCTCGGCGATGACACGCTGGTTGAGACTGTTCCCCATGCTGATCATGGCGCTGACTAGGGAAGCATCGTTTGGGCTTTGGGTCATACTGTTGACAAAGGAACGGTCGATTTTCAAGGTGTCGATCGGAAACCGGCGCAGATAACTCAGACTTGAGTAGCCAGTACCGAAATCATCGATCGCCAGGTGAATGCCCATGGCCGACAGGGCATGCAGCACCGAATCCGTCGACTTGACATCCCGCATAAGTATGCCTTCGGTCAGTTCGAGCTCCAGGTAGCATGGCTGCAGACGCGTTTCCTCAAGGATTTCACGCAGGATGATGTGAAAATCCTTCGCTCGAAACTCGAGCGCGGAGGTGTTGACCGATATGGTAACCGGCGGCAAGCCCAAATCCTGCCAGGCCTGGGCCTGGCGACAGGCCTCTCGCAGCACCCAGCGGCCGAGCGGCAGGATCAGTTCGTTGTCCTCGGCGATGGGCACGAAATCGGCCGGGGCAAGGAGCCCGCGATCCGGGTGCTGCCAGCGCACCAGTGCCTCGATGCCGACGATCGCACCGGTGTGAAGATTGAACTGGGGCTGATAGTGCAAAACCAATTCCTGCCGGTCAAGCGCCAGACGAAGGCTGGCCTCGGTGGATTGCCGTTCAATGGCGCGGTCGGTCATCTCCTGCTCAAAGAAGGCGTACGTATTGCGGCCCATGTCCTTGGCGTGATACATGGCGGTATCGGCATGCTTGATCAGGGTTTCGGCATCCATGCCGTCATCCGGATAAATACTGATGCCGATGCTTGCAGTGACATGCAGGCTGCACTGGTCGATGTGATGCGGCTCGGCTATAGCGGCATGCATTTTTCGTACGGCCAGTGCTGCGTCTTCCGGATGGTCTATGTCGATCAGAAGCGCCACGAACTCATCCCCGCCCTGGCGACAAATGGTATCCGACTGGCGCACGCAACCGAGCAGGCGCTTGCCCACTGACTGCAGCAATTGGTCACCCACGCCATGGCCAAGCGAGTCGTTGATGTGCTTGAAAGCGTCCAGGTCCATGAACAGCACGGCGAACTGCTTGCCGGATCGTTGCGCCAGCGAGATCGCCTGGGCCAGCCTGTCGTACAGCAGCATTCGGTTGGGCAGGCCGGTCAGTGGATCATGATGGGCCAGGTGGTCCAGTTCGACCTGCGCAATTTGTACCTGTTCTGCCAGCTCGCGGGATTCGATGGTCGCAATAACCAGGTTCGCGTTGGCTTGCTGCAACCGGATCATCTGGTCTTCAGTCATCGACTGCTCGGCCTCCGTGCTGGCAATAGCCTTTTCCCGTGCGGCGATGCGCCGTTCGCGTCGACGAGCCTGGCCTTCACGTGCCTGAACAACCGCCTCACGCCGGTCGGCAGCTATTTCCCGATGATCTGCGGTATCTTCACGCGCTTCAATCAATTGTCGGCGCTTCAGAAGGGCAGCATCTTCATCACTCGCGGCACGACTTGGACCCCGCCGTTCTCTGCCTCGGACCCGCTTCGGACGATCGCTGGCGTCGCCTGTGCGATTCTCTCGATTCGGGTGAGGAACATCATCATTGGCCTTGTCGGTCATTCAAGTTCTCCGAGCGGCCAGCGAACCTGCGTTGGATGGCCGGTCATGATACCGTTGTATTCGGTCAGGCTTTTCCCCAGCACGATGCCGTCGTCGCTGATGTCGAAAAGCCGGATATCCTTGCTGTGGGCACTGCCCCGAACCTTGACGATCGCCAGAACCCGCCTGTATTGCCCGGCGATTTCTACATAGCGCTGCACCAGGATGGCATCGGCAAGAAACGCGCTGCCTTTCTCGCTGAAGTGCAAATCGGTGTAGCGGTCCAGTTCCGAGGTCATCAGAATGGTCACGCCCATGCCGGTCAACTCAGCGACCATCCGGTAAAGTGAACCTCGAAAGTCTTCGCTGAACTCCGGTGCCAGGGCCAGTTCGAAGCCCGAAAGTGAATCTATGACGACGCGCTTGGCCTGCATTTGATCAATCTTCCGTATCAAGTCGTGCAGGGTTTCGTCGATCGACAGATCCAGGGAGCGCGTGTCTATGACACCCACCTCCCCGGCGGTCACCATTTTGTGCAGATTGTTGTTTAGCAGTTGATTCGGGCTTTTTTCAAACGCCGCGATCACACCCGGCTCGCCGCGGCGCACCCCTTCGGCGAGAAATCCGGTCGCCAGAATGGTTTTTCCGGAACCAGACGGGCCCACCGCGAGCATCGAATACCCGGTGGGCAATCCACCCCCCAGCATCTCGTCAAGACCCGCGACACCCAGCGATACCCGGCCCTTGCTGGCGCCCGTAATCTCCTCGATCGGCGGCTGGATGATTGCCCGCGGGAAAACATGGAGGCCAGCATCACTGATGCGGAAGGTATGCAAACCGGGCGCCTGGGCCTGGCCTCGAATCTTGACCACCTGCATCTTGCGTACCATCGAGTTGCGATGCGTGTTCTGCGACAGCCAGACGATGCCATCGGCGATGGTAAAGACGGGGCTTGATTCGCTTTCTGGCTGCTCGTACTCGCCAATTAGAAAACTGGTCGCCTGCCAACTGGTCATCTGCATGGCCAACTGTTGCACGAATCGTTGCAGGTCGGACAAATTCTGCGCTTCGGAGCCGGCCGACTGGATAACGGATCGAAACGAGTCGACGAATACCAGGCTGGGTTCATATGCCTTGACTTCGGCGGCGATGCGCGCCAATACGCGGTCGAAACCACCCTCCAGAAGATCGTCAGCCAGGTTGACGAAACGAATCGACTGGTTGATCTTGGCGGGATCAAAAAATGAGAACTGCTGCTGGTAACGAAGCATCTTGAGGCTGGGTTCTCCAAGGACAGTGAAGAACAGCGCCCGGCAATCGGGCGCGGCCAGAGTGAACATGATTTGATGGGCGAGGGTTGTTTTGCCACTTCCCGGTGTGCCGACAATCAGATTGAACGAGTACTCCGGCAGGCCGCCACCCAGCAAGTGGTCGAAACCGGGAACTCCGGTGACGAGACGATTGATCTTGACCTTGCTACTCATTGTCTGACTCCTTGCCGGCAGTGACTGAAGCAAGATTGCCCCAGGCCGTACGTATTAGATTGGCCGTCAGTTGTTCGCCTATCAGCGATGCCAGGATGTCGGTAAACAGGGTCAACAGATGGCCGTGGGCTGCGCGGGCATCGGCGGGTACTTGCGTTGCAAGACGCGTTGCCAGTCCTGCAAAGCGCTGCTTGTCGGCGGGCTCTTGAGGCGAAGATCCCGGGGCGAGCCAGGGAAAGTCGGATTCGGCCAGGTGCAGGCTTCGTTCGAAAAGCGAGCTAAATCCGGCCTCCCCGATAATTGAAGTGATCTCCTCGGCCAGTGTCTCCCAGTGGACCCGTGCGGCGTCGGCAATGGCGTCAGGCTGTTGTGGCATGAGACTGGCAATGATTTGCTGGCGTTGCCGGGAGTGCTCTTCCATCAGGCCGCGCCCATCGGGCCGCCCAAGCGTGCGGTTTGCCGGCGCCCGTTGGGCCTGGTCGTCGTTGGACGGCAGGCCCCCGCGACTCGATTTCTCGCTTGACTGGTCAAATGCATGGACTTTCCCTACTACAGGTTGCCGGGTCGGTTGAGCCCCGGGGCGGGCAATGTGAGGATCATCCTCCATATATAGAGGGGGTTGATCGATCTTGGTTCCGCTCTGGTGTGGAGTTTGTGTCGATCGTCTCACCGCGGACAGCATTTGACGACTAAAGCCGGACGTCGCCTCAGGCCCGATGAGCCGGCCGGCGGACCCTACCTGTTCCGCAATTGGGACCTCTGTCCCGGATCCGGGTACTTGCCTAGCCCAGCATCGGTGTTGTGAGCGTTTGTTCAGTGATCGTGAACCGACTGGCACAGTTCTTGCTTTCAAAATCTCACACCACTGAACCTTTGCCGCCATGATGCTGTCTTTCTGTAACATCATCAATAGCACCGATGTCCGGAGACTCATGACCCGACTATTGTTTGCCGCGCTGATTGCGCTACCAGTTGCCACATGGGCCGGACCAGAGTATGGCGCGGTAGAGCGCGACCACATTCGGGCCGAGTTGGTCGCTGAGGTCGATGCCATCGTACCGGGCCAATCCTTCATGGCCGGCCTGCGGCTGGATCCTGATATCAACTGGCATACGTACTGGATCAATGCAGGCGACTCCGGCTTGCCGACCACGCTGGAATGGCAAATTGAGAACGGCGTGACCGCCAGTGCAATCCAGTGGCCCTGGCCGGAGGCGCTGGAAGTGGGCCACCTGCTCAATTATGGGTACAAGGGCGAGCATCTGCTACCGGTCCGGATTGATACACCGGCAACCTTGCAACCCGGCGACCGTTTCACGCTTGTCGTTGATGCCGCCTGGCTGGTGTGTGAAGAGATCTGCATTCCCGGCGACGCCACGTTGGCGCTGGATGTCGACGTCGTGGCCGAAGGGAACGGTCGCGATTCGCGACATGCCGAGCTGTTCGCCGACACACTCAAGCGCGTGCCCGAGCTCGCCAATTGGCCGGCTCGTTTCAACACCGAAGGCGGCAGTCTGAGTGTGCAGGTGATGCCCGAGGGCATCAGCGCCGATCGCGATTGGGCCTTCTTTGCCATGGCTGAAAACCTGGTCGAGCATGCATCCAACCCGGTGGTCGTCGGCGATAACGGGCAGGTTCTGATTTCGCAACCGCTCTCGGCCTACCTGGATGGCATCCCCGAGCGACTCGAGTTTGTACTGATCGATTCCGACGGTGACCGGGCCTGGCAGATTACCGCCACGGCCGGCGAACTGTTCAGCGGCGCTGATCTCGTCAATCCTTCGGCGCCCGGCTGGGCGTTGGCGTTGCTCCTGGCCCTGGCCGGCGGCGTGCTGCTCAACCTCATGCCTTGCGTTTTTCCGGTACTGTCGATCAAGGCCATGAGCCTGGTTTCCGGTGACGGGCATCAGCGCTCCCACAGCATCGCCTATACCGCGGGCGTCGTTGCAAGTTTTGCTGCACTGGCCGGTGTATTGCTGGCCCTGCGCGCCGGTGGCGAGGCCATCGGCTGGGGTTTTCAGTTGCAGTCGGCCTGGTTCGTGGCTTTGCTGGTCTATGTATTGTTTGCGCTGGGGCTGTCGCTTTCGGGCCTTTACGACTTCGGCAGTCGCCTGATGGGTGTAGGCCAGGGACTGACCGAGAAGAGCGGCACCACCGGTTCGTTCTTTACCGGTGTTCTGGCCTGCGTTGTCGCCAGCCCCTGCACTGCGCCGTTCATGGGCGCGGCCCTGGGCGCGGCGGTATTCATGCCGTGGCCGATGGCAATGGCTGTGTTTATCTTCCTGGGCCTGGGGCTGGCTTTGCCCATGCTGCTCATCGGTTTCAGCCCGGCACTGGCGCAGCGCTTGCCGAAACCCGGGCCGTGGATGGATACCTTTAAACAGGCCATGGCCTTTCCGCTGTACCTGGCCGTGGTCTGGCTGCTGTGGGTGCTGGCACGCCAGACCGATCCGACCGGGCTGGCCATGGTGCTTTCGGGCATGGTGGCCCTGGCGTTCGTGCTGTGGCTGGCTGGTCACCGGGCGCCGAGCGAAAATCTGGCCGTGGCCCGACATGCGGCTGTGGGTCTGAGTCTGGTCTTCGTCGTCGCCACCCTGGCTTCGGTCACTCGCATGGACGGCAATACCCCGGGACAGCCGGATAACGCCCACTGGGAATCCTTCTCGGTCGAACGACTTGATGCCCTGCGCGCCAACAGCGACACGGCGGTGCTGGTCAACATGACCGCTGACTGGTGCATCACCTGCCTGGTGAACGAGCGTATGGCGCTGAACACGATGTCAGTTCGCGAGGCACTGGACACGCACGACGTGGTCTACCTCAAGGGCGACTGGACCCGGCGTGATCCGCAGATCACCGCGTATCTTTCCGACTACGGCCGCAATGGCGTGCCCCTGTACGTGATCTACCCGAGAAACGGCGACCAGCCCCGCGTGTTGCCACAAGTGCTTACGCCGCAGATCGTTATCCAGGCTTTGGAGCGTACTTATTAGCATCGCAATGAAATATCTGTCGTTTTCGTTGCTCGGCATCGGCGGCGCATGTTCGCAAAGCATTAATCCGACAGCATGTCTCTACACCCACCCATAGTAAGAGGATCAAACGATGAAACACACACTGACCCGCCTCTTGGCCACTTCAATGCTGCTGGCATTGTCGATGGTTGTTACCGCTGCTCCCCAGATCGGCGAGCCCGCACCGGACTTCAGCGTCGTCGATACAGACGGCAACGTGCATTCCCTGTCCGACTACGCCGGTCAATTCCTCATCCTCGAGTGGACCAACCATGAGTGCCCGTTCGTGGTCAAACATTACGGATCCGGCAACATGCAACAGCAGCAACGCGTGGCGCGCGAACAGCATGATGCGGTCTGGCTATCGGTGATCTCGTCGAAACCCGGCTCGCAGGGCCATGTGTCCGCGGACAAGGCCGATGAACTCACCAGCAGCCGCAACGCTTACCCCAATGCTGTCCTGCTGGATGAATCCGGCGACATGGGCCGGGCCTATGATGCACGCGTGACTCCGCACATGTACATCATTGACGCTGACGGCATCCTGCGCTACATGGGCGGCATTGATTCCAACCCCAGCCGTAACCCGGACGACATTCCCGACGCCACCCAGTACGTGCTCGAGGCGTTGAATGAAATGGCGCTTGGCCAGGTCGTTGCGCATACCGTGACCCGTCCCTACGGTTGCGCTGTCAGATACTGAACTTGCTGACGAGGGCAGGGCGGTGACGCCCCACCCCCTCATGCGGCCCTTTCTTCCCTCTGCACGGAGACCCAACGTGAGAATTGAAGCGCCGACTGGATTCGCCATGGGCATACTCGTTCTGGCCGCCAGCCTCCAACCCGTGAAAGCCGACGAATTTGTAACGGAAGAGGCGGGCGTGGAAGGTGTTGTGGTGGCCCCCGCTCTCGAAAGCGCGCCGACCGGCAACGCCGGCCAGGAGATGTCCGATGCAGCGGAAGCTTTCCTCGCTGCCCTTTCGGATGATCAGCGTTCGGTGACCCGCTTCTCCTTCGCGGACAACGAGCGGCTGAACTGGCACTTCATCCCCCGGCAGCGACGGGGGCTTCCCGTCCGGGACATGGACGAACGGCAGCGAGACCTGGTCCGCGAGCTCCTCCAAACCGGCCTCAGCTCACAGGGGATGCAAAAGGTGGATGACATCATCTCCCTGGAGCTGGTCCTCCGGGAACTGGGAGGGAATCCTGCAGTGCGCAACCCGGAGCTCTACTTTGTCTCCATCTTCGGCGACCCCTCAGAGAGCGCCCCCTGGGGGTGGCGCTTCGAAGGACACCACCTCTCCCTGAACTACACCGTCATCGATGGCGCCCCTGTGGCTTGGGCGCCTGCTTTTATGGGGGCGGATCCGGCCGAGGTGCGGGTGGGCTCCAAGACGGGGCTCCGGCCCCTGGCTGCCGAGGAGGATCAGGCCCGGGCCCTGGTCCGCTCCCTGGACGAGGGCCAGCGCCGGCAAGCAGTGGTGAACGTAAAGGCCCCCAGCGACATTCTCACGGGAAACGCACTGGAGGTCGACCCCCTGGATCCGGCAGGGATCTTCATCACCGATCTGAATCCCCAGCAAGTCGACCAGCTTGTGCGGATTATTGATGAATACCTGGGGCGGATGTCCGACGACCTGGCGGCGAGCCGGCGGGCCCGCATCGAGGCATCGGACCTCTCTCGCATCGCTTTCGCCTGGGCGGGCTCTTTTGAGGCGGGCGAGCCCCATTACTATCGGATCCAGGGCCCATCGTTCCTGGTGGAGTACGACAACACCCAGAACAACGCCAATCACATCCACTCGGTGTGGCGGGACTTCGAGGGCGATTTCGGCAGGGACATCCTGAGAGATCACTACAACACCCACCCCCATCCTCACTAGAGGCCCGGTGTTTGTGTTCCTTGCCGTTCACGTCATGGAAATCGGATACGATGCTGATGCGGCATTCATTAGTGACGGATTTCCGACATTCGCCGGTTCCTCCTTACGGACTGGCGCGGGGCCGCGCAAGGCGGCCCCGTCGTTTGGAATTGCAAGAGGCTGGTAGCTGTCAGTCTGCCGCCTGAACCGAGACCACGGTGCTTTCCAGGGTGTAGTTTGTCAGCACGCTGATATAGCTTTCGATGACCCAGGTGTATGTTCCTTAGTTCGATGTCGAGCCGGGTGCCATCCGCATCCATGGCATTTTGAGCGGGGAACCGTTCGCCGACCTGAATTTGCGCTTGTTTGATCCCAATGGCCAGCAAATCGCCTCGGCTGCGTCACCGGATGAGCCTGAAATCGCCGTCGCCGACATCAGCGAGGCAGGGATCATGCGTATTCCGTTCAACGCAGCGCATCGACGGCTTCCCGGGTCGTCAGAACCTTGCTGGCGATAAACTTGAAATTGACCACGGCGGCCTGGTATCCGTCGCCAAGCTCCGGATTGCTTGCAGCCGCGGTGGCGTCTGCGACGACAAAGACTTCGAATCCCTGCTCGACCAGATCGCGCATGTGCGATTCGACGCACAGGTTTGCCGACATTCCCGCAAGAACAACTTTTCCGATCCCGTGCTTGCGAAGATTGAGCACCAGGTCGTTGTTCTGGGGGCCATAGACCTTGTGCGGGCTGACCACGATGGTGTTAGTGTCGGTCAGCAGCGGCTTGAGCCGTTCCAGCCAGTCAGCCCCGGATCCTTCAAACCCGGCCAGGTCCAACGGGCCACTGCGGGCGAACATGCCGATTTCGTGCATTTTGTCCTCGAGCGCGCCGCCGAATTGCCACTCATTGTCGGCTGGATAATAGTAGTGCGGAGACACGAAAGTGCGGTAGCCGCCGTCACGCGCGGCAGTCAACAAGGCCTCGAGGTTGGCGATGGTATCATTGTCGCGGACGCTGTCACCGACCAAGCCCCACGCCGCGCCATCTTCGCTGAGGAAATCGTTTTGGGGATCGGTCACAACCAGTGCGGTGGTTTTATTGTCGATGTTCATCGTTGGTTCCTTGAAGTCGAGGCATAGATTGAACCCTGAGCATATGGGCTATTGTTCGCGGCCTCTGTACGCTATCGTCCAGATCACAGGGTGATCTGGTTATATCCTTGGTTTCTTAGTCAGTAACACAGGAGATGCGGAGGCGTTGTCGCATTCCCATGGACAGGAACGCACCATGAATAGCATGCAAAGGAAGAAAGTCCAGAGCGTCGCGATATCCATCGCCATGGTTGCCATGTTGATCGTGCTGGCCGGTTGTGAGCAAACAGACCAGACCTTCGATTCGCCCGAGAATGGAGCATCTGTCGATCAGTCTGCTGGGGATCAGCGGCCCCTGGAGCATATGATTGATTTTAATGGTTTTACGCTCCGGGCCAATGTTAGCCGAACCGATGTGCTACCCGAGGCTATGGCTCGGAAATACGGAATCGAGCCGGCATCCGATCTTTTCCTGCTCAACCTGGTCATTCTGGAAAACCGACCGGATCGACAGCCAGATCCCGTTTCGGCCGAAGTGAGCGCGCACCACGAAAGCCTGAGCGGTCATGCCGAAGCCATTGACATGCGCGAAGTCGAAACCGACGGCCATGTATCCTACATCGGCATCCTGGATGCCAGCGCCCAGCGCTTCTTTCAACTCGTTATCGAGGCGCAGCCTGCAGGAACCGACAAGCCACTCCACATGACCTTCGAAGTGCAGCTCGAAGCATTCGAGACCGATGACTTCGAATAGCGGGGATTAATGGTCCTGTACCGTATGAAGTGAAACGCATGTTCAGGACCTCCGGTTCAATTACCCGCCTTGGGATCGGCGGGCTCGATTTGAGCTTATACAGCGGCTCGTAGCCGGTTGGTTGGTCTTTCAATTCAGTAACCTTGTACAGGAAGCGCAGCAAACCTTGTCCTGTATGATAACCTCGGGTGGCAAGCAGTTCGATAGGAATTGGGGAAAGCGTATGTCGGGTCACAATCTGCAATGTTTTTGCAGAAAACTGCTTTGGTTGGTGCTGTGCATCAGGAGGATATTTTCATGAAACGAAAGACTTTCATGGCCGTCG
Source organism: Wenzhouxiangella sp. (assembly GCA_041744195.1). Taxonomy (GTDB): domain Bacteria; phylum Pseudomonadota; class Gammaproteobacteria; order Xanthomonadales; family Wenzhouxiangellaceae; genus Wenzhouxiangella. Next base: position 2,890 of record JBGTLI010000187.1, on the reverse strand, counting down.
CACCGGGCCATGGGGCATCGAGTACATCAACCCCGAAGACGATCCGCGCAATCGCTGAGTCATTCGTCGGGATCGAGCCAGGAACCGCAGCATGAATACAGTAGCAACACGAACCGGTCAATGCCTGTGCGGTTCGGTCAGCGTCACGGCCAGGCCGGCGGACGGACATTTCAGTGCCTGTCACTGCAGCATGTGCAGAAAGTGGGGCGGCGGACCGCTGCTCGCAGTCGAGTGCAAGGACCAGATCAGCTTTGAAGGCGAAGACCACATCGCCACCTATTCATCATCGGAGTGGGCCGAGCGAGGATTCTGCGGCAATTGCGGCACCCACCTGTTCTACCGCCTCAAGCAGGAATCTTTCTATGCGATTCCCATCGGCCTTTTCGATGAAGGTCACCAATGGGAGTTCAGCGAGCAGATCTTTGTGGATCACAAACCGCCGTACTACACATTCTTGGACGACACCAGAAACCTCACTGAGGAGGAAGTGTTCGCCCAGTATTCAGGCGGCCCGGATTAATAAAGAATCGGGCCAGATTCCAGGAAGTTTGAGTCAAATGTGAGCGAAGACGCCCTTGCCGGGCACCAAAACGACCTTGGCGGCGGTCGCTGGCAAGACTTGCAGTCTGTATGGTACCGGAGGGAGTCCCTCCGGCACCTACAATTCAACTTATTACAAGTAGTTGACGTTCATCTCCCGGCGGTTCAGATTCCGCCGAAATCAATGTTGAAGGTTAGGGTGTTTCGGACGTTGGCCTTGACCAAGCCGTTTCCGACAGGCTGGAAAGGCCCGGCATAGCCCTGTGCCAAACCGTCGCGCGGCACTGAGAGATCGTAGAAATCATTTTCGTCGAGGCGGCCCCGTTTGATTTCGCAACCAAAACTGGCGGTGCCGTTGGCGTCGAAACTCACGAAACTCCCGGATCGATAGGAAAGAACGATCGTGTCCACAATCGTGTTGCCACGTTTCACTTCAATCTGGTATTCGCCAAACAGTATCATCGAGCCATAGGGGACGGTCTGTCCGGCGAATTCACCACCCAATTCAAAACCATCCTCGTCTGTGATCATCAAGATCCAACCACCATCATCAACAAAAAATCCTTCCGTCGGCACGTTGATATCGGAAACAATATAGGCCCTGTACTGTGCTCTCGGGTCCACGGTAAATCGAAATAAATATACTCGACCCTCTTCACTGGCTTGATCGACGTCAATGCCAAAACGAGCATTGAAGAAAGCTTTTCCTTGTTCCTCCAGCGCTTCGATTTCAGCCGGGCTTCGGTCCATGCTAACAAGATTGAAGAAATCCGATTCGCAGACCGAGTCCAAGCAATTCGGAATGACCGGGTGAGGTTCAGAAGGATCAAACACTCCGTTCTGCATGAATAGCAATAAATTGTCGAATCCATCCGGCGCCTTAACCAGGCCAGCCGAGGCCAATGGCATGAAAAAAAGGCCCAGACACTATATAAATGCCGTCAAATCACGGCGGGCACCTGAAAATTCTGCGTGTGCGTGTTGTTCGTTCATTTGTCTTCTCCTAGCAGTTTTTGTAGTAGTTTTTGAATGAACTCCAACCACGAGCCCCGGCCAAGGCGGAGGTGGCCGCCGGGTTGACCGGGTCGGCGCTGGCTACATCCAGCGGCATCAGGATGATGGGCGCCTCCATGAGGTTGTCGACCCCGGCGATGATGTGGACTTCCTTGGGCACGGTGGCGAAGGCGCCTTCGGCCTCGGCTGTTGAGCCGTCGACCAGAAGCCGAAGCTGGGCGGCCAGCGTGCCGGGGCCGGCCAGTTCGTCAAGATTCAACTCGTCGAACTGAAAATATCCAGCTTCGTCAGAAACCGTCTCCTGAGCAGCCTCGCCCATGCCCAGCACGAGGCGGACGCCGGGCAGACCATCGTCAACGCCGTTTTGCATACGCACCTTAAGCCGGGTCGGGCCGTCCGGTGGCGGCACACTGATGTGAAGTCCTGATAAACCCGGAAGCGACCGTCGGAGGCGCCGACCATCAGTTCGTGGTCGCCGATCTGATCGATCGAGGGGGTGAACACCAACTCGCCCGGCAGCGGACGGCGTCGGCTGTCAACCGGGGAAAAGCTGACTGGTTTGCTGGTTGGCTAGTTGTGCGGGTTTCGGAGGGTTATGGTTGGCTGACTCCAGGGGTCGATGTACAATCCAGAGGATTCGCTCAGCCATGGCAAGACTCAAGCGATGAAAGGTCGCCTATTTACTGCCTATTCCGAGATTTTTCGAAACTCCGTCAAGATGATTCCCTCGACAAAAATTTCACAGACAATTTTAGAGTTTGGCAAGCCCCTGGTTAGCCAATTGCCGCAAGATCACACCAAGGAAGAGTTCGAGGCGTCAATCAAGCTGGTCATCATGGTGTGGAATGCGGTAGTCATTGATACCTGGAACGCGAATAACAACTTTGAGAGAGATCTTCTGCAAAGAATCAGTGGAGAGCCGAAGGGTTTCCAACTTGTGATCAAGCGCCTGATTAAAAGAAAGAAAAAGAAGTTCGGCAATGACCCGCGTGGGGTTGGTCATTACTGGGTCAGGCAGGGAGATGGAGAGTTTATTTTTGGCTGCGAAGCGAGGTTGGGTGTTGAGAATGTTCCCGCCAAGGGTCCCGTACAATGATTTGGATGGCCCTCATCGTTCCCTCGTGCAGGTGAGTTATCCGTGTTGACACCGGGATCGAGGCCGATTCTCGTTAGCCGCCTTTGCATTCAACCATCGCCTTTGTTACCCTAGTCGCTTAACAAAAATCAAACGGTCGTCCAGCGCGCCGCAAGTTCTTGCATTCTGCGCTGGAAAGATGCGTCCATCGTTCGACTTCGTCCTTGCAGGCGTACACGTTCGAACGACTGGATAGTCCCC
>JBGTLI010000186.1:0-3792 GCA_041744195.1 Wenzhouxiangella sp. | reverse complement strand
GGTGCGTCGGTGCGTCGGTGCGTCGGTGCGTGTCATCCCGGGCTTGATCCGGGATCTAATTCCTTGAGCCTTGAACCTTGAGCCTTGAACCTTGAACCTTGAACCTTGAACCTTGAACCTTGAACCTTGAACCTTGAACCTTGAGCCTTGAGCCTTGAGCCTTGAGCCTTGAGCCTTGAGCCTTGAGCCTTGAGCCTTGAGCCTTGAGCCTTGAGCCTTGAGCCTTGAGCCTTGAGCCTTGAGCCTTGAACCTTGAACCCGGAACCCGGAACCCGGAACCCGGAACCCGGAACCCGGAACCCGGAACCCGGAACCCGGAACCCGGAACCCGGAACCCGGAACCCGGAAAAAACTCCCCCCTGGTTTCCTAGTTCAGCGAGCCGAGATAGGCGCTGATCAGCTTTGAAGCATCCGGTTCGCCGAGGCCCAACTCGGGACGTTGGGTCATAGGTGTCTTGAGATTGGTTTGGATCTGGTCCAGGTAGCGCTCGGCAGTCTTTTCCCAGGTGTAGTGGGTGCGGACGTGTTCGGTACTGCGCTCGACCAGGCTGGCCTGTGCGCCCAGCGCCTCCAGCAGCGCCCGGGCGATGTCGGCAGGGTGTTCCGGGTCGAACAGAATGCCTGTGCCACCGGCGAAGATCTCCGATGGGCCGCCGTTTTTGGTCGCGGCCACCGCCAGGCCACAGGCGGCGGCCTCGATCGGGGCCAGGCCGAACGGTTCGAACAGCGAGGGCAGGGCGAAGACCGAACCCATTCGGCCGAACTGGCGATAGGCGCAGGCCAGTTGGCGTTGCGAGCCGATATTGAGAAAACTCACCGATGATCGCAGATCGGTGGCCTCGATCAGGTCGAGAATCGGGCGCAGCACCTCGCGCTCGTCTCCTCGCAGCAAATCCAACTGGCTCCAGGGATCGTCCAGGCCGCGCACAAAAAGCGCCAGTCGCGCCCGTTCGCGCAAGGCAGGTGAGTGAGCGAAGGCTTCGACCACTGCGGCGATGTTCTTCTTGCCATCCGGGCGGCTGGAGACCACCACATGCGGGGTGTCGGGATGATCGATCTGGCGACTGACGACTTCACGCGATTTGTCATCGTCGGTGGCCACGTCCTGGTTGAAGATCACCGTGTTGATGCCAGGCGGTATGACCCTGAACCTGGCATCGTCGGCGGGGATGATCGCGCCCTCATAGAGCCGATGGCCGTATTGCTCCATGCGCTCTTCATGAGTCGAGGTGATCACCGTGTCAGCCCATTGCATGCTCAGCCGCTCGGCGGCGATCCGGCGCGAAAACCTGAACCGGGCCTCAATGGCGCTCCAGTTGGCCAGGTTGGCCCCCAGCTTGTCCATTTTCTGGGCGCCCAGCGAATGGCCGGTAAAGGTGAATCCCAGCTTTGAGCGCTCGCGCAGCAGGCAGGCCGAGTAACCGCCGTCGGCATAGTGGGCGGTACAGTAGTCCGGCAGGTCGTCACCGTAGAAGCTGATGATCTGCTCGGCGAATTCCGGCAGATGAGGCCACAGCGCCTCTTTGGGCAGGAACTCGCTGCCGCCGAAGGGCAGGCGAATGATGCGAACCATGTCCTCCAGTTCGCCGAAGTCGTCGACGGACTTTGAAAAACCGCGCCATTCCGCATCGTCGATCTGTCGAGTCAGAATGTCGACTTCAATACCCGCCCGACCCAGTGCCAGCGCCACTTCCTTGACGTAAACCAGCTGCCCCCCAAAGTCAGGGTGCTCGGTCAGGTAGGAGTCCTCGCGATCGAAATTGCCCTGCGGATTGAGAAAGGCGATCCTCATGGACGGTCCGCCGCTGGATGGTTCGCCCCGGCCGGCCTGTTGAATGGCTTGCCGGCCGGGCCCCAGCTGACCGTGTAGTCATCATTGACCAGCAGATCGGCACGGGCGCGATGTTTTGAGATAATGTCGTGCTCGATTTTGAGCACCTGGTCGATAAATGGGTCCAGTTCCGAGGCGTCGCGAATGCGTTTCTCACGATGGGCCCGGGTGCGCAGGTAGTTGCGGTCGATGAAGATTCGCCAGTCGGTGTTGTGCAGTAACAGGGTGTAGGTCCCTTCCACAATCAGTACGCGTGACTCGGACAGATCGACTTGCTCCTGACCAATCCGATCCGCGGCATAGTCGACCAGGGGCTTGTCAATCGGGTTGGCGCCAGCGCGGAATTCGGCCAGATGCCGATCGAGCAGATTCAGATGCACTTCGTTCGGGCCAACCCAGTTGATGTCTTTCCTGCGGGCGCGGTCGTTGCTGCGCGGCGGGTAGACAAAATAATCGTCCTGCTGCAGCACGGCAGCATGATTACCTTCGGCCTCCAGTCGCAGGACCAGCGCGGCTGCGGTTTCTGATTTGCCGCTGCCGGATTCGCCGGCGATCGCGATGACTTTTCGGTCGTCGGCATGGATCAAATGCGAACGAAGGTGATCAAACGCCTGATCTGCGGCGAGTTTGTGATGCGCTTCGATAACAATGCTGTCGCCTTTCACGCGGCCTCCCCTACGAGGTTCAAGTGATACGAACTATAATATCGGGCCACGAAATGCATCCAGAAGTTCCTTAATCATTCAGCCGGCGAGGAGGCATGATTCAGTTAACCAGCGAAACCTACCGGGATCTGCATGCAGTACTTGGTCGTCGACTGGACCGGGTCGCTTCACGCGCCGGTCTGGCTGCAGCGCTCGATGCCCTTAAAGAGCACCAGATCGGGACCGGGTTCATCCGCGATCGCCTCGATGAGGTCGAGCGCTTCGTGTTCCCGCGCGAAGATGGCAGCGGACAGTATTTTTCCGCCCAGTTCAACCCGGCCCGCGCGCGACGTTTCGCCGGCGCTGGGCTGAGTGATCCGCCGCCTGATCGACGCAGCATCAACAATGGCTGTTTTCTGTGTGGCGAGAATATCGAATGGCAGCAGGCCGGACGCCAATTCGGCTATGACCTGCCATTTTGTGACCGGCGTTATACCGCCTGGATGAACCCCTTTCCGCTGGTGCCGGGGCACACTGTTGTCGCTACACGCAAGCATGTTCCGCAGTGCTGGGGCGGGAAGAGTGCGGATTTGCGCTCCATCGTCCATGATCTGCTGGAAATGGCCTCCCACCTGCCAGGCTGGATCGGGTTTTACAACGGCGAGGGCGCCGGCGCCTCGATCACCGGCCATCTGCACTACCACTTTCTGCCACGACCGTTCGGCTACGGGCAGATGCCTCTGGAACTGGCACTGAAAAACCGGGATCAGGACGGGCTGATCGACAAGCGTTATCCGCTGACATTCGGTCATTGGCATGGCAATGTCGAGCAGGTCCAGGAAGAGCTCGGGCCCTGGCTGGACCACTGGCTGGCCACGGCCGGCGCCGGTTCTGACGCCACCGCCAATGCCATTGCCATTGCCGATCCCGACAGCGACCGCCTGGACTTCTATTTCATCCCACGCCACAAGGCCCGTTCACGGGCCGAGGGTTTGAACGGGGTTGTCGGCGGCTTCGAGGCGCTGGGCGAAATCGTTTGCGCCACCGACGAGGAAAAACAACTGCTCGACAGTGGTCGCATCAACTTCGACCACATCTCGGGAGTCCTGAGCCAAGTCTCCGTTGCACTGTAGCAAACTGATGAAATCAGAAGGGCGAGCCGATTCGAACCCGGCACCAAATCACTCTACAATAGTGGCCCACTGCAATCAGACGCTAAAGAGACGAGACAGGCATGGTCGATCAGTACCCCCATCCCAAGGACGCGGATCCTACCGAAACCCGAGAATGGCTGGACTCGCTGGCCGCTGTCGTTGA
>JBGTLI010000185.1:0-9344 GCA_041744195.1 Wenzhouxiangella sp. | reverse complement strand
GTACAGCATGGATACCATCAACAGGGCAGCCAGACCGGTCACGATCCATGGGTGCTGTCCGACGCTCTTGATCAACGGTCGGTAGGCGGTGACCAGGGCGCGAGATGCCGGGCCGCCATCCCGCCTTGTCTTGCCCTGTCGATTCTTGCCGAAGCGTACGAAGTAGCCCATCAACACCGGCACAAGGGTGATCGCCAAACCGGCCGAGGCTGCCATGGCATAGGTTTTGGTGAATGCCAGCGGGCTGAACAGGCGGCCTTCCTGGGCCTGTAGCGCAAAAACGGGCAGGAAGGACAGGGCGACGATCAGCAGCGAGAAGAAAATCGGACGGCCGACTTCCAGGGTCGCCTCGGAAATGGCCTGCCAGTGCTCGTCCGGGCCGGGCGGGTCGCGCTCGAACCTTCTATGCACATTTTCGATCAATACGATGGCCGCATCCACCATGACCCCGATGGAGATGATGATGCCCCCCAGCGACATGATGTTGGCGTTGATGCCCTGGAAGTACATGACGATGTAGGCGATCAGCACGCCCAGCGGCAGCGTGATCAGCAGCACCAATGATGAGCGGAAATGCCACAGGAACAGGGCAATCACCAGCACGACGATCAGGAACTCCAGGGCCAGCTTCTCCCACAGGGTGGAGATCGCTCGTCCGATCAGGGCGGATCGGTCATAGGTTTCGATGATCTCGACACCTTCGGGCAGCCCGGGGCGCAGTTCATCCAGCCGCTGTTTCACCGCGTTGATGACCTGGCGTGCGTTTTCTCCCTGACGCATGACGATGATCCCGCCGACGACTTCGCCCTGGCCGTCCAGATCAATGATTCCGCGCCGTGGCGCCGGACCCCTTCGGATGTCGGCGACATCCTGGAGCAGAACCGGTATGCCGTGGGCCAGGACGCCAACCGGAATCTGACGCAGATCATCCAGCGACTCTATGTATCCGCTGGCCCGGACCATGTATTCGGCCTCGGCCATCTCGATCAGGGAGCCACCGGCCTCGGCGTTGCCGCGCGAGATCGCCTGCTGCAACTGGCCCATGGTCAGGCCATGGGCGCGCAGCGCATTGGGGTCGACCGCCACCTGGTACTGACGCACCATGCCGCCCATGGTGGCGACCTCGGATACGCCAGGCACCGACTGCAATTCGAATTTGAGAAACCAGTCCTGCAAGGCTCGCAACTGGGCCAGATCATGGTTGCCGCTGCGGTCGACCAGGGCATACTTGTAGACCCAGCCGACGCCGGTTGCGTCCGGGCCGAGTTCGGCACGGACCGCTTCGGGCAGCGTGGCTTCGGCCTGGCTCAGGTACTCCAGAACCCGCGAGCGAGCCCAGTAGGGATCGGTGTCGTCATCGAACAATACGTAGATGAACGAGTCCCCGAACATGGAAAATCCACGCACGGTATGCGCCCCGGGCACAGCCATCAATGCCGTGGTCAAGGGATAAGTCACCTGATCCTCGACAACCTGCGGCGCCTGGCCTGGAAATGATGCGCGCACGATCACCTGGGTATCGGTCAGGTCCGGAATGGCATCGACCGGCGTGTTGCTCACTGCCCAGAGTCCGGCGGCCGTGGCCACGAGCGCCATGATGATGACCAGCAGTCGATTACCGATCGACCAACGGATAATTGCATCAATCATGACAGCGTGCCTTTGCCTGACGTTGAGTGATGAGTTTCTCGCCAAGGCGCCAAGCCGCCAAAAAGAGAATGTTCTCGCCAAGACGCCAAGGCGCCAAGAACAACAAGGAAGACAAGGTAAGAAAGGAAAGCCGAGTTACCGCTGCCGCGCAACCCAACCAACGGGTAGGTGCCTCGAATGCACTCAATTCGCTTTTTCTTTTCTTGGCGAACTTGGCGTCTTGGCGCCTTGGCGAGAGGCTTTTGCAGTCCATTCACGACGAGGCCCTCAGTGGTGATCATGGCCGGAGACTCGGGCATGGCCGGCGTGGATGCTGGCTTCGGAGTCGATCAGGAACTGGCCCGATACGACGACGCGTTCGCCTTCCTCCAGGCCATGGATGATCTCGGTGTAGCGTCCGGATGCCATGCCGGTGTGAACCTGGCGTACGCTGAAAAGCTGGTCGTCGGTCTGGACGATCACGCGCCGTTCGGTGCCGGTTCGAATGACGGCTTCAGTGGGGACGATCAGCAGGTTTTCGCGCGGGCCGCCAAAGATGGCAATACTGGCCCAATCACCTGGCCTGAGAGTGCCATTCTCATCGTTCAGCTGGATGCGCACCTGGGCAGTGCGGGTGATGGGCGCCAGCTCGGGATAGATGAGGTCGACCCGGCCGCGCAAGCGCTCGCCAGGATGACTGCTTCGTTCCACATCGGCGATCTGGCCTTCGGCCAGCCAGTCGATCTGGCCGCCGAAGACCTCTGCAATCAACCACACCGATGTCGGATCGGCAATGACCATCATCTGGGTGCCGGGGGTCACGAACATGCCCTGCCGGATACTGAGATCCGAGACATATCCGTCATTGCGCGCGTGCCAGGGGATATAGGTGATGACCTGGCGGTCACGCTCGATCCGCTCGATCACGGCCGGCTGCACGTCCAGTACTTCCAGACGCTGACGCGCAGCTCGTATCATCGCCGGCTGTTCTGATCGGAGTGCCTGCAGCAGTTCTTCCTGAATATTGACCAGTTCGCGCGAATAGAGCGTGTAGAGGCGCTGGCCCCGGGTCACCCGACTGCCGGTCGATTCGATATCGAGCTCACCGATCCATCCTTCCACTCGCGGATGGATGTGGGTCAGGTTGGATTCATCGACCTCGATCGTGCCGACCGTGTCGATGCGCCGGAACAAGCGGTTGCGTTCAACCTGGGTGGTTCGCAGGTTCATGGCTTGCTGGACGCCGGGTCCAACCCTCACCTGCCCGGGCTCGGACAGCTCATCGGCATAGACGGGGATCAGATCCATCCCCATGGGCGACTTGCCAGGCCGATCGCGCCGGTATGATGGGTCCATGGGCGCGACCCAGTAGGCGATTTCACGCTCACCCTCGCGGACAGCGCTCTCATCGTGACCCTGGTGGTGCTCGTGGTGCGCTTCGGGCTGGTCATGCTGCCCATGATCGGGTTCGTGTTCGCAAGCAGCGAGCAGCGAAAGAGACAGCAGGACCATGCCAATCGTCTGGACCGCTCTACCGGATATTTTCCAGGTCGCCATTCTCATCACAGTTGCTCCGCGGTCAGGTAGGCCAGTTCGGCGCGTGCGCTGAGCAGCGCGTGCCGGGTTTCGATGATTTCGATGGTCTGATCGATTTCGCTCAAGCGAGCGCGGACCAGTTCATCGAAGCTGGCCTGGTCCGCCCGGTAGGCGCGAAAGGTCGACGCTACAGTGCGTTGGGCTTCGGGCAGGATGATGTCTTCCAGCAGTTCGAGCCGCCGTCGCTGGCTTTCAATCGCGGTGAACTGGATTCTTGACCGGCCCTCCCATTCCTGTAGCCTTGAAAGGTGCTGGTGATTCAAGGCATCGACTTCGGCATCCGCCGCAGCAACAAGTCGGTCCTGACGATTCGCGGCAAACAAGGGCAGGCTGAACGTCACCATGCCGAACAGCTTGTCCGACATGCGCCCACCCATCGGACTGGCCCCACGCTGGTGGCCATAGCCGGCTTCCACCATCCACATGGGTCGATAGGTCTGGCGCGCCAGTTCAGAGGCAATACGACCGGTTTCCATTCGCCGCACCTCGCCCTCGACAGCGGGGTGGCGGGCCAGCTTCTGCTGCAACTCGTCGGACTCCGGGATGTGCCACCAATCCGGAAAAGCGGGCGTTTCGGGTTCGCTCGGCGGGACGCCGGTCCAGCGCGCGAGGTTGCTGGCAGCCTCGTCCAGACGAACCCGGGCATCAATGATCCGTCGCGCGAGCAGGGAGCGTTCCAGCCGGGCCTGGTCGATGTCGCGCTGACGGCCGGTCCCGGCACGATAGCGCGCCTCAGTCAGTTCCAGCAGGGCGGCGAAGGCTTCCAGGCCGTCCTCGGAGACTTCGATCAGGTGGGCTGCCGCGGCCCAGTCGAGCCAGGCAAGTCGGACTTCGCGCGTGATGTCGAGCCGTCGGGCCTCGATCTCGGTGGCGATGATTGCGCCTTCCGAGCGGGTGCGCTGGCGGCTGAGCTGGCGAGTCTGACCTGGCGGAAATTCCTGGCGTATGCCGAGCATGTACATGGTCATCATGTCCGCCCCTGCTGGGTCGTCGACCGGTATGCCTTCAGCGCCAATGAACAATTGCGGGTCAGGCAGGGCGCCATCGGCGATGGCCTTATCGCCGATCGCTTGCTGGCGAATCTGCAAGGACTTCAGGCCCTCATCACGGACCAGGGCCATCTCGACGGCACCACTGATATCAATGGCCCCAACCGGAGTAAATAGCATCAGCATGCAAAGCGCAAGAAGCGCCCGCAGGCATGGAATCGACGGTGTAGACATACAAAGTCCCTTGCTCAAGAATCATCCAATTGAAAACGTTCACTGAATGGGAACGTTCTCGGTTTGCAGGCGCTTTGGCCTGCGACAGGAGTCTTAAGCCTGGGGTGGCCGGAGCAGGTTGTCGGCAGGCAGGGAGGGCAGAGCGGAAACCCGCAGTGAAGGTGTGTCGGCAACCGGGACAGCGGCGCCAGCCTGTATGAGGCTGTGCACCATAACGCTCATTCCGGCACAGAAATAGCGGCAATTGTCCTGACAATTGTCATGACAGTTATCATGAAAATCGCCGGAAAAATCGACTAAACAATTGCTGCCACCACAAGGATCCGTTTCAGGCTGGTGGTGGCTGGCGTCGAGACTGCTGGAATGGAGTGGGCAATCTCGCGGTGCTTGTTCTGCAATATTGTCCAACTGGCCGCCAGCCTGCGCAGTGACCGCGGCGAGCTCCACTGCCCCGACAGCATTCATCGGCATGCCCGAAATAATCAGGGCGACGATCAGCACACAGGCAATGCGTCGGCGGTATGGAGACATGGTGGAAATATTACCATATAGTCCGATCTTCTGGTTCGTTCCCGAGCAGGCCCCGGGAACGGGGAAGCCTAGGGGAGCCGAGCCTGAGACTCCCGCAAAGTCTCCAACCCCGTAACCGGGCCCGCTGTCGCGGAAGGAACAAAGGCAAGCTCACCACAGAGGCACAGAGGCCACAGAGGTTAAAAGAATTATTTTTTCTTATAATTCAATTAGTTCCTACTGTTTTTCCTCTGTGTTCTCTGTACCTCCGTGGTAAACCTGTTTTTTTGTTCCATGAGAGACCCGTCGCGCCCGTGCAGAGTTATTCAGAGGCGCCCTAGGGGCGAACCTGGATGCGTTCGATCCGGTTCAGCGCCACGGGCCGGACAAACTGGCCCTGGCGAGTCTGCATGCTCAAATGGAGTTCACCATTTACCACGCCAACGATACGACCGCTATACCGATCGCCGCCACTGGTGTGGACAATGGCCCGATCACCAATATGGCTGGCGGCGGCACCCGGTTCGATGTCCTCCCAGTTGGGCCTGACCCCCAGAACAATACCGTCTGGAACCTGGATGGCGCTGGTTGCCCCGCCTGCTTCGACTTCCGAATCGGCGATGGCAGGCCGGGCCGGTGCCGCCCGGTCGATCTTGTTGAAAGCGAGATCAACCGGAACGCCATCGTTGATACTGAACTCTGCGCTCACCCGCGCAAGCAATTCAAGGCCCGGAGCCTGTCCGAGTGAGCTCAATGCGATGCCATGCTCAGGCCTGGCGCTGATGGTGACCGATTGCGGATGACCAAGAAAGTGCTTGTATCCAGCCTGCACAAGGGGGCCGGGATCGAGGCCGATGGCTCGCCAGCTTTCCGTCCACGCTTCAACATGAAGCGCAATGTATTCGTTTGTGTTCAGGCCATTCTGCTCGGCACAATAGGCCAGCATGCGGGGATAAAAGCCCAGATCGGTATAGTCCTGACTTGCGAGCAGCAGGCGACTGGACATCAGTGCGGTAATGACGGCCTCAAGCTCGCGGGAATTGCTGCCCAGATCAAGTCGAATGCGGGCGGACACTTCGTCGAGCTGCCGCGTTCTCATGCGGTAGTTCATCTCGATGTGCTCACCCTGGTTGACCAGACGGTAGTCCAGGCCCAGGTCGATCACCAGTTCCCAGTAATCAAGATCGGTGAGGTCATAGAGCGTGAAGTCCTCGGGTCCGCGACAGCCGGCGCTGGCAAAGGGCAGGCCCGGGCTTGCGCCCGCCAGCATGGCGCTCAGTTCCCGGTTGATCGGCAATTTCAAGCCACGCACTTTCAGCCCCAGCGCGGTAGGTAGCCGGCCTGCCTCGAGTTCGCGATTGATGGTCAGCAGCGACAGCAGGCTGCCTGAATCGAAGGAGATCTGCTCGACCGAAAGAATGTCGCGACTTTCGCGCGGGTCAAAGCGAATCTGGTTCACGTTCACAGCGCCCGCGAAGCCGACCCGGACGTTATCCCAGGTCAGCCGGCCGATTGGCGAAACCTGGGCCGCAATTCGTTCAAGCCTGTTTTCGACCTGTCGGGCAGTGTGCCAATGGGCAAGCAGTACCCCCACAGTCAGCACGCCCAGTGTCGCTATTATTATTTTTTTCATCTCAGGTCACCTCGGGCAATCTTGCGCTCAGTATGGCACCGCCAAGCCCCATGACGGCAAGAATGACAATGACTGCCGATACGGGGAGTACGGCGGTCAGGGCGCCGATGCTGCCGGCCATCAGCAACACCACACCGATAACGGTATTGCTGATGGAGACGTAATCGGTACGCCGGTTGCCGCCGGCAAGATCGACAATATAAGTCTTGCGCCCAAGGCGAACACCGGCATGGGCGATAGCCAGCAGAAAGAAAAACGCGGGATACAGCCACTGGCTGTCGGCCAGGGCCGGGATGCCATGAACGACTCCAACCAACCCGATGCCGGAAAAGGCCGCGCCGAAGCCGGCCACCACCATGACCCGCCGGCTGGAAACATCGGCAAAGCGACCCCAGAACGGAGCCGATACCAAGCTGGCCAGGCCGTCAGCGATAACGAACAGGCCCAGCACCAGTAATGCCCCCTCGGTCTGTTCATGGGCCAGCATGATGAAAAAAGGTGCGCTGAGTGCCGAACACAACAACAGCGAGCGGGCAATCACAAAGCTTCTGAAAGGTTTGTCGGCCGAGAGCAGGGAAAGTCTCTTCAACGCTTCGGTAATGGCATTGCCGCCGCCTTCAGTGGCGCCGGGAAACTCGCGGATCAACGCATAGGTGCCGGCTGCCAGCAGCCAGAGTCCGCCGGCAACGGCAAGCAGTATCAGGTAAGCGCCCATGTCGCCGGCTTCGCGCAGATCAATCAGAAGCAGGATGCCAACGCCGATGGTGACCAGACCGGCGAGAAATTCAGACCATCCACTGACCCGTCCGCGCCGGGTTTTGGGCACGGTTTTTCCCAGCACATCCTTGGATGCGACCGAGGACAGGCCGCGAGCAAGACTGAACATCACCAGCGCACCGAGCAGGCCAAACCCGGCGGCCGTGCCTGTCAGGGTGACCGCGACCCCGGCCATGGCGAAAACCGCCAGGGCCTGGAGAACACAGCCAAGCACATAGGTCCATTTGCGGACCTCCTGCAGGCGCACATAGCTGGCAATGAAAAGCTGCGGTATCAGTGAGCCGGATTCACGCACCGGAACCAGAAAGGCGGTGAACACGCCCGGCGCGCCCAGTGAACTGAGCATCCAGGCCAGGATGGTCTTGGGGTTGGCGATCGCGTCGCCCAGCTTGGTGAAAAAATGCGACAGCACCTGCAGCAGGAAATTACCCGGTACCACGCGACAGGCTTGGGCATCAATATCGCGACAGACCCGGGCATCCTCTTCGTTGACCAGCAAGCGATAAACACGGTCAAGACTATCGTTGAAGCTGTCGTCTGAAAGTACCTTGTCCCGGACCGTCATCGTCAGTTCGCTTGCATCCCGGGCTGCGAAACTGGGTCGACCGCTGTCGGCGCCTCCCATCGTTCGATCAACACCAGCACGCCCAGCCAATTGGAGTCGAAATACTCAAGACGGCCAGGGCGCACGGCCCGTGACTGCTTGAGCTGGTGCTGATAGAAGTTCACGGTCGGGGATTCCTCTAATCGCATCGGGCCGAAGCCGGGTTCCCGCTCGACCGGCTCGCGCCAGACCAGGTCCAGCTCGACATGCATGAACTGCCGTTGTCGCAGCCGGACACTGCCGTCCAGCCGGTAGTCAGAGCGGGGAACCAGATCGGCTATATCAATGGTGTCATCGGGGCCACCCGTATAAGGCTGCGGCCTGCCCAGTGGCGTCACTGCGAGCCAGTCGAGTCGGACGATGTGTTCATCATGCACACGCACCGGTGGTGAAACACGATTTTGGACCAGGGGCTGGTGCCAGGCGCGCCAGGAGCGGGGCTGGAACTCAGCGCTGTTTTCCAGCCGTCGCCAGGCATCACGCATGGTCGGAGACAAGGCATCAAGGTTGACGAAAGCCTGCGGATAAACCGGCATGACCGGCAACTCCGGCTGCATGGGTTCCGGCAGCAGTTCCAGAGCGGTCAGGGCGTCGACCGTGCGCTGCGTGTCACTTTCGTCAATTCCGCTGGTGTCTCCGGCCCGTTCTTCGGCAGCCTGTGCGGCGCGTGCCTGCTTGAGCGGATCGATCAGGCGTGAGTAATTGTCGGGTGCTTGCACCGGGCGCTGGTCGGACTGGCCGGCAGAATGGGTCAGGACAATCACCTCAACCCGGTAATAAGGTGTGACTTGAGCCATGACCGGGGATAGAACGGCCGTCAGTACAAGACCGGTCAGGAGGAATGCTGGGGTAAGGATTTTCATGATCGGAAAGTGTACTTCAAGCAGCCGCCTGGCGGGATGGTTCAAGTCGCTCCAGCAGTTCCTCGGCCATCGCGTAACGTTCCGCCGGGGTCTCGAATTCGCCCTTGATGCGCAGGCGATCGTTGGCCGGCAGTTCAAAGGTATGCGCTTCCTTTTGGATCATTTTCAGCAATTCATTGATGTTGATGTCCGGCTTGCTGATGAATTCGACTCGTCCGCCGGCCGGGCCGACCTCCAGCCGTCGCATGCCGAGACGGCGCGCTTTCAGGCGCAATTCGGCTGCGGCAAACAGGTTCTTCACCTCCGGAGGCAGCAGGCCGAAGCGGTCGATCATCTCGATCTGAAGGTTGTACAGAATCTTTTCGTTTTCGGCCTGGCTGATGCGCTTGTACAGCACCAGGCGCTGATGCACATCGGGCAGGTAGTCCGGCGGAATCATGGCGGTGACATGCAAATCCACTTCACTGGTCAGCGACAGCGGCTCATCCAGATCAGGCTCGATCCCGGCC
>JBGTLI010000184.1:0-9336 GCA_041744195.1 Wenzhouxiangella sp. | reverse complement strand
CAACCGTTCAAGCCTGCGCAATACCGAATCGGGTGTGCGCTTCTCGATCAAGAACAGGCTCAGTCCGGCCCGGCTGGAGCAGGTCGAGCGGGTCCGAATCGATGACAGGGACATCGCGCCCGAACGCATTCGCCTGTCCCTGGATGGCAACCCGTCTTTTGCCCTGTCGGAGATGAAACCCCAGGAAGCGATTGATTTTCCGCTGGGCACGCTGCTGGTTCTCGATCTTGAAATCGCGCCGCTGGACGAAGGTGAGCATCGCATCGAGCTGGCCTTTCGGGCCGCGCCATTCAAGACTCTGAATTTTTCGGTGACTGATACGCTGCGGACAAACCAGCGCGATCCGGACAGCATCCCGCGCGATGCTGAAAATGATTACGGCGATCAAATCATTCGTGCCCGCCAGCACTTCATCGCCGATCGCACCGGCGCCGAGCTTGAACACATCACCCGCTATTCGATCGACCCCAAGGTCACGCGCGGCAACATCGAACACTTTACCGGCGTGGCCCAGGTGCCGCTGGGCCTTGCCGGGCCCCTACATGTCAATGGCGAACATGCCCGGGGTGCGTTCTACGTGCCGATGGCAACCTCCGAGGGGACGCTGGTGGCGTCCTACAACCGTGGCATGCGGGTGATCCGCGAGTGTGGCGGCGTCAAGTGCGCCGTCGTCGGTGACAACATGCAGCGTGCGCCAGTATTCGCGTTCGAAGATGCCGCCAGTGCGCGACGTTTTGCCACCTGGCTGAAGACTCAAACCGAAACGCTGCGACGCCTGTGCGCTGAATCTGATCGATTCGTGACCCTCAAGTATGTCGATTATTATCTGGCCAGCCGCTTCTGCTATACCCGCTTCAATTTCACCACCGGGGATGCGGCCGGGATGAACATGGTCGGCAAGGCGACGTTTGCCGCCTGCAACTGGATCCTGCAGAACTTCGATGGCGCCGAAGTGAAGGACTTTTACCTCGAAGCCAACTTCGCCACCGACAAGAAGGCCTCGATGATCAACTCGATGCGCACCCGCGGCAAGCGGGTGACCGCCGAGCTGGTGGTCAGTCGACAGGTCCTGCGCGACATTATGGATGCCGACACCGAGCAGCTCTATACCCACTCCAAGATCGCCAACATCGGATCGATGCTCGCCGGTGCCAACAACAATGGTTGTCATGCCGCCAATGGCATCACGGCGATCTTCATCGCCACCGGCCAGGATGTGGCCAACGTGGCCGAAAGCTCGACCGGGATACTCTATACCGAGCTGACCGAGGACAAGGATCTCTATATTTCGATCACCTTGCCGTCACTGATTGTGGCCACCATCGGCGGCGGCACTGGTTTGCCGACCCAGGCCGAGAGCCTGCGCATCATGGACTGCGAAGGCGTTGACAAGGTGATGAAGTTCGCCGAGATCGTCGCCGGCACCGTGCTCGCCGGCGAGATTTCCCTGGCCGCTGCGATCTCCTCGCTGGACTGGGTCTCCAGCCATGATCAGCTCGGTCGCAACGATCCCACGCAACAGAAGGCATGAGGCCCCTGCTTATTCAAGACGTTTAAATCTGAAGGTTGAACAGGCCGACGATGCCGATGATGATCAGATAGATCGCAACGATGAAGCTCAGCAGTCTTGGCACGATCAGGATCAAAATACCGGCAATCAGGGCAAGCAGGGGTGCAAGCTGGAAATGGATGCTCATGGTCGCTGTTCCTTATCTGTTGTGTTGAGTCCGGAGCATCCCCTCTTCTTGTGCCCAAGTCAAGGATTGGTGTTCAGCCTCCTGGCGTTGATCTTCGGACCCGGTTGAACCAAACGGCAGCCACCTGGCTACCGTTTCTGTTTTATACGATGATTGACATTATTTCTGAATCAGCCGCAATTCAAGCAGCTTGACTTCGCGCAAAACACGGTTGGCTTCGAAATGCATGCCCATGAAGCCGCGCAGAAAGACCGAAAGCTGAACCAGAACAACGGCAATGACGCCCCAGCGAAGGGCTGGCAACAGGGCCTCGACGCTGAACAACTGAAACAATGCATACACGGCGGCAATGAAGAAGATCAGCTGGATGATGCCGACCAGCCACATGACCCAGCCCAGCCGGCCGGTAAACAAGGCAAATGCCTGGCTGAAGTAACCGGGCTCGTTGCTGAAATCCTGTAGCAACCTTTCATCTTCTTCGGACAGGGTCTGGTTGATCAGTTGATCGATTTTGTTCATGTCGTACTCTTTCATGGGGTATCTCCTTGGAGTTTGGCGCGCAGCTTGTTGCGTGCGTGCATAAGACGTGTCTTGATGGTGCCCGGTGGTACATCGAGTGCCACTGCAATCTCGGCAATCCGCAGGCCTTCCAGATAAAAAAGCGCCAGCGCGGCTTGCTGTTCGGCTGGAAGTTCGGTCATGGCCGACCTGACGATAGCCAGGTCGGTAAGGTTTTCATCGATGGCAGCATCCGTTTCCGGTTCACGGGCAAGCGCCGCTTGACCGACTCGCTGGCGTTGTCGTTTGTGTATGCTTCTGGCACACCGGTTCGTCACGATGCGAAAGGTCCAGGTGGCAAAGGCATTGCTGTCATTCAATCCGCCAATGCCTCGGATGATCTCTACCCAGGCCTCCTGGGTGATGTCAGCGGCCAGTTCCGGCTCGCCCGTCAGACGCCTGGCATGGGCCAGCAGCCGTGGTTGCCAGCGCTCGGCCAACCGGGCCAGGGCCTGCCGGTCACCCAGTCGGGCGGATGCGGCAAGAAAACTGTCGTAGACCCTGTCTTTTTCAGTACGCACCGGCTTGAGGCTCCCTTGATTTGTCGCCATTGATTTGTCGCTATTGATAGTAGAGTGTCCGGAAGTCTTCTTTCGGTTCAATCCATCGGGTGCGGCTCTGAAACCCAGGGCGGTCGCTGATGGTCGAAGCTCACTGAACTGCCGATGCCGACACCCAGGCCTGTATCGCCGGCGGGATTGCCGAGGCCTTTTACGGCGAGGTGCCCGCTGACATTATCGAGCACGTCGAACAGCGTCTGCCCGAGGAAATGCGCCAGGTGGTCAGGCGGTTCGAGCAGTGGCGGCGGTCCGGTGAATGACAAGAAGATATGAGAAGATAGTCTTATCGGCGGGAGGCCGATTACTCATTGTGAAAAGGTCAAGCAGGGAGAATGACCATGCGCATGATTGCCAAGTGCGAATCGCGTTCTGAAGCTGCCGAGCGTGCCGCTTTTCTTCAATCGCACGGCATTGCCACGCATATATCCGACATGACGTCGATGCGCATGAACATGGCCCACCAGGGCCGCTTCAGGGCCGGCCTGTGGGTGGTGCTGGAAGCCCAGTATGAGGATGCCGTCGGCTTGCTTGCCGATCCAGATCACGCGGTTAGCAATCCATTGAGTGTTGACCAGATGCAGCACATGGAAACCGAAGGGGCGGCCCGGGCCAGAAAAACCCTGATCCGCTGGTCATTGCTCATCGCCATCGCATTAGCCGCCGCCGCCTCCCTGGTCGTCGGCCTGGATCTTTGACCCTTTCACCTTTCACCTTTCCCCCGCCTTCAAAACACCCCACTCGCCTTCAGCCTCCGATATTGACTGACCAACGCCCCCGGCAGGGCGCCGGGTACGACGTCCAGATGGATGATGCCGAGTTGGCGCAGGTGGTGGGTGGCGGTTTTTCGTTGTTCGCGGTACATGGCCTGGCCGGCCTCAAGCAGGGCCTGATCGAACTCGGAGACGGGGTGGGGTCTGGTATTGGATTGCGCGGGTTGGCTGATTCGCTCACGCAGGTCGGCGAGTACGACCAGGTGGCGTTGGCGCAGCAAGGTCAGGGCGGGGTTGAGTTCTTCGTGATCCTCGTCGCGCAGGTTGGTGAGGAAAACGATCAGGCTGCGTCGGCGCTGGCGGCTCATCAGGTCGCCTGCCGCACCCAGGAAGTCGGGATAGGTCAGTCCGGCTTCGAGGTCGAATACGCTTTCGAGCAATTCGCCGAATTGTCGCTGCCCGCGTGCGGCCGGGAGGATCCGTTCGCGACCATCGGCGGCAGCGATAGTCTGCAGGGCAATTTCGTCGCCCTGTTTCAACGCGACATGGCTCAGTAGCAGCATGGCATTCAGACATTGATCAAAATGGCTCATGGATCCATCCATGGCGCGCATGCGGCGACTGCAATCCAGCAGGAAAACGACGCGCTGGTCGCGCTCTTCCTGGTAATCTCTGGCGATCAGTTTGTGCATTCGGGCGGTGGCGTGCCAGTCGACCTGCCGCAGGGTGTCACCGTCGCGGTAGTCACGCAACTGATGGAAGTCGGAACCGGTGCCACGCCTTTGGGCCAGGTGGATGCCCATTTCGTCGAGCCGACGATCACCGGCCAGCATCCCGTACTGGATCACCAGGTTGAAGTTGGGATAGACCCGGATACGATCTTCGTGCGCGACCGTGCGGCGGCGCCACCAGAATCCAATTGGACTGAGCCAGGCCAGGTGACAACCCGGCAGAGTCAACTCGCCGCGCTTAAGTGGTTTGGCGCGCCAGTGCAGCCGAAGCTGTTCGCCCGGCGCCAGGCCAATGGTCTGAGGCATCTCTTCAGCCTGGATCGAGGGTGGATAAAGTTCATGCACAATCATGCGCAGATGGCGTTGGCCGCGGTAGGCGATATCCAGCGCCAGCCTGACCGAACTGTTGACCGGCCAGTTCGATGGCAGTTGACGCTTGAGGTCGAAGTTGGGTTGTTCGCGAAGCACGGCCCATAAATCATAAATAGCAGCGACAAAAATGGCGGCGCCCAGCCAGAGCCAGGGGTGCCACAGCCCTGAGACCGTTGGAATCAGCCGGATCAGCAGCGCGCCGATCAGCCAGGCGGCCAGCCAGGCCATCAGGGCGGTGGCCGGTTTGATCAGGCCGACCGTGCCGGGCTGCCGGGACGGTTTGTTCACGTTGCCTCCGGTGGTCGATGCGGCCGGCGGGGTCACTGTCGGGGCGCGTTTTGGGCTTCGATGACGTGACCCAACACCTCATCGGCACTTTGACCTTCCATCTGGATGTCGGCGCTGAGCATGATGCGATGACGCAGGCAGGCCACGGCGAAACGCTTGACGTCGTCGGGAATCACGAAGTCCCGGCCGGCCATCAATGCGCTGGCCTGGCCAACACGCAGCAGGGCAATACTGGCGCGCGGTCCGGCGCCGACGGTGATGCCGGGCCATTGGCGGGTTGCCCGCACGATCGCCACCGCGTATTCGGCAATGGCCGAATCGATCCGAATGGCGCGAGCCTGCTGGCGCAGGGCGAGCGTGGCTTGAGGATCGAGCAGCGGCTTCAGGGTCTGGGCCAGGGTGATCAAATCGTCGCGCATGCCGGCCAGGTTCAAGGCGATTCTTTGTTCGTCGGCGGCGTCGGGATAGCCGATCAGGACCTTCATCACAAAGCGGTCGAGCTGCGCTTCGGGCAGGGAATAGGTGCCTTCGTGTTCGATCGGGTTCTGGGTTGCAAGCACCACGAACGGGTCCGGCACTTCCAGTGACTTGCCCTCGATGGTCACCCGACGTTCCTGCATGACTTCGAGCAGCGCAGCCTGGGTTTTGGCCGGGGCACGGTTGATTTCGTCGGCCAACAGTACGTTGCAGAAGATGGGGCCACGGCGCAGACGGAATTTTTCACTTTTCAAGTCGTACATGGCGTGGCCGGTGATGTCGGCCGGCATCAGGTCCGGGGTGAACTGGACCCGGGAAAAGCTACCGCCCATGACCGTGGCCAGGCACTGGGCCAGCAAGGTCTTGGCCAGCCCAGGAACGCCTTCGATCATCACGTGGCCACCGGCCAGTAGGGCGGCGACGACCTGTTCGATGACCTCCGGCTGACCCAGAACCACGGAGTTGAGCGCGCCCAACACCTCTTCGATCCGGGCCAGGGACGGATCGACGCCATCGTGCGGCAATCCGGGTTGGGCGCCGTCATCCTGGTGGCCGTCGTCGTTATTGTCGTTACCAGAATCGTTACCAGAATCGTTACCAAAATCATTGGTCATGACCTTCCTCCTTGCAAAGCGTGCATCAGCTGCCGGTGCAGCCTGACGTATTCGATAAATTGGTCCGCGTCGGCGGCCTCGTCCAGGTTCGGAAGCCAGGTCAATGAATCCCGCTCCTGGGCCTGAAGCAACCCTGTCAATCGCTGAACCTGTTCCTGATGATCGAGTCGGCGCCAGTCCGAGTAGCGTCGGGTACAGCGTTGATTCCGCTCTTCACGCAGGGAGGCCAGCAGCCGCTGGCCTCGGTTGTGGCGCCAGTCAAACCGGGCTGTGGCCAGCACGCGTTCGCGCATCTGCATGTTCCGGCCAGCACTGCTGTCGATGATTGGCCCCAGGCGCGGCATGCGCGACCAGACCCAGAGCACTGCCAGCAGCCCGAGTATCAGCCACAACAGGGGGCTCTGGTTCCAGAGCCAGCGCAGCAACCCGCCCGGTGCGCTGCGCTGCTGCAGGTAGACCGGGCCATCCTGGTTTCCGACCAGGGCCAGCAGCAGGCGCGCATGGTCGGGATAGACGAGGTGTTCGTTGTCCAGCCACCGTGCTGACGGTATCAAGGTCACCAGACCGGGACCGACGTGATATTCAGCCACCACCGGGCGATCCTGTCCATCGTGCCAGAGCGATAGCGCCGCCGGCTCCGGGACTGCCAGGATGGACTGAGCCCAAAGATCAAGGTCTTGCCCATCGGGTGCTCTCAACCGGAGTCTTGGCTCGCATGTTGGCGATGGGGCGCCATCGTCGTCCGTGCTGTCGACTGCCCGGCGGCATCGAATGGCCGATACCCCGTGCGGGTTGAGATCGGCCGATGACCGTCGCTGTCCGGCGCCCCGCGGCGCCGGGGCGATCAAGTGGCCGCCCCGGTCCAGCCAGCCGGCGAGTTGTCGGACTTCAAGATCATTGTGCTGGCCAATAGCGGCACTGATGATCAACGTCGATTGTCTGGCGGGGAGCCGGTCCAGATCCTGAATGTGCATCAGGGCGGTGGTGGAGTAGCCACGCAAGTCGAGCCAGTGTTGGGCGACATGGTACGGCTCCATTCGCAATTTCGGATTGTCCGGTCGATAGAGCAGCTGTTCCTCGTATTCCCCTGACCAATACCACCACAGCCCGGCGCCGATCAATAGCACCAGACTAAGTCCGACCAGCAGCCGTTCGTTGGTCCGTCGGCGCTTCATTGCGGGGCCTCACCGATGTGCCGGCAGTGACGGGACCATTGCTGGCAAAGCAGAGCGAAGTCTTTTTCCGACGGCGGCTGGTTCGCCCAGGCCATCCGCAGCCAGTGTTTGATCAAACGATTCATGTAGCTGAGCACGGCCAGGCTGGCATTGTTGGCTTTCAGCGTGTGCAGGACTTCTCGTTCGGTCCGGGATTGCTGGGCATGTCGGGGCAGCAGGGCGCTCGCTGCGCCACGATAGAGAAGACTCATTGCAAGACGCGGTTGATTATCCTGCCAGGCAGCCTGGGCCGCGGTCGGGACGTCGTCCGGCAGTTCGAACGGGTTGACGAGGCCCCCCCGGTCAGGGGCTTCGGAGGCCGGTCGTGGCGCCCCCGTGGTGCGGCGGAATCGGGGGGCATAAGCACGCCAGCGCCAGGCCAGCCAGATGCACAGGCCCGCCAACGCGGCGATGGCCAATGCGCGCAACACCCAGGCCAGCAAGGACCAATCTGGCAAGTCGAAAAAGTCCCAATCCCAGTTCCACTCGCGATCGCCCCCGACCCGCACCTGGCGCGGCTGGCAAAAGCGCAGCGCCGGGTCGGCATACAGGCGGCCGATTTCATTGTCCAGGCTGTCGTCGGACTCGACCAGCACATCAATGCGGGCCTGCCAGTCTTCACATTCGTAGGGAAGTACTCTAACGATTTGCGGATCAGAGCCCTCATCGGCCCCGATGTCTGTCGCCATGGCCGGCGCCAAGTCCATTGTCATGATCATAGCCAGGACCACTGCCAGAAACTGTGCCAGTCCACACGCCGCATTCGGCCAGCGTGAGCTCACGCGGCCTGGCCCCGGACGAGTCGAGTGCCGAGTTGCCTCAGGGCCGGCTCGAGATCCCAGCACTCCAGGCGGCAGCGCTGGTTCAGGTAAAGCCCGAAGCCGCCACCGATGTAAAAGGGTTCAACCAGGGCAACAGTCACCGCGTAGCCGATGGCCAGCAGCGCCCAGAGCTCGGGCGCGATGTGTCCGGGCTCAAGCCAGGTTGTGATATCAAGGCTGGCCCAAACCTCGGATGGCAGCAGCCAGCCGGTCAGCGCGAACAGGCCAAGCAGCAGGCTGGCCTGGAACATCAGCAGCATTCCAGTCAGGCCTACCCCGCTGCCGCTGCCACCGTGCCCAAGCGCCTTCGCACGCTGCCGACGCGGCCGTCCCTTGAGCCTCTCAAGCTGCCAGATCGGCAACACCGTGCTCAATGCCGGGTGAAAACGGTAGTAAAGCAAACTGGCCAGATGGCCACCGCGCCACCAGCGCGGCCAGTCGCGCAGGATGTCGCCAACCCGCGCAGGCTGACCGATCAGATCTTGAGCCAGCAGGTAAAGCAGGGGACGGTCAAGGCTGGGCTTGATCCACCACAGGAACAGCACCGCCAGCGGCGGAAACCAGAAAAATGCCAGTACTGCCAGCGCGCCAGCCGGCGCCAGGCCGATCAAAGTCAAGGCGCAAAGCGCCGGCCAGTTGGCCCGGGCCAGGTGAAAGCCGAGATCCATTGCCTCGGCCTGGGTGCGTGGGCGAAGGACGATGCGGTCAGACTGCATGGTCGGCTCGCTCAGGTTGGCCCTTGCGACCGGCCAGCGCAAAATAGGCGAATACCAGCAACCACAACGTCGCTCCGATCGCGTACTTGGTTTCCAGCCCAACTGCACTTCCGGACCAGAAGGCCTCCAGCCCGGCGGCCAGCAGCAGCATGGCCATCACCCCGTACAGCAGTTTGACCGAGCGTCGGGCGCTGGCCCGAAGCGCGGCCAGCCGGCTGAGGTTGCCCGGCATCAGCAGGCTCAACCCCATGCGTGCGCCGGCGACACCGGCCAGCACAATCGCGGGCAGTTCGAAGGCCCCGTGGCCGATTACGAAACTTGAAAAGTTCGCCTCGTATCCCTCGAAGCTCAGGTGGGCCGCGACCGCGCCGATCTGAACGCCGTTGAACAATAGAATCACGGCGCTGCCGATACCGAAAACCAGGCCGCCGGCAAACGTGCGCAGGGCCACGCCGATATTGTTGAAGATGTAGAAAGCGAACATGAACAATTCGCCTTCGGCATCGCGGCCGGCGCCCGGTCGGTCCGAGTACATCTGCTCGTAGTTGTCCAGCATGTCCGGGCTCAGCACCCGATAG
>JBGTLI010000183.1:0-3500 GCA_041744195.1 Wenzhouxiangella sp. | reverse complement strand
GATCTTCCAGGACCCATCCGGCTCGCTGGATCCGCGCATGACCGTCGGCCAGATTGTCGCCGAGCCGCTGAAGACCTTCTATCCCTCAATGTCGCGGCTGCAGATTAGGGAGCGCGTGCAGGGGATGATGAAAATGGTCGGCCTTTTGCCCGAGCAGGTCAACCGCTACCCACATGAGTTTTCCGGCGGCCAGTGTCAGCGTATCGGCATCGCCAGGGCGCTGGTGGTCAATCCGCGCCTGGTGGTCTGCGACGAGCCGGTCAGCGCGCTTGATGTGTCGATCCAGGCCCAAATCGTTAACCTGCTCAAGGATCTCAGGCAGAAATTGCAATTGTCACTGATCTTTATTGCCCACGACTTGTCGGTGGTCCGGCACGTTTCCGATCGGGTGCTGGTGATGTATCTGGGCAAGGTGATGGAGGTCGCCGACCGCGACAGCATTTACCTGAATCCGCGCCATCCTTATACGCGCGCTCTGATCGAATCGGTACCGATCCCCGATCCGGTCAAGGAACGCGAGCGCGTCAAGCGCTCGCTCGAAGGCGACATCCCCTCGCCGCTGGACCCGCCATCAGGTTGCGTCTTCCGCACCCGTTGTCCATACGCCATCGACGCCTGCGGGCAGAAAGTGCCCGAGTTGGAGACACTGGACGACGGCAACCAGGTCGCCTGCATCCGCCACCGCGAACTGGCCGAACTGGCCGACTAGGCAGTCGCCTGGGCCCGCTGTCGCCGACCAAACACACAAAAAGTCTCTCGCGCAGAGACGCAGAGTCGCTGAGGAATATAGCGATCATGAGGGTGAAGTTGGAATCGAAGGGTCGCTCCGATCCAACCCGTAAACCGTAAACCGGAATCCAATTGCCCCGTGCTGAGTCAGCCCTCGGGCACCAGCGCCGGAAAGTCGGTGTTTTCGGGATGCTCGTCTGTTCCGTAGTGGAACCGGAACCGCTCTTCGCGCGGCTCCAGCCAGTCCCGATCGACCAGTTCGACCAGCCAAGCGCGAGCCTCGTGTTCGGCCGCCTCCGGGCTGAGCTGGCGGCTCAGGCCGATGATGGGCACGAGCCAGTCAAGCAGTTCGTTGATATCCCCTGTCCCTTCGATTTCCGGCCAGCTACTGCCGGTACGCCAGAGGCCACGAAAGACCGTATCGCCGGCCAGGCTGAACTCGCGCAGATCCAGCTCGAGTCCGGCCAGGGCGAGTTGTTGCCAGGCCCCGGCAATGGTGAGCAGGGCGAATTGCTGATCGACGGTGTCGGGCCGGGCCGCGCGCAACTGCTCGATTCCGTCCAGCAATTCCGCCATCGCCTCCCGATGGACCGGCGCGGCAATCAATGACAGGCGCGCCATGCCAGGTCCGGTCAGTTGCAGATCCAGTTCAAGGTGGGCGTGATCTTCGTCCAGCGGCGTCCAGTCCAGGCGCGCCAGCAACTGGTCCGGATTAAGGTGGTTGCCAAGCCGGTCAGCCATCAATAGGCTGGTCAAGTCCAGAATCACATGCGCACCGCCATCGACCAGTTGAGTAAAGACCAGTCCGGCATTGGCGGTCTGGATATCGGGCTCGGAGGCCAGGGTCATGGCATCGGCATTGAGCCGGACATCGGTCCGACCGGTCAGACCCAACTGGCCGGCTACACGCAATCCGTTGTCGGCAAAATCGGTATGGATGGTGCCGCTCAAATCGACCCAGGCCAGGCCAAAGGGTGGAAAGTGGCGTGCCCGCAGGTCCGCGACCAGGTTCTGGTCGGAAACGTCGAGCCGGGTGCTGAACCAGCCTACCTGGTAGCTGGCCTCGGCGGCGGGCGCCGTTTCCTCGATCCAATCCGGCAGCCAGCCGCGCAAAAAGGCGCCGACCAGCGCCGGCATCGCCAGCAACCAGGTGGCGGTCAGCAGCAGGACCAATATAATGAACGCCTTTTTCATGATTACCAGACCTTGATAGCTGACCACCTGACGGGGCTTGACCCCGCCTTTGCCGAAATGGATCGCGAGCTTGCCGCCGGGCTTATTGCGCTTGGGCTGGATCTGTCGCCCGGCCAGCGCCGCAGTTTGCTCGACTATCTCGCGCTGCTCGGCCGCTGGAACCGTGCCTACAACCTAACCGCCATCACCAGGCCGGAAGAAATGGTAGCACGGCATCTGCTCGACAGCCTCAGCATCCTGCCGTGGCTGATGGGACATCATGTTCTCGATTCCGGCACCGGAGCTGGCCTTCCGGGCGTGCCGCTGGCCATCGCCTGCCCCGACCGCGCCTTTGTCCTGGTCGACAGCAATGGCAAGAAAATCCGATTTCTGCGCGAGGTTCGCCGGAAGCTGAAGCTTTCCAATATCGAGCCTATTCAGGCACGCCTGGAGGCGGTTTCCGTAACGCCGACGCCAGACAGCATCACGGCTCGTGCGCTTGCGCCCTTGGGCCGGCTGGTGGATTGGCACGCACCCTGGCTGGCAAGTGGAGCACGTTTGCTGGCCATGAAGGCCGCGCTGGAGGAAAACGAGTTGGCAGAGGTGGCACCGGCGTACAATGTCGAAATAATTAATCTGGAGGTGCCAGGGCTCAGCGCCCGTCGTTGCCTGGCAATCGTGACCAAGAAATGACTCAACGAAACTGCCGCATCGTGGCCGTCACCAACCAGAAAGGCGGGGTGGGCAAGACCACCACATCGCTCAACCTGGCCGCCGGCCTGGCCGAGCTGCGCCGCCGCGTGCTGCTGGTCGACATGGACCCGCAGGGCAACGCTTCCACAGGTTCCGGCATTGATCTCGCCGACGGTCAGATGACCGTGTGCGAAGTGTTGCTGGGCGAAGCCACGGCAGCCCAATCGGTGATACGGGTCGAATCGATGGGCTTTGACCTGCTGCCGGCCAATGGCGACCTGACCGCGGCCGAAGTGGCGCTGATGGAGCTCGACGATCGCGCGGACGTGCTCAAGAAAGCCCTCAATGAGATTCGCGGAGGTTACCACCACATCATCATCGACTGCCCGCCGGCTCTGAACGTCCTGACCCTGAACGCGCTGACCGCGGCTGACGCCGTGCTGATTCCGATGCAGTGTGAATACTATGCGCTGGAAGGCCTGACCGCGCTGCTCAATACGATCGAGCAAATCCAGGGCTCGGTCAATCCGGAGCTCGAAATCGAAGGCCTGGTGCGCACCATGTACGACATTCGCAACAACCTGTCCGGCGCAGTCTCCAAGCAATTGGCCGACCATTTCGGCGACAAGCTCTATGGCACCGTGGTGCCGCGCAATGTGCGTGTGGCCGAGGCGCCGAGCTTCGGCCAGTCCGTGATCCATTATGATCGTGACTCGCGAGGCGCGGTGGCCTACCTGGGCCTGGCCGGGGAATACCTGCGCCGTGCCGGAGAGCGGGTCTGATGGCCAAGAAGAAAGCCCTGGGTCGCAACCTCAACGCACTGCTTGGCAAAACCCGCGCGGTGGCCGAAAAGACCGACCCGCAAGGCGAGGCCTCGGCGTTGCACGATCTGCCGCTGGATTCGA
>JBGTLI010000182.1:0-8374 GCA_041744195.1 Wenzhouxiangella sp. | reverse complement strand
CTGGGCGAAGGCCGAGCCTGCGGCCAGGATGGCGCTGATCGCGCCGGTAGCAAGCAATTTCTTCATCATGATTGATCTCCTGATCAATGGTTTGTTGACTGAAACAAGGTTAGAGAAACTTTGTGACACGCTGATTAATGGCTCAGAACGCCACCTGGGCACGCATCAGGAAAATACCGGGGTCATCCGAAACGCCACGACGATCAGTGCTGACATTGATGTAATTGGCCATGAAGCGCACCCGGCTGTTGGCGTACCAGTTCACACCAATCGTCCAGTTGTCCTGCTCGCCACCCTCAACGATACCATCGTCAAGATTGACGTTGCTGACCCGGGCGGTCAGTTCCCAGGCACCACCAGGCTTGGTCGGGCTTACGCCGCGGAATACACCGCCACGGTAGCCACGGGATTCGCCGGTCAGAACCCAGCTACCACTGACATACCAGCCGGAGAAATCCACATCTGAAAAGCCAGCACTACGGCTGACATCAGCGCGCATGTATTCACCCTGCACTGAAAAAGGACCGGACTGCCACGCAGCTTCCAGGCCCAACTGGTTGATCCTGCTGACGTCATTGATCGCGCCGGTGTCGACCAGGCGCACGTTGGTGGGACGGGACTCGGGCCGGGTGCGGAAACGCACCTGATCAAGATTGCTGTCCTCGGGCTGCTCGGTGCTGGCAGCGATACCCAGGTGAATCAGAGTCGAGTCAGTTTTGATCGGATTGAATGTGAAACGGCCACCAATACCCAGACCCTCATCGCCCGTGGTTGAGCGAACGCCCGAGCCCTGACCTTGACCGAACCCCATCACTGCCACGGTCCAGTTGTCACCACCATGACTGTACCCAATACCCATGCGGCGTGACTGGGCAAAGGTCGTGGTCGGCAACGATCGCTCAATCAGGGAGATATTGTTCGAGCTGGTGATTTCTTCCAGGCCAAACGGGACCTTGAAATGACCGATGGTGAGATTGCCGGCAGACCAACCGGTGTAGCGAAGGTAGACGTCATTGGCAGAGCTTGAGTTCTCGGCAAAATCATATTCAATCTGGAATGCCCAGTCATCATCGATTTTGCCACTCAGGCCAAGGCGGGCGCGGCGGGCACGGAAACCATCACCCAGCTCGCTGTTGTCTTCGTCGTGGACTGCATAGTCCACATGGACACGACCGCGAGGATTGATTTCGAATGATGCCATGGCGTCAACAGCAACCATGGCCAACCCGGCTGTGATTGCCAGCACCAGCGGCTTTTTATTCAACATTGTTTATTTCCTCCAAAAAAGACATGCGAATGAATTGGGTGACACTGCTTCCCAGTGACCACGCCAAGATAGATCGCATCTGTGTCAACTCAGTGACTGAACCGTTTAACTTTGATTAAGAAATTGGGCTGCGGCTGCCCGATGCACGGGAAATACACAACGGAAGCTGCTGCCCTGACCAGGCCTGGAGTCGATCTCCAAAGTCGCGTTGTGCCGTTGCAGCACGTGCTTGACGATCGCCAGACCAAGCCCGGTGCCGCCTTTTTTACGGCTGTGAGAGCTATCGACCCGGTAGAAGCGCTGGGTGATAAAAGGAATGTGCTCCGGGTCGATACCGATGCCGTTGTCGATTACTTCGAAAACCAGTTCAGCATTTTCACGCCGGTACCAGGAGGCCCTGATGATCCCGTCATCCGGGGTATAGCGCATGGCATTGATGATGAGATTGGAAAATGCACTATGCAGCTCACGCTCTGCCCCGGTCAGGCCATCGGGAACCAAGGCTGCGAAATTGAACTCATGTTGGCCGGTGTCCTCGGACCGTGCGTACTGGATGATCCTGTCTACCAGACCGGGCACATCAACGACCTCATCAAGCGGCGCATCGGCCTCCTCGGTTTCCAGTCGTGACAATTCAAGCAAGTCATTGACCAAACTGGTCATGCGATGGCACTGGGCCAGCATTTCCTCCATCGGCTGGCGCCAGTCCGGCGCCAGGTCAGGGTCTTCAGCCAGAGTTTCCAGATAGCCGGAAAGCACCGTCAGGGGTGATCGCAACTCGTGCGAGGCATTGGCCACAAAGTCGCGTCGCATGGCCTGCAGGCGCTGCAAACGAGTGACATCGCGGACCAGCAGCAAATACTGCTCGGCGCCGTAAGGGATCAGGCGCGCCGACAGGATGCGAGAGTCGTTGACCGGCGAGGGAAACTGGATCGCCTGTTCATATTTGCCCGATTGCAGGTAATCCTTGAACTGCGGCGAACGGATCAGATTCAGTACCGACTGGCCCAGGTCACGACTGCTGGACAGGCGCAGCGTTTCTCGCGCCGCCTCGTTGAACCACATGATTCGCAACTCAGCATCCAGCACCAGGGTACCGTCGGGCATCGCCGCAGTTGACTCGCGGAACTCACGGATCACCCTGGCAAGACGCTTTTTGCGCTTGTAATAACGGCGTTGCAGGCGATAGTAATGTTCGAAGACCTCGCCCCAAATCCCCCAGGATTCTGGCGGATTGCGTAGCCGGCCCACCCGCAGCCACCGCTCAAGGCGATTGAGCTGATAAAGATTCCGAGCGAGGAATAGCAGCACCGCCAGCAGCAGCAGCCAGCTCGCATGGCCCACCAGCAGCGCCAACACCAGGGCTGCGGCAATCAATCCGCCCAGCATCAGCATCTCGCTGAACCAGGCCTTGCGCATCAGTCCGAGCCCGTCACTGAAAAGCGGTAGCCGGCACCGCGAACGGTCTGAATGTAGCGATCAAACCCATGCTCGGCCAGGGCCTTGCGCAAACGCAGGATATGCACATCGACTGTACGCTCTTCGACGTATACACCGCCACCCCAGACATGATCGAGCAATTGCGATCGCGAGTAGACCCGGTCCTGGTGGGACATGAAGAACTTCAGCATGCGGTACTCGGTTGGCCCCAGCTCCACCGGCTTGCCGTTAGCCAACAGCCGGTGGCTGGCCACGTTCAGCAGCAGTCCTTCGGCGCTGATTTGGTCGTCGGAGCCTGCTGGCGAGCTGCGACGCAGGACGGCACGGATGCGAGCGGTCAACTCGCGCGAGGCAAACGGCTTGGTGATGTAATCATCCACCCCGCTTTCGAAGCCACGCACCTTGTCATCCTCCATCGCACGAGCGGTCAGCATGATCACAGGGATGTCCCGAGTCAACTCATCGCGCCGCAGTGAACGGGCAAACTCCGGTCCATTCTGATCCGGCAGCATCCAGTCGAGCAGAACAAGATCGGGGCGTTGATCGGTGAGCGCAATCCGTGCCGTGTGGGCGTCGGGGGCTTCAATGACTTCAAACCCGGCCCGTTCCAGATTGAACACGATCATCCGTCGAATGCCTTCATCGTCTTCAACTACGAGAATTCGTTGCATGCTCATCTGCTGGCCTGGACATTGGACTGCGAGCTATTGGAACAGTGCTATATGACAATTCGATGAAGATCAGGTCACAAAGCCGTTACATCTCGGCCGCGGAGTAGATGGCGCGCGCCTGGTCAAGCGCGCTGATCGTGGCTGACCGCAGGGATTCTGGCGCCAAAACTTCGACATCGCCACCGTAGCTCAGAATGTTCATTAACAGCTCACGCTGGTGACCCAACGGCAACTCCAGTTCCCAACGGCCATCATCCAGCCAGCGCCCCTTCTGCTCCGGATGCCAGACCTCGTCGGCCGCCCAGCGGGCAGCCTCGGCATTGAAGCGCAGTCTTGCAATACCCTCGGCCGGTCCGGAAAAGATGCCAAAGGCCTGGTCAAAATGGCGGCTGATCTGCTCGGCCGGCAGATCGAGCGAATCTTCGCCCAGCAAGGTCATGTCGCGGATTCGCTCCAGGGCGAAACTCCTGAAGCCATCGGCACGATGGCACCAGGCGGCGAGGTACCAGCGGTCACGGTAGGAAATGAGTCTTTGTGGCGAGACTTCACGCTCACTGACATCATCGCGTCGTCGGCCATGGTAGGTCAGCTTGAGCCGGCGGCGCTGGAACAGCGCCTTGAAGACGCTCTCGAACAGGTCGGCGGGTACGGGGCGGCCGGCATCGTGGCGAATCAGGATACGTTCAGGCTGGGACGAAAAGTCCAGGCCCTGCTGGTCAAGTAACTGGTTGATGCGCTGCTGCACGCCGTCGAGTTCGTCGACCAGCAGCCCAGGCTGCACGTTGCCAAGCACGTGTCTTGCAGTCAGCAGAGCTTGTAACTCGTCAGGACTGATCCACAGGCCCGGCAGTTCGAAATTGCCGGCGAGACTGCGATCATAGAAATACCCGCGCCCCTCTTCGTCCTGCTCAAGGGGGGCGCCGAGCTTGTCGCGCAGTTCCGCCACCATGCGATAGAAGGTAGCCTGGCTGCAATCGAGTTCTTCCATCAGTTCCTGGCGACCGATGGGCGTGCGCCGCTGGCGGAGAAGATCGTGCAGGTGATAAAGGCGTTCGCGTCGCGACATCAGCAGGCGCGGTTCATGTCATTGACTCAGGCTCATTGTTTCAGGCTCATTGTTTCAGGCTATTGTCCACACCGACTTACGCCTTAACGCAATCCTTGCAAACCCCATAAATTTCCAGCACCTGACGCTTTGGCTTGAAGGCATGATCCTGGGCGGCAACGCGCAGCTTTTCGGTCAACGAATCATCGTGAAACTCGGCCACCGACTGGCAATTGTCGCAAATCAGAAACTGACCCTGGTGCTGGTCGTCTGGATGAAAGCAGCTTACAAATGCGTTGAGGGTTTCCAGGCGATGAATGAAGTGATTTTCCAGCAGAAATTCCAAAGCACGGTAAATCGTCGGTGGCGCCGCCCGGGGCTGCTCGGACTTGAGCTCGTCCAGCAGATCATAGGCTTTCACCGGCCCATCGGCTGCCAGAACCATCTCCAACACCCGCCGCCGCGTCGGCGTCAGCCGCAAACCCCGCTGCTTGCAGTGCTTCTCGACTTCGGCGATGACTTGGGTGGAGTTCATGGGGGTTCTATTCTACCAGTAGCTGGTTGGAGGGAAACGGGGAAAGGGAAAAGGGGAAAGGGAAAACCAGTGTCTTCGCGGTTAGTCGCCGTTGCTTTTGCCATTGATTTGTTCCCTTTTTTCGCGCTTAGCGACTTCGCGGTTAGTCCGTTCTGGAAGTCCCGTTCACGAGGCAGATTGCCGGGCTTCGATGAAGGCCAGCGCCTGGTCGATTCGCTTGAGGCTGCGCTCTTGGCCAACCAGCCACAGGGTCTGGTTGATGGCGGGGGACTGGCCGTGGCCCATGAGGGCGACTCTCAGGGGCATGCCGATTTTTCCGAAGCCGATTTCCAGAGCATCGGCCGTGGCTTGAACCGCTGCCTGGAGTGCGTCCGGCTGCCAGTCCTCGACTGTGGCCAGGCGTGCGCGCAGCGCGGCCAGTGGTTCGGCAGCAACTGGGCGCAGGTGCTTCTTCGCCGCACCTGGCTCAATTTCCTCGAAATCGGTGTAGAACGGCCGGCTTTGCTCGACCAGCTCGACCAGGGTTTCGACCCGGTCGCTCTGGACTGACAACAAGTCGGCCAGGGCCGGGCCATTGACCGCATCGAGCCCTGCCCTGTCCATGTGCCATGCCAGTTCGACCAGATTCTGCTCTGCCGCGCCTTCACGCAGGTAGTGCTGATTGAGCCAGTTCAGCTTCTCGGTATCGAAGCGCGATGCCTTGCGATTGACGTCTTCTATTTTGAATAACTCGATCAGTTCCTGACGCGAAAACACTTCGCGATCACCATGCGACCAGCCCAGGCGCGCCAGGTAGTTGATCAAGGCTTCAGGTACATAGCCCATCTCGCGCCAAGCCAGCACGCTGACCGCACCATGACGCTTGGACAATCTTGCTCCGTCGTCACCGAGGATCATTGGCACATGGGCAAACTGCGGTGGCTCGGCGCCCAGGGCCTTGTAGATGTTGATCTGGCGCGGCGTGTTATTGATATGGTCGTCGCCGCGGATCACCAGGTTGATGGTCATGTCCATGTCGTCGACCACAACCGCGAAGTTATAGGTGGGCATGCCATCGCCGCGCATAATCACCAAATCGTCAAGCTCGCTGTTGGCGATCTCGATCCGGCCACGCACGCGATCCTCGAACACCACCGTTCCCTCATCCGGATTGCGAAAACGAATGACCGGCTGAATCCCTTCCGGGGCATCCTCGAGGTCGCGACAGTGGCCGTCATAGCGCGGTTTCTCACCGGCCGCCATGGCCTCCTCGCGCAGCTTTTCCAGACGCTCTTTCGAGCAATAGCAGCGATACGCCTTGCCTTCGGCCAGCAACTGGTCAACCACCTGGCGATATCGCGCCAGGCGGTCGCTCTGGTAGAACGGACCTTCGTCATGATCGAGCGCCAACCATGCCATGCCGTCGAGAATGGCCTTGACGGATTCCTGGGTCGAACGTTCGCGATCGGTGTCTTCCACACGCAAGATAAATTGCCCTCCCGTGGCGCGTGCAGCCAGCCAGGCAAACAGGGCCGTGCGAGCCCCGCCGATATGGAGAAAGCCGGTCGGGGATGGGGCGAATCGGGTACGAATGGGACGATCTGAGTCGGTCATGGTCACAGCAGGGTGAAAAAAGTCGTTTAGTTTAACAGAGCCAGGAATCCCGTAGCCGGCCTCAAATCGGATATAAAGGAACCTGAGAGCGTAGCCGCAGACCCCAAGAAGCAACCATAGCCCGCGATTTAAAACTTTGAAAACAGATGCTTACAATGAAGATGAGCCTGCGGCCTTCCGTCCTCGACTACCGGGCTTGCGGCTGTGCCTGATCGCACTGCTGGTACTGCTCTTCGGCACCTCGGGCGATAGTCTGGTCACGCAAGTCGAACGCATCGAAGCCCGCGGCAGCCTGGTCATGTTGACCCTCAATGGCGCGACCACCTATTACATCGGCGCCGAGGGCGAGACCGGTTTTGAGTACGAACTGGCACGGGCTTTCTCCGACTACATTGGAGTGCCTCTGGAAGTCATCACCTTGCCGACCCTGGCCGATTTGTTTGATGCGCTTCATCGTGGTCGGGGCGATTTTATCGCCGCGAACGTTTCCCGCACGATCGAACGCCAGGCCAAACTGCGTTTCGGCCCGCCCTACCAGTCAGTCGCGCCCGTTGTGGTCTATCGCCGGGGCGCCCGGCGTCCATCGACCCTGGACGATCTGAATGAAGGGCGACTGGCAATCCTCGCTGGCACCAGCTACGAGCCCTTGCTCAACCAGCTTGCACCCGGCCTGACCTGGCAGGTTGTCGCCGAATCCAGTATCGAAGATTTGTTCGATGCCATCAGCAATGAAGAGATCGACTACACCATTGTCGACTCCAATATTCTGGAACTGAATCGACGTTTTTTTCCGGCCATACGACCGGCGTTCGAGCTGCCTGATCCGCAGGACCTGGCCTGGGCAACCCTGCGCGGCGACGACGACTCACTGGCCCAACGCATGCGGGAGTTCTTTTTCCATGCCAAGGAAATTGGATCACTGACGTCCCTGCATCAGCGCCATTACGATCACGTGGAAAACTACGAGCCGGTCGGCACCTTTACCTTCATGCGCCAGATCCGTGAGCGGCTGCCCGCATTACGTCCCTGGTTCGAACAGGCCGCACTGGAAAATGATCTCGACTGGCGCCTTCTAGCGGCCGTCGGCTACCAGGAATCGCACTGGAACCCGGAGGCTGTCTCGCGTACCGGCGTGCGCGGCGTCATGATGCTGACCCAGCGCACGGCCCGCCAACTCGGCGTCGAGGATCGAACCGATCCCTGGGAAAGCATTGAAGGCGGCGCCCGCTACCTGCGCAGCATGATCGACCGGCTTCCCGAGCGCATTGAATATCCCGACCGCCTCTGGCTCGCCCTGGCCGCCTACAACGTCGGCCTGGGCCATCTGGAAGACGCCCGCATCCTCACCCAGCGCGCCGGCCGCGACCCCGACCGCTGGATCGACGTGCGCGAACACCTCCCCCTGCTCACCCAGGAACGCTGGCACAGCCAGACCCGCTTCGGCTACGCCCGCGGCTATGAACCCGTTCACTTCGTCGAAAACATCCGCACCTTCCAGGAAATCCTCATGTGGATGGATGGGAGGGAGCACCCGCTTTTGGCGGCTGCGGGAGGGGAATAGCAGACGCACCAACCTTGTATCTTGATCCTGCACTTGGTAAATGACCAGGTGTTCACTGGGGAAGCCGATCCGACCTGGAGGCAGAATGGATTTCTGACCTCGTTCTGAGAGTGGCTCCCCGCCTCATTGCCAAGTCCGAAGAGTATCCAGAAGCCACCGAAGTGGACTTCGCATCACAAGGTCGGACAGCATGAAATGCGAGGTCGGGGAACCTGGTGACAGTGTGCCCAAAATCAGAAAAAGGATCAAATCATGCTCATCG
>JBGTLI010000181.1:0-14265 GCA_041744195.1 Wenzhouxiangella sp. | reverse complement strand
AGGTTGATAGGCTGGGTGTGGAAGTACAGTAATGTATGAAGCTAACCAGTACTAATTGCCCGTGAGGCTTGGTCATATAACACCAAAGCCAATTGCAAGCTTTGCAATATATGCGAAACAAATACGCTCATTTACAATGACACGACTATAAAGACGTGCTTGAACAGAATTCCTGATTTGCTTTGCCTGGCGGCAATAGCGGCGTGGAACCACCCGACCCCATCCCGAACTCGGAAGTGAAACGCGCCTGCGCCGATGGTAGTGTGGCATTAGCCATGTGAGAGTAGGTCACTGCCAGGCATTTACACCTAAAACCCCGGGGTTCATCAGAGCTCCGGGGTTTTTTTATGCTTTGGTCTCACCCTCATGGCCTGGCAGTGGAAATGTTATATGTAGGTCACGCCCTGATCCTCCTCCACAGCAAGGCTTCTTTCGCCTGACGGCGAAAACCGCCATGCTGTTCCGGAGGGGGCTGCCAAGCATTTACACCTAAAACCCCGGGGTTCATGAGAGCTCCGGGGTTTTTTTATGCCTGCAATTTTTATCCTGATCTAATTGTGGGGGAAGAAAGGAGCGATAAGTAGCTCTGCTATACTCAGTGATATTAAAACTACAGAAATGGTGTTCCTTGTTGAACCGATCTGCCTTTGCCCTGATTGCGGCGCTTACTCTTGTGGTTTGCCTGGCCTTTGCCGATAACCCCGATACAGAATCAAGCGAATACGAGATATTCGGTTGGGTCGAATGGGTGAAGTTGCTTGATGGAGAACTGCGCCTGAAAGCAAAACTGGATACAGGTGCCGCCAATTCCTCTCTTGACGCAACCAGCATCAGCCAGTTCAGAAAGGACGGTCAGCGCTGGGTTCGATTTACGGTGACCAATCCTGAGGGGGGTGACAGCCTGGAACTGGAAAAGCGGCTGGTCAGGAATGTCCGGATTGTTCGCCATGATGGTGAGCACCAGAGACGACCGGTGATCGAAATGCCCATTTGCCTGGGCAACCAGATCCGGCAGGTTGAGGTCAACCTGATCGATCGCTCGAACTTCATCTATCCGATGTTGCTTGGGCGTAGCGCGCTTGAAGGATTTGCTCTGGTTGACTCCGGCCAAACCTTCCAGTTCTCACCCCGCTGTTCTTTCGACTGAGCGCGCTTTCATGTTCCGTTTTGTACATTGGCTCGTGCTCGTGGTCCTGTTGATCGGCGCAGGCATCGGTATTGCTGTTTACAAGAACCAGGTATTGGGTTATCCCCTGCAACCCGATATGGTTGAACCGACCTGGATTGTCCAGGCGAGGATTCAGATCACGCCGGATACCGGGCCGGTCAAGGTCTCCTTGAGTTTGCCTGTTGCCGCCCCGGGGATGGGCCAGTTGCGCGAGAATTTCATTTCCCGCGGCTACGGTCTAAGTACCCAGAATACCAACCGTGACCGTGAGGCTGTCTGGGCGGTAAGGCGTGCGTCCCAGCCCCAATCCCTTTATTACCAGGGTGTTTTCTATCGTGACCCGGTGCGGACAGATTTTGCGCCAGTTCCGGATTTTCCCACCATTCCTTCCCTGCCGGAACCTTACAATACCGCGATGCTTGCGATCGTCGAGGATGTGCGCAGGCAATCGGCCGACATTGAGTCATTCACCTCCGAATTGTTGGCTCGCATTAACAGCGCTTCGCCAAGCGAGGAAATGTCTCTGTTCGTCAATAGCCCGGACTATAGGGGTCAGCGCGTTCGGATTGCGCGCACCTTATTGGCCGGGGCCCGAATTCCGACTGAAACCGTCAACGGTTTTCCGTTGAGTGATGCAACCCGGGCGCGGCCTGAACAGCGGCTGGCCGTGCATACCCAGCAACGCTGGCTGTTCTTCGATCCCGCATCCGGCCAGGTTGGCCTTCCAGAGAATTTTCTCGTTTGGTGGGTCGGGCAGCGACCCCCGATTGACGTCGAGGGTGCCACCCTGGTTGATTTGAGTTGGAGCATTCGTCGCAACGAACTTGCTGCGCTAGACCTGGCCGAGCAGCGCGCCGTCTCGCAAGGTGCCTGGCATGCGCCATTCAGCCTGCTTAATCTGCCGGTTCAGGCACAATCGGTCTACGCCGTTCTCCTGCTTGTTCCAATCGGCGCATTTATCATGGCGTTGATGCGCAATGTGGTGGGCCTGCCCTCATTCGGTACCTTCATGCCGGTTTTGATCGCATTGGCGTTTCGAGAGACCGGATTGCTGGCCGGTCTGCTTCTGTTCGCATTCGTTGTCAGTATCGGTTTGATATTGCGGTTCTACCTTGCCAAGTTGCACCTGCTGCTGGTGCCAAGACTGACGGCGGTTCTGATCATCGTTGTATTGCTGATGGTGGTTTTGAGTTTGTTCAGCCACCGACTGGGCTGGGAAGTTGGGCTGTCAGTGGGTTTGTTTCCCATGGTCATCCTGGCGATGATCATCGAGCGCATGTCGATTGTCTGGGAAGAGCGCGGACCGAGTGACGCGCTGATGGAAAGTGCCGGTTCAGCTTTGATTGCGTCGTTGGCATTCCTTGCCATGACCAATCCATTGGTTCAGCACCTGTCATTCGTGTTTCCGGAGTTGATGCTGGTCGCGCTCGGATTGACAATTCTGCTAGGACGTTATTCCGGTTACAGAATCAATGAGTTGATCCGGTTTCGGACCCTGGCCAGAAAACCGGCATGATCGGTTTCTATCGTCGCTTGCGCGCCAATGGGGTCATGGGCCTGAATGCACGCAACAGTCGCTACATCATGCCGCAGAATCCAAGGCGCTTCTACCGCCTGGTCGATAACAAGGTTTTGTGCAAGGAGCGGCTGTTGGCACACCACGTTGCCGCACCGGTGCTGCTTGGCGAGGTCAGCAGTCAGTACGACGCGGGGCACCTGCACCAGACACTTTCAGGCTTCACAGAGTTTGTCATCAAGCCGGCTGCCGGCAGTGGCGGCGACGGGATCCTGGTTGTCACCGGCAGGCGCGACAAATACTGGCTGGGTGGTGGCGGCAAGTTACTGAGCCTTGGCGATATTCAATACCACGTTGCCGGAATCCTTGCCGGCATGTATTCGCTGGGTGGCCAGACTGATTCGGCAATGATCGAGGCGCTGGTTCACACCGATCCATTGCTGCGTGAGATTGCTCCCGAAGGGGTTCCGGATATTCGGATCATCATCTACCGGGGTATCCCCGTGATGGCCATGACGCGGCTTCCCACCCGCCGCTCCGGCGGCAAGGCAAACCTGCACCAGGGCGCCATCGGAGCAGGCATCAATATGCTGACAGGCCAGACGCTGTCTGCGGTCATGAACTCAAGCATTGTAAATGTGCATCCTGATACGGGAACCAGCGTAGTCGGGTTCCAGCTTCCCGACTGGGACAACTTGCTTGCCATTGCCGCCCGCTGCTACGAGGCCATTCCCCTGGGTTACATGGGGGTCGATCTGGTGATCGATAAAGACCACGGACCGCTGGTGCTTGAGATGAATGCCCGACCCGGTCTGGCGATCCAG
Source organism: Wenzhouxiangella sp. (assembly GCA_041744195.1). GTDB lineage: Bacteria > Pseudomonadota > Gammaproteobacteria > Xanthomonadales > Wenzhouxiangellaceae > Wenzhouxiangella. The sequence continues at coordinate 10,757 of JBGTLI010000181.1, read as the reverse complement.
ATTGCCAATTCCGAAGGGCTGGCCCACAGGCTCGCGGCGATTGACCGGATTGAGGGGCCGGAGCAAATGAGCACTGAGGAGCGCCTTGCCTGCTGTCGACGCCTGGCCGAGGCAGCCTGGCGCTCCTAAGTCGCCTTTTCAGTGGCGACTTGGTTCTGGTTCATGTCGTAGTACACATCCCGGTCCAGCTCGCCTTCGGAGTCGGCGACAACCATTGTCACCATCGCATCGCCACTGACGTTGACCGCGGTGCGAGTCATGTCGAGTACTCGGTCTACACCCAGGATCAGTGCAATACCCTCGGCCGGCAACCCGACCGAGGCCAGCACGCCCGCCAGCAGCACCAGACCAACACCGGGTACGCCGGCTGCACCCACAGAGGCCATGATCACCATCAAAACGATCATCAGGTACTGGGTGATGCTCAGGTCAACCCCAAAGTACTGGGCGATGAAACCGGCGGCGATGCCCTGCATGATCGCCGTGCCGTCCATATTGATCGTGGCCCCCAGCGGGACCGTGAACGAAGCCACCTTGTTGTCGGCGCCGAGCCGCTGCTCAACGGTTTTCAGGGTTACAGGGATCGTCGCGCCGCTTGACGCGGTCGAAAAAGCGAAGGCAAGCACCGCGCGCATTTTCGAGAAGAAAACCAACGGGCTCAGGCCGCTGAGCAGCTTGAGCAACAGGGAATAGGTGACGACTGCATGCAGCACCAGAACAAACAGCACCAGCAGTACATACTTGACCAGACCTTCGAATGTGGCCATACCCGTGGTTGCGGCCAGGATTGTGATTAGCGCAAACACACCATATGGCGCCAGCAACATCACAAACCCGACCAGGCGCATCACGACGACGTTGAAATCGGCAAAAAACTGACCCACTCGCTCGCCTGACCGGCCAGCCAGGGCGATCGACATGCCGATCAGAATGGCAAAGACAATGATCGGCAACATGTCCCCCTCCGCCATGGACTGGACCGGATTGCGGGGCACCATATTGATCAGAACCTCAGCGAACGACGGTTGCGCGGCGATTTCCCGCGCCTCGGCCGCATCCGGGTTGGCGCCAACGCCGGGCCTGACGAGAATGGCCGAAACGAGCGCCAGGGTAATGGCGATACCGGTGGTAAGCATGTAGAGCCCGACCGCTTTGCCACCAAGGCGACCCAGGCTTTTCGGGTCACTAAGCGAACTGACCCCAGTAATCAGCGAAACAAACACCAATGGCACGACCAGCATGCTCAAAAAGCGGACAAACACCTCGCCGACGACCCGAAACAGACCATCGAGAAAAAAAACCTGGACCCATTCGCGATCGGCGATGGTCAGGTTCAGCATAACGCCGAACACCAGCCCGAGCCCTAGGGCGAGCAGGATACGATTGGAAAGTTTCTGGTGATCGAAGCTGGTGTCAGTCATGTTTGTTCTGCGGCTTTCAAATTGTAGGAGCCCCGAGAGAGTAGCGCAGACAGCCGGTCGGGTCCACTATGACAGAAGCGAGCTAGTGCTTAGTGGTCCGGGGCCTTACAATTGGCGGTTTGACCCTGAAACACCACCTCATGAGCAATTCAGACCCGATCACTGCCCCCGCCCACTTCATCCGAACCCGGATCCGCAAGGAAATCGAGGCCGGCCAATATGATCAAGTGGTAACGCGGTTTCCGCCGGAGCCCAACGGTTTTCTACACCTGGGTCACGCCAAGTCGATCGTTCTGAATTTCGCCATGGCCGAAGAGTTCGGTGGATATACCAACCTGCGCTTTGACGACACCAACCCGGCGCGCGAAGAGCAGCGATTCATTGATGCGATCAAGGAAGACGTGCGCTGGCTCGGCTTTGACTGGAAAAACGAGTGCTATGCCTCGGACTATTTCGAGACACTGTACCAGTATGCACTACACCTGATTGACCATGAACTGGCCTACGTCGACAGCCAGGATGCCGATACCATCCGAGCCCAGCGCGGCACCCTGACCGAGCCGGGCATCGACAGCCCGGACCGCACGCGGCCGGCGAGCGAGAACCGTCGAATTTTCGAAGGCATGCGCGCAGGTGAGTTTCCTGACGGGGCATACGTGTTGCGCGCCAGGATTGATATGGCCGCCCCCAATATCAACCTGCGCGATCCAGTCCTGTACCGAATCCGGCGTCAACATCATCACCGAACGGGCGACCAGTGGTGCATTTACCCCACCTATGATTTCACCCATGGTCAGTCTGATGCGATCGAACAGATTACTCATTCCCTGTGCACCTTGGAGTTCGAGGACCATCGCCCACTCTACGATTGGTTGCTTGAACATCTGCCGGTTCCCTCGCGTCCGCGCCAGATAGAGTTCGCACGCCTGAACCTGGATTTCACCGTTTTGTCCAAGCGACGTCTGACCCGGCTGGTCGAAGAAGGCCATGTTGCCGGCTGGGACGATCCGCGCCTGCCCACCATCGCCGGTATCCGCAGGCGCGGCTTCACGCCACAGTCCATTCGCAGCTTCTGTGGTGAAATTGGGGTCACCAAGTCAGAAAGCATTATTCCGTTCGGGGTGCTGGAGCGTAATTTGCGAGATGACCTCAATGTCCGCGCGCCTCGGCGCATGGCCGTACTCAAACCGCTGAAGGTTGTGCTGACCAATTTCCCCGAAGATCAGACCGAGTGGTTCGAGGCTGCCAATCATCCGCAGAGCCCGGATCTGGGAAGTCGCCAGGTGCCAATGACGCGCGAGATCTATATCGAAGAAGATGACTTTCTCGAAGACGCGCCAAAGAAGTTTTTCCGTTTGAAGCCGGGTGGCGAAGTGCGCCTGAGGAATGCCTTCATTGCCCGTTGCGATGAAGTGATCAAGAACGAAGCCGGAGACATCGTTGAACTGCGATGCAGCTTCGATCCTGAATCCCGTTCCGGTCAGCCGGGCGCCGATAGAAAAGTAAAGGGCACGATTCACTGGGTCTCGGCGGCGCATGCCATCAAGGCTGAAGTCCGCCTTTATGACCGATTGTTCAAGGTGCCGCACCCGGGTGGCGAAAAAGCGGTGGACTTTGTCGACCACATCAATCCGGAATCTCTGGAGGTCCTGACCAACGCACGACTGGAGCCGGAAATGGCAACAGCTGTGCCCGATGAAGCCGTTCAGTTCGAACGGCTGGGATATTTCGTTCCCGACCCGGACAGCACCCCTGAAAAGGCCGTATTCAATCGTGCCGTCACCCTTCGCGACACTTGGGCCAGATTGGAAAAGGATTTTCGCTGATCGAGGCGGCCGGCTTGTAATCAACCATCCGCAGGCCCCGAAAGTAACTACCGGGCAGCGTCGCCCCCGTGCAGAGTAAATCAGGCGCTCGCTAGGGTGGGGTTCGCAAAAGAGTGTTGAGCCTCACGTAACGAATGCCGGAATCTTTACGTGTTCGCTCATTCTGTGAGCAAAGAAGTGTCTGAATTGCCCATCGGCACAAGGGGAAATTCGAACTCCGCGGTAACGAGAGATGGCTAGAATAGAAATGCTAAGTGATTGTTTCGGAAAACAACCTGAGCTTAACCGGTCGTTAATGCCAACGTCGATATAGTCGGGCGTCCACCATAAAGGTCGCCCTTGATCGGCCGCCAGTCGAGAACCTTCTGTGACCATTTCGGCTCAGCCGCAAGCGTCACCCTGGACTCACTGCTGGCCGCGGAATGGCGGCCCAAAGATAGCCCTACAAGATCGCCCAATAAACTTGACCAGTCCGGCTGCCCAGAGTAGCGTGGCTGGACCAATCCAATAACGACCAGCATGCAGGACGCCATGACCATGTTCAATAAACGAGAAAATCCCCAAGCCAGCGAAACCGAAACTAACCCAGCCGATCCGCCCCGTCGCGAGACTCACCAATCTGCACCCTTGTCCGGCCGCGGCAGTGCCGTGATCGGTCCATCCATTCATATTGACGGCACCCTGCGCGGTGACGAAGATCTATTGATTGAAGGCAAGGTGAAAGGCACTGTCGAGCTGAAGAAAAACAGCGTCACGATAGGCTCGAAAGGCGAAGTAAGGGCCGATATTTACGCCCACACGTTGTTTGTCGACGGCAGGATCGATGGCAATTTGTATGCGGCCGAGCGTGTTGTGATTCGCAAGAGTGCACAGGTCCGCGGCAGCATTTCGTCCCCCCGCGTCAGCCTCGAAGATGGTGCCCGTTTCAACGGATCGATCGATATGGATCCGGAAACCGAAGCGTTCAAAAAGGCTTTTTCCGGCAAGGACGCAAGAACCCAGGCCCACGCGCCCGAATCCGGCAAACCGCAGGTTTCGGCGGTGCCGACAGGTTCCGGTACGGATAACGGTTCAACCAAGCAAAGCAACCAGCAACAGGCAAAAAGCCGGGCCTGAACCGACTTGCTGTCTTGATTGCTTTCTGACCGATGTCTGCCTCGATGGCAGTCCAGGCCGATGACCTAGCGCCGGTGTCGCTACGGGCACCTTTGTTTGAGTCTCTAGTCCAGGGCTTCGACGATGACCAGCGCCACGTTGTGATGGACCTCGGTCCGGCTCGCTCGGGCATGCTGGACCGGCTCTCTCAATCGCGATGCCGCATCGACATCATCAATCTTCCTGAACGCCTGGAGACCCTCCAGGCAATGGAAGACCTGGATCAAGTCGAGCAGGCATTCAGGCGGCTGTTGCCGCCGATGAAGGGCGATCGCATTGAGGTCGTTTTTTGCTGGAATCTTCTGAACTACCTGCGCCCGGACCTGATCACTCTGCTTGTGCAGGTGGTGATGGAGCGTCTGGCCCCGGGAGGACGGGTTCACGCGCTGATCGAATACCAGGCCACCCGAATGCCCGGCAGTCCGGGCAACATCATGCCTGGAGAAGGCAACATGCTGCGGGTTCAACCTTCGGCGTGTCCTCCTGTCAAGGCGCCACGCTATACCTATGGTGCGCTGGAAAAGCTGATGCCGGGATTGAAGTCAGAACGGGCCATGCTGCTTGGCAATGGCATGCAGGAATACTTGTTCAAACACAGTCTGAAAGAACAGAAAATCGACACCGGCCAATGATCGACCGGCGCCAGGTCAGTCTGCTTTAATCCAGGTCGTCAAGCGTCACGACGATATCGTAGCTCGAAACGTCGACATTCCAGAAGGTGTAAGTGTCACCATCTTCATCGACCAGACGAACATCGAAGATCGGACTGTGGTAACCGGTCAGGGTAACGCGCTGGGCACTGCCATTGGCCAGCACGTTACGCCCTAATACGTCTTCTTCCCAGCTTTTGGCATTGCCTGGGCTGACGTACATGTACATGATCGTATAGCCGGTATGGTTGGTGATATCGACATAATAGTCTCGGGCAATTGCCTGAACCGACATCAACGCACCGATCAAGGCTGTCGTGATAAAAGCAAATCGGGTCTTCATCTTGATTCTCCTGAAAGCTGGCAAATCCAGTCAGGGCGGTTCGAACACAATGGCTCGAACAGCGCCCCCCTCTTGATATGAATTGCACCTTGGGCCGTGACTCGCTGGCTTGAGGTGAATCCATACTTGGGGGAGTATGCGGCTGGACAGCACTGCGGTCAATCAGAATTGTTCAGGCTACCGCATAAGGCGCCGGAACAAAAAAAGGGAGGCCAATGGCCTCCCTTTTGATTCGACTTTCAGGTGCCGGCGTTATAGGGCAAACAACAGTCGGTTGGGTGAACCGGAACCGATGCCGCTCAGACGGTTGGTCGTTGCCCGGTCGTAGATCGCGTTGCGGATCTGGGACGGGCTCGCGCCAGGGTTGACCGACAGCCACATTGCGACTACACCTGCTACGTGCGGCGCAGCCATTGAAGTTCCGCTGATGGTATTGGTGGCGGTATTGCTGGTATGCCAGGTCGAGCGGATACTGCTGCCCGGGGCGAAGATATTCACACACGAACCAAAGTTGGAGAAATTCGAGCGGCTGTCGCTGGAGGTTGTCGAGCCCACCGTCATCGCCGCGCCGACTCGCGCCGGCGAAACATTGCAGGCGTTCTGGTTCTCGTTTCCGGCCGCAACCACAACCACCACACCGCGGTTGTTCAGGTTGTTGGTGGCGTTGTCGATGGCCGAAGAGGCCGGGCCACCCAGGCTCATGTTGGCCACGGCCGGCCGTACAGCATTGGCTGCAACCCAGTCGATACCGGCGATGATGGTGGAGTTGGAGCTTCCGCCGGTGCAGCCGAACACACGCACAGGCACCAGCCGAACGCTCTTTGCCACGCCCCAGGTTGAGGCCCCGATCGTGCCGGCGACATGTGTGCCGTGGCCATTGCAGTCATTGGTGCCCCGACCGTCATTGATGGCCGTGGCGCCGGACAGTACGCGGCCGCCGAACTGCGTGTGACTGGCGCGAATACCACTATCAATCACGTAGGCGCGAACATTGGACGCCCCGTTGGCGGCGGTAAAGCGTCCATCCAGAGGGAGGTTACGTTGATCAATGCGATCAAGTCCCCAGGGTGCATTGGTTTGGGTGTTGCTCAGGAAAACCTCGGCGTCCTCTTCGATGAAGGCAATGCGGGGGTCAGAGAGCATGGCGCTGATGGTGCGCTCGTTGGCGGTAATGGCCATGCCCTGCAAGGCGTGGGTGTACACATTGCTGACGGTGACGTCAAACACGGAAGCCAGGTCGACAGCCGTGCTCATCGCCGCTTCGGCCACGGCCTGGTCAACGCGGGCATCGTCAAACGGAGCGCCGGCATCGTGAGGAGGCCTGTTTGAGTCGTCTTTGAAAACGACGATGTATTGTCCTTTGATTGGATTTTCGACGCGCAAAAGCTCGCTGGCTGATAACGAAAAACTCATGGCAAGCAGAATGCCAAGAAGGATCAGGTGCTTCTTCATTGATGTATCCCTATGTAACTTCATGCGTTTTGCCTGGTCCCGGGTGCTTGGACCAGACGCTCTCCCCCTCGGTGGAAGTTGAAGTGACTTGACGCTCCCGATCACTCCAGCCTTCTTTTAGCCGGTACCGGCGCAACTGTCAATATTTTTCTGGCCGTCGCACTGGCAATCGGTCTGCCAATCGGTCTGTTGATCGGGCTGGAGCGTGGCTGGAAGCGACGAAAGGCCGAGGGTGAGCCGGTCGCCGGAGTGCGGACCGTCGGCTGCCGGTGTTGCCCAACCAGGGTCTGGGGCCTTGGGAGGCGACTATACTAGTGGGCCTTGCGCGAAGTGTCTTTTCTCCATGCTCAGCTACCGTCACGGTTTTCATGCTGGCAATCCGGCCGATGTGTTCAAGCACACGGTGCTGCTGACCCTGATCCGGGCCATGCAGGCCAAGCCGGGCGGCATACGCTTTCTTGATACCCATGCCGGTGCCGGCTTGTATGATCTGGACAGCGATATCGCACTGAAAACCCGTGAATTCGAGCGTGGCATCGCCAGCCTGTGGTCCCGGGATGACCTTGCCACGCCGATTTCCGACTACCTGGCCGAGGTCAGACGTCTGAACCCGGATGGCCGATTGCGCTTCTATCCCGGATCACCAACGCTGGTTCGCCAGCTGCTTCGACGGCAGGATCGTTTGATCCTTTGTGAACTCCACCCGGCCGAGCAGGTGGCATTGGCCGGCCAGTTTTGCGGTGATCGTCAGGTGACAGTGCACGCCGGCGACGGCTACCAGGCGCTGGAGCGCTATCTGCCCCCGCCAGGCGGTCGCGGACTGGTCCTGATCGACCCGTCCTTCGAAATCAAAACCGAAATTGAAGACTTGACCATTGCCCTGGGGAAGGCGATTCGCCGCTTCGGTCACGGTGTCTACGCCATCTGGTATCCGCAGATCGAAGGCCGCGAAATCCGGGTCGAAACGATCTCCGAAAACCTGGGCCTGATGGGGGAGGCCTGGCTGGATCTCGCAATCGAATTTCCCGCCGAGCAACGGCTGGGTCGAATGACCGGCTGCGGCATGGCCATCATCAACTGCCCCTTCCGGGCCCGGCAGGGCCTGGCTGAACTATCAAATTGCCTTTGAAGAAAAAAGAAGCAAGAAAAGCTCACCACAGAGGCACAGAGGTCACAGAGAAATTAAGAATCGAAGCTGTTTGTTTATATAAATCAATAATGTATTAAAGCCCTGCCGTTTGCTTTGTGTCCGCAGTGCCTCTAACAGATCAAACCCAATCGCGCGGAGACGCAGGGACGCAGAGGAAAAAGGCTCTTGACGGCTTTTCCCTCTGCGTCCCTGCGTCTCTGCGCGAGAGGTTCTTGGTTGTTTTCTTTGCGACGGCGGGTTCGCGGTGTCCCTTACGTCGAATCACAAAGGTGGGTGAATGTAACGCATGATAGGGAAAGCCTTATTTGTTTGAGGCACAATAAGGGGGCACTTGTGGGAAAAATGTTGGAGTTCATCATGTCGAACAACCAAATCGTACTTTGCTTGAAAGCCCTGCTTGCGGCCGCACTGTTGGCTGTCATGACCGCCTGCGCGACATCGGCCCAGGTCACCGAGGCCCAGACCGAGACCCGGCAGATTGCCGAGTCGGCCCAGTCGGCCGCGAATGATGCCTCGCGGGCTGCCAATGAGGCCATGCAGGTCGCGCGCGAGGCAATCGAGATCGCCAAAGCCGCGCAGCAGTCGGCCGATGCGGCACAACGCTGCTGTACCGATCTGGAGCAGCGCCTGGATCGCGCCATGGAACGGCTACAGGCGAAATAGCGACCTTACCGCGCTGGCGCGGTAATCACCGACGGAACACCGTCGGCAGCACTGGCAACCGAGGCGACCCGTTCGCGGTCGACAGGTTGCTTGTGCTGCCGTGCGTTGGTTGCGATCCAGGCCTCAACCGTATCCATGACCATGCCCGGCTCGGGCGCTTTGCCATCGGCGCCAGGGTGGACTTCCAGGTAGAGCAGGCCATCCCGGTAACCCAGCTTGATCGCCTGATCGACAAAGTGGACGGGTGTCCCCAGGGGAACGGTTTCGACCAGGCGTTGGATATGCTCGGGGTAGAGCCGCACACACCCCTGGCTGACGCGCATGCCCACGCCGTCGGGCCGATTGGTGCCGTGGATCAGGTAACCCGCCATCTCCAGCATCAGGACGTGTTCACCCAACGGGTTGTCGGGGCCTGGCGGGATGACCGACGGCAGTGTGATGCCTCGTGAAGCATAGTCGGCACGAACGCCTTCGGTGGGGTACCAGGCCGGCCGCTCCAGCTTGCCAACGACCCGCGTGACGCCCCCGGCCGGCGTTTCCCGCCCCTGGCGACCGATGCCGATCGGATAGGTACGGACCCGCAATTGGCCGATCCCGGTATCCTGATGATCCTCCGGATGGTGACCATTGGCGTCACCATTGTCCTGATCATTGTTGTAGTAGTAATAGAGGCGTTTCTCGGCACGGTTGATCACCAGTCCCTCGCGTGGCCCATCGGGCAGCACGTGCAGCGAGGGAATGAGGACGCGGGTGCCTTCCCCGGGCATCCAGATGTCCACTTCGGGATTGGCCCGCCGGATTTCCCGGTAGCCCATGTTCCGCCAGCGCGCGATCTCCATCAGGGTATCGCTGCGGCGGGCATATTCGTACTGGATCTCTCCGACAACCTGCGTGGTGAGCCCATCGACGGCGTAACCTGAAGGCCAGGCAGCGGTCGCGGGCAGGATCAACATCAGCGCCAGTAGCAAAAAGTATGACTTCATAAGGTGAATATCAGACCGATCGCCTGATTCAAAGTTCGAGCCGCCATACCGTGCAGGAGCGACTGGCGCCGGTCAGGCCGTGAGGCTCGTTTTTCGATTGCTGTCGGCACAGAACGTCGCGGTGTGTGATGCGGTTAACCACGGTCTGGTTTTCAATCGCCGGGGTCAAGCCGAATTGCGGGTGTATCCACTATACTCTGTTCCGGTTCCTCACTTGTTTGCCTCAATGCGCCGTTGTCCAATCAGTTTGCTGCCCCTGCTTGCACTGTTGTTCCTGCCGCCAGCCTATGCGACGTCCGACCCTGGCGTACAAGCGGACTTTGCTCAATTCGAAAACCACTTTCGATTGACCCTTGAACAGGAAGGGGTACCGGGTGGCGCCTACGCCATCGTCCGTGACGGGCGAATCGTGCAGGCTGGCAGCTTCGGTGTTCGCGCCGCCGATGAAGCGCCCCCGGTCACTGTGGATACCGTTTTCCGCATCGCCTCGGTATCAAAAACCTTCGCCGCCCAGTTGACCGGCATGCTGGTCCACGAAGGCCATTTGAGCTGGGAAGATGGCGTTACCGGTTTCCTGCCTGATTTTCAGCTCGGCCAGCCCGAGCAGGCCCGAGCGCTTCAAATCCATCATCTACTGGGCCAGTCGACCGGCATTGTGCCCAATGCCTATGACAACCTGCTCAACGCCAGCCAGTCGCTGGATCAGATCGTGCCGCGTTTTCGCGAGATCGAGCCTATGTGCCAGCCCGGGCGCTGCTACACCTACCAGAATGTCCTGTTTGCTCTGGTCGGCGTGGCCATTGAACAGCGTACCGAGCGTTCCTACGACGAACTGGTCAACGAGCGTCTGTTCCAGCCGCTGGCCATGCGGGATGCCTCGACCGGCATGGCCGGTTACTTGGCGGCGGAAAACCGCGCCGTGCCGCATGTGAAGCGCCGGTTGAGCTGGCGTCCGACCCAGGTCAACGAGAATTACTACCGGGTGTCACCGGCTGCGGGTGTCAACGCCAGCGCCATCGACCTCGGCCACTGGCTGATCGCCCAGATGGGACACCACCCCGACGTGGTGGCGCCGGCCCTGGTCGAGGAGATTACCGAGAAGCGAATCCGGACC
>JBGTLI010000180.1:0-12673 GCA_041744195.1 Wenzhouxiangella sp. | reverse complement strand
AGGCGGCTCTGGGTTCGTTCGTACTGGAACATGCGGCTCATGCCGGTTTCCCAGCGAATGCCGCCGTAGGCACTGGTCATGCTGGACACCGGTGCGCCACCGGCAGCGGCACGAAAGAAGTCGGTCTGGGTGACCATGTAGGCGATCTGGTAGCCGGCCCAGCTATGGCCCTGAATGCCGATCCGGTCAGAGTTGACCCAGGGTTGTTCAGCCAGATGATGCACCTTGGGCATGATTGCTTCCATGGCGCTGTCACCCGGATAGCCCTCACGGTGCCAAATATCGGGCATGAACACCAAGTAATCATTGCTGGTGTAAAACGTTGGGATGATGACCGAGCGGTGCGCTTCGGGCGCGCGGTGTCGATAGAGGCGGTGGGAATCGCGCTCGTAAAAGTAGACGATCATCGGATAGGCGCGCTCGGGATCGAAATTTTCCGGCTTGTACAGCAAGCCCTGGTGGTCAACGCCGGTTTTTGAAACCCACTCGACCAACTCCACCTGACCCCAGCGGTAGTCGGCCTGTTGTGGATTGGCATCGCTTAACTGCTGCATGTCCGCAAAGTCGAAAGCGCTGACCCAGAGGTTGGGGAAGTCGTCAAAGTTCTCGCGCGTGAACATAAACTGGTCGGCATTTTCGGCCTTGATCGGATTGCCGTAATGATGGCCCGAAACGATCAGCTCAACCGGTGTGTCGCCGTTGCGATAAAGTTGATAGAAACCGTGTTCCCGCGTCTGTTCGTCGAACACGCTGGCCAGCAGAGGCAGATCCGGGTCGATGCTCTCTTCGTCCGGTTCCAGATCGATCAGGCGAATATTCCAGCCGCGCTCGCGCCCGATTCCCTGGCTGAGGCTGACCGGTTGATCCGCATTTTCCGGATCGACCAACCAGACATCGTGCCGATCGTGAATCACGAAACCACTGTCGTCATCCAACCATAACCCGCTGGCGTAAGGGTTGGAAACAAAAGGGCGGTCATTGGTATGGTCATCGAGCGAACCATCAATGGCCGAGCCCAGATCAATGAAGGTGTTATCGCTGAGGCGCACGGCAGACCAGGAGGCTTCGTGCCTGTCCCACCAGCTGATATAACCCCCTGCAGGCGAGATCGCCGGCTTGTCCTGAACCCGGGTCAATACCTGGCGTGCCTGCCCACTGTTGATATCGATCAGCCAACCATCGGCAAAGCCGGGAAATTCCCACGACATTTCTGCCCGGTAACTGCGATCAGCCAGGCCGAGAGCAAACCTGGCATCGCGGCTGTTGGCGATTTCGATCTGGGGAATATCGACGCGCCCCAACTGAACCAGCCGCACCTGGTCATCCCCATCCAGATGGGCAACGGCCAGATAGCTTCGCTTGCGCTCATCCTCCAGTTCAACCAGTTGCATTGGCTGCAACTGTTCATCCTGCCAATGCCAGATATCCACACGCACGACCTCTTCGTCAAGCAACTCTCCGTTGTCGGGCGTTTCGATTGGCGCCGGGGCAGTGCCGAAATACAGGCGCGAACCCGTATCGGAAAACAGGGGTTCATGGTGCTCGCTGACGTGCCAGCCAGCGGCCAGGATGCTGGATGTTTCATCGGCCAGCACACGGGCCTGATCATCGCCTTCGGTCCAATAAAACAAACTATAGGCATGGTCGGCGCGCTCTTCGTTGTCGCGGCGACCCAGGAAAGCCAGTCGCTGACTGCTCGAATCGAATACCAACGCTGTGTACCTGCCGGTGCCGCTGACGATGGCTTTCTGCTCGCCACTTTGAGGATCAACCAGCCAGACGCCATCGTCCCGGCCGTCCGGATTGACCCGGATCACAGCCAGGTAAGCGCCATCAGGCGACCATGCGTAATCGACGACATTGTCAATATCGTGGCGCCATTCCGATTCGAGAGACCGCACGACCAGGGTGGTTCCGGACTTCTGTTCCGTGTCACGTTCAGATTCTTCAACCTCATCCTTCTCCTCGTCCTCGATCCGCTCCTCTTCATCGACCTCCTCCACTTCAGGCTCCGGCTCGATACCATGCAGAAAAGCAAGCCAGTCACCCGAGGCTTCCGGCAGGGCAAAGGATTTCACCCGCTGGTAGCGAATTTCGCTACCGTCATCCAGCGACAGGATTCCCAGCGATGACTGGGGCTGCTCCTCATCCGGCACCTCATCAACCCTGGCCTGGCGAGCTGCGGCAAAACCCGGCTCAACCAGGAAAACAACATGGCGACTGCTATGATTGAACAGCGCCTTGCTGCCCCGTTCAATGTGAAATTCCGCCTCCAGCCCGGTCGACCGCACCACCAGCACACCATCAGCTTGTTCCGGCGCCATACGCCACAACGCCCACTGCCCATCACGACTCAATGCCTGGTCCTCAATCAGGTTCCAGGATGTGTAAAGATCATGATTAAGCGGCATTTTTGCCGCCAACGGACCGGTCAGCAGGCTTGTGAAAAGCAACAGCAAGGCCAGTGGCCCATAAGACAAGGTTTGCGGTGAGAATTGAGAATTCATTCAGTACCCAAGTTATCCTCGGCGCTATTGACTCATTTGAGGCCGGGTGTGAAAAGCAATGATTCCGGTCCGACGCAAGTGACGCAGGGCATCCAGAAATGCCCTCTCATTCAGCCCGTTAGACGCGAGGCGACGAAAAAGATCATATCCACTGGATTGACCATCGATGCCTTCCAGAATGGGTCTGGCTGCCGGCGGAATTCGATAGCGGGCCGTGCCCCAGGGCTTGTCGACGACGACGGTGATGTTGTCCGCACCCCGCTGGCGGAAATCCCTCTCGATTTCAATACCACGCGCTATGATATTCGGATAGAGCTGGCGAATATCCTTGAAGCCATCGGTCTTGACCAGCATCCGGTCTTCAATCACGACGGCATCAATGGCGGTATACAGCAGGCCGAACAACGCATCGGCAGGTGTTTCAACAATGGGCTCACCCATGACGTTGAACGACGTATTGATCAGGATTGGTACACCGGTATGCGCGTCAAAGCGCCGCACCAGTTCATAGAAGCGCCCATTTCGGATCTGGGTCAGTGTTTGCAAACGGCCGGAACCATCTTGATGAACCACCCCGGGGACCCGCTTGGCCTGGTCCGGGTAAAAGTCGAAGGTACGCAACATGAATGGACTGGTGGGATCGTGGTCAGGCAACTGGAACCACTCACCGACCTTCTCTTCGAGAATGGCTGGCGCGAACGGTCGGAATGCCTCTCGGTGCTTGACCTTGAGGTTGAGATTGTCCTTGGCATCCGGCCGCCGCGGGTCGGCAATGATACTGCGTTGCCCAAGTGCCCGCGGGCCGAGTTCGGAGCCGCCCTGAAACCAACCAATGATCTTGCCCTCGGCGAGACGCTCGACGGTGGCGTCGATCACATCCTCGCATTGCACTTCACGTATGCACGGAACCTGTTCGATGGCCTGGTCGATTTCGGCGTTCGTATAGGTACGCCCTGGTGCGTCATGCACGATGCGCTTGACCGCAACCCGATTGACACGTTCCGATTCCAGCATCCACAGGCCGTGATAGGCCGCGCCAATGGCGGGGCCGGAGTCTTCGGCAGCCGGCATGATGAATACCTCGTCGAAAGCATTCATGGCGATGATTTTTTCGTTCGCCACATTGTTGAGCGCGCAACCACCAACCAGGCATAGTCGACTGGAGTTGGTCAGCCGCAGGCTTTGCCTGACCAGATGAAACATGGCTTGCTCAAGCGCCTGCTGCACGGAAGCCGCCAGGTCAGCATGGCGCGCCTGATCCTGTGGCCACCTGCGTCCGGTCTGGAATTGCCGCGGCAGCGTGTCGGAAAAAATGAACGCGCCATCAGCGTCGATCTCGAAAAAGTCCTCGACCGGATGACACGGTTGGCCATACGCGGCAAGCCCCATGACCTTGCCGGCATCCATGGCATAACCAAAAATATAATCACTGACCGCCGAAAACATGCCCCCAAGGCTGCCAAACTGAGCCAACCCGGCTCCAGTGCTGAGGATCTCGGCATTGGTAACCCACTGCCCAAGATGCTTTTCACTGCACTCGAGCCCGGTCGGACCGGCAGCATAAATGGAGATGATCTCGTTCTTTTCGCTCCGTCCTGGAGCCTCGGTGAGCTTGACCACCGACCGCTCTGCGGCCGGGAGCCAGTCGCCTGAGCCGCCTTGGCCGTCGACAACCAGAATTGCCGAATCGTCGAATCCGGACTGCACGTAGGCGCCAATGGCGTGGCCCAGGTGATGCGGAATCGACAGATACCGACCCTTCCACCCCTGACGCCAGATGCTGGCGCCATGCATGCTCACGCCGCTGAAATAGCAGCCGACAATCACATCGACCTGGTCAATGCTGATGCCGGCGCATGACAGGCAGTAGTTCACTGCCAGACTTTCCTCAAGGCGGCTGATCCGGGCTCGTTTTTCACCCTTCAATCGTTCTTCCTGAACGGCCGCAACGATCTCGTCGCCATGCAAAAGGCAAACAGCACCATTATGCGAGGCGCTGTAGCCGAGAATCCAGGGTCTATCGTTTGGGTTCGATTTCACGCTGATTCAGCCGGCCGCTGACACTGCGGCAAAAAAGCGTGGTGCGAATTCAACAAAGTAATCTGGCATTGCAAAAAATCCTGGATTCAAGGTTTTATCGGGTATGACGACAATCAATCGGTGTCTCATCCTGACGCCTGAACGCCCCGCAAATCAGCGGCCACGCATTAGGACCGCGCAGACTATAGCAACCTGATCACGGCTACGTCCAGGAGACTGAGAGGGGCTGAACAACGTCCCCAGTGGGAGACGATGCCTGAGTGCCTTAGCGTGCGCTTGGTTCAGTCAGCGCTCAGCCCGAGCTGCTGTTCGAGAAACGCCGCCTCGTGGCGGAAGTAGAACAGGCGATTGGATAGCCTGCGCCAACCGTGGCCCTCGTCGCGAAAGCGGATGTAGGGCGCATCGATGTCATTGGCGCGCAGGGTGCGAACCATGACCTCGGTCTCGTAAATCTCCACCCTTCGATCATTGACTCCATGTGAGTACAGCACAGGAACATTGATCTGGTCGGCCTGGCGAATGGGTGAGTTGATCTTGTAGAACTCGCGCCAGTGCGCGTCGCTGATATCGCCGTATTCGATCCGGTCCGAAGCCTTCAGGGCCGGCGCGGCGACTTCCAGCGCCGTGACCCAGTCGGCCACCCCGTAGAGCGAAACACCGGCCATGAAATGGCCGGGATGGTTTGCCAGCACGGCGTTGACTGCGTAACCACCGTAGGAGCCGCCGCGGACAATGGCACGCTCAACATCGACCCGACCGTCCTCGCGCAGAAACTTGAGCATGTCGACCAGGTCGCGGATGCTGTCCAGGCGTTTTTCGCGATCATCCAGGGTCATATAGGTGTAGCCGAAGCCGCTGGAACCGCGGATGTGTTTGGCTGGAATACGGCAATACCGCGATTGACCAGGTACTGCATGGGCCCGGCATAGTTGGCCATGGCCTGCGAGGTCGGGCCGCCGTGGACATCGAAAACCACCGGCGGCAAACGATCATCGACTCGTGCCTCGTCGTGGGGCAAATACAGCAGCCCCTGCAGCGAGACGCCATCGCGCGCCGGCATAAGAATGCTTTCCGGTCGCACCAGCCGCTCGCGGTCAAGGCCGGCCAGGTTGCTGGCCCAGACAGTGCGGGTGCTGCCAGAACCCAGGTCCCACACGACCAGGTCGCCGGGCGTGGCCCAGCCATTGATCAAAATGGTGACCAGACTGCTGTCATCGGGACATGACAGCGAGTAGACGCCTTCCGGAACATCCGGGGTGACGAGCGCGCGATCCTCGGTCAAATCGCGACCATGCAGCCTGAAAAATCCATGCTCGTTGGTGGTCCACAGCAGATAACGCCGGTCTGGACCACACAATTGGATGTTGTCGATGTCGTAATCGGCTTCCACGACCGTGGTCACGCTGTTGTCGGCCAGATCACGACGGACCAAAGCCCGGAATTCGCGGTTCTCGTTCGAGGCGTGGTATACCGCCTGGCCATCACCGGTCCAGGCAAAGCCGCCGTCTTCGGTATTGGCCCGTCGCTCGGGCTCGGCCAGGATTCGTTTGTCGCCGGAGGCCAGGTCGAGGAGATACAGGTTGTTGGAGTCCTCACCGACCGCCTGGGTCAATATCAGGTGCTGCCCATCGGGCGACAGCGAGCGTGGCCACCAGGCGTACTCGCCCTCGAACACCCTGCGTTGCTCTCCGCTTTCAAGATCCAGAACATAGATATCAAAATCCAGCCCATTGCGCTCGGTCGAGGCGAACACAATACCGCGGTTTTCGGGCAGGACCGCGCCGAACTGCCGGAACGCACCGGGGGCAGCCGGCAGAATTCGCTGTTCGCTTCTCCCATCCAGGCTGATTCGAAAATAAGCTTCCTGCTCATCGCCATCGCTGTCGGCCCCATAGAACAGGCTTTGGCCGTCACGAGCCCAGTGCGAGAAGGTCACGCCGTTGCCAAAGGTCAACCGGCGCGGCTGGCCACCAGCGGTCGGCACCACCCAGATTTGCGGCTCGCCGGTCAACGAAGTCTGGACCGCAACATACTCTCCGCTCGGGGACAGAATCGCGTCCTGGACACCCTGGGCCAGCAGGAAACGAGCGATATCGGCCGGGTATTCACCGGCCAACCCCACCTGAATCGGTTCCGCCTCGGGTTCGATCGACTCCAGATTTTCATCCGGCCCTTCACCGGGACCCGGTTGGGCAATTGCTGCGCTGGCCGGCAGCAGCAATAGCGCAAGGCTCAGCAAGGTAAATCTCGCTATCGGCATCAGGAAATTCTCCATGGACAGGTTGGCGGCCAGGGGCCGAGGTAGTCGATAGTATATTCATCTCGCCCGATCATGCGGTGTCGGCCACGCCCAGGCGGTGAAACCCTTTCACCGAGTCTGCTGTCTTACTGCCAAATAACCCATCCCCGACGGAGCAACGACTATGACTGGCTGGATTTCCCGCATCATATGTTCGACATTTTTGGCGATATTCCTGGTTGCAGGCTGGGGAGGTGGCATGGCTGGCGCGGCGGTCGAGCCGGATAAGCTTGAGGAATTGGTGGCTGAACTTAAGGCGTTTGACAAAAGCATTGAGCGGATCGAGACGACAGCAGAAGGCACGCTCATCGTAGAACGTCGGTATGAGGTGACTGGCAGTCGCATCAAGCGGACCCATATCCAGGAACTCGATTCCCAAGACCTGAAGGCATTGGATTACGCCCTTGAGGATGTGCTGCTGTCCCTGCCGTTCCAGGTCAGGTCATACACCCGTGAAGAACTGGAGCGCCACGGCCATACCGATCTGGCCCGGGCTCTGGCGGATCGCGATCCGCGCATCCAGATTCGCTAGCGCACGCCAGCCGGGGCAGCACAAAAAAGCCCCGGCAGTGCCGGGGCTTTAAGTTGCTGATTGAAAGCAGTATCAGGGGGTTCCTGATCCGCAATCGTTGGCGCTGGCCTCAAACGCCAGATTGCCGCCACTGATATTGTTCACGCAGAATGTGACTTCGGCTGCGGGGCGGAAATTACCACTCTGGAAGGTGATTTCGCCATTGGAATTGGCGGTACCAGAACCGCATCCGGTCACCGCACCGGAGAAACAGCCTTCGACGACCACACCACCGCTTGAGACAACGACTGCGGCCTGGGCGCGGTAATTGGGGCCACGCCGGGTAAAGGACAAGGTAACCGATTCAGTGGAAACCGTGTTCGGATCCGGATCCGGGCCCGGACCTGGATCACCGGGATCCGCGCCGACCGCCATGGATACGGCGTCGAAGGCCTGGACCAGTCCCCAGCCAAACTCGTTGTTGCGGCCCGCGCTGCCCAGATCTTCGGCCGTGGCGGCCATGATGTCGCGTACTTGCTGGTTAGTCAGCGCCGGATTGGCGCTCCACACCAGGGCGGCGACACCGGCCACATGCGGTGAAGCCATAGAGGTGCCATTCCAGGCTTCGTAGCCACTACCCGGTACTTCGCTGCGGGTATCGACGGTGGCTGCGGTGCCCATGCTGTTGGCGAGGATGAACTGACCGTCTTCCTGACTCATGCTGACCGATGGGATGGAGGTAGCGGTGCCACCCAGAGTACCGCCGAAACCGCCCGGCTCATTGTTGTAGATGATCGCTGCGACGCCGCCGCCGGCCTGAACATTGAGAACCTTGTCGGCGAAGCTGATGTCGCCGCGTTCGCACAGCACCACGTTGCCGTTGAAGCTGCCGCCGCCTGAATCGGTGCAGCGGTTACCGCTGACAATCGAACCGCTGGCTTCTGCTTGGGGCGAACCATCCATGGCCGCGACCTGGTAATTGATGCCGTTCACCACCGCGCTCGGCGAACTCCACGGAACCGTGCTCAGCACGCCGACGCCGGGTGCTGCCAACTCGACCTGGCTGTTGCGCTGAGAGAAGCTGGCCAGGTTCTTGTTGGAATCAATCGCGGCGACCGAAATGACGCTGTCGTAGGAGGCCGGGTAGCTGAACTGGGTGTTGCCGCCGTTACCGGCGGCGGCCACGCTCAGAATGCCCTGATCGAACAGGCTTTGGAAGCCATTGCGCTCAGTGGTGCTGCTGAAGCTGCCGCCCAGGCTCATGTTGATGATGTTGGCGCCAGCATCGCGGCACAGGTTGGCGGCATTGATCAGGTTGGAACTGAAGCTCCAGCCGCAGTCGGTGCCGTCAAACACCTGTACGATGTACAGGCTGACATCGCCGGGGCTGACCCCGACCACACCAACGTTGTTATCCATGGCAGCGATGGTGCCGGCCACGTGGGTGCCGTGGCCGCAGGAATCGGAATTCCAGCCGGACGGCGCGCCGCCGACCACATTGACGCCCTGAAAGTCCTCATGGCCGGTGTACAGGCCAGAGTCGATCACGCAGACCAGCACGCCGTCGCCGGTGGCGCCGGCCGCCCAGGCTTCGGGAGCCTGGACCATGTCGATGCCGAACGGCACAGACTGGCTCATCGGATAACGCTTGGCGTCTTCCTCGATGAGTTCGATATTGGGGTTGTTGCGCAAACCCTGAATAGCTTGGCTGGGCAGGGTCACGGCGAACGCGTCGAGTTCGTCGAAAGTGTGGTGGAATTCAGCACCGGCGCCTTGCAGCGCAGCCTGGACCGGCGCCTTGGCGCCCGGACTGAATTTCACCCAGACCCGTTCCTGGTCGGCTTGAGCGGCGCCGAAGGCCAGACAAGCCAAACCTGCGGCAATAAACTTCATAAAACCAACAGGCTGGCGGTGTGTAAATGGTTCCTTCATTGGTGATTCTCCGATTAAAAGCGAGCGTGGCCCACCAGGGCTGTGCTCTACGATGCGGTCTCTTACAACAGAGCCCGTCCTTTTAAGGCTACTCTCATTCCAGCGAGAATTCCAGCTTGATTATTTACTCTTTATCATTAGGAGCTTATTGCCGGACCAGCGCCAGAATTGAGTCAAGAACTGGTCCAGAAAATTGTCCAGGAACCGCTAAAACCAGTCGAAAAACGACGCACATCACGCAGTCGCAAGACCGCGCAAAACAGGTTAGACAGATGCGCGTGACCCCGGCCGGAAGCTCACGTATACTCCGACTCTCGATCAATGAGGGAGCGGAACCATAATGAATAAAAATTCCAACCATTATTTACTGATAATTCTTATCGCAGGGCTGGCACTGGCGGCGCCGGTGGCTTCCGAAACAACGGCCGAGGGCCAGGGCGAGAGCACGACGAACGTAACCCAGGCAGGAGAGTCGGCCACAACCGGGGAGTCCGGGGCGACCGCACAGGTTGCGGACCAGAATCAACCCGCTCGCCGCCGCAGCGCAGAACCAATTGATGACCTCGACAGGATCATGGTCACCGCCACCAAGCGCGAACAGACTCTGCAGGATGTACCTTTTTCCATCAATGCTCAAACCGAGGCGGATATCCAGCGCGTCGGCGCCGGCACGCTCGAAGAGCTTTCCCGCAACGTCGCCGGCCTGACCATCCAGAATCTTGGTCCGGGTCAGAGCCAGGTGGCCATCCGCGGCGTATCCGCCGGCCAGATCGTGCGCGACCAGCCCGGCGTCAAGGAGCAGGTTGGTGTCTACCTGGACGAATCGGTAATTTCGCTCTCGCTGTTCACGCCTGATCTCGACCTGTTCGACCTCAATCGCGTCGAAACGCTGCGTGGCCCGCAAGGCACGCTGTTCGGATCGGGATCGATCGGCGGCACCATCCGCTACATCACCAACCAGCCCAACCTGCTGGAACAGGAAGGCGCTCTGGAACTTGAACTCAACACCATCGACGGCGGCGGTACCGGCGGCCATGTCAAAGGCATGTTCAATGCGCCGTTTGGCAATGGTAACGGAGCACTCCGCCTGGTCGGCTACCACACCGAGTACGGCGGTTTCATTGACGCGCTTCGCGAAGACGGCAGCATCAACAGCAACGTCAACAGCGGCAGCCGCAGTGGCATCCGCGCGGCGCTGACCTTCGAACCGACCAACACCATTTCAATCACGCCGCGGGTCATCTACCAGGACATCCAAACCGACGGTTTCAATCGGCAGGAAGTCTTTAACCTGTTTGCCAACCCCTTCACCACAGAACGCCCCGCAGTCACATTTGATGAGCGCCAGCAGTTTCTGCTGCTTGATGAGGAATTCCAGGACGAGTTTCTGCTGCTGGATCTCACCGCGAGCTTTGGTTTTGACGGTTTTGACCTGACCTCGGTGACCAGCTACACCGACCGCGAAATTCTGGTCAGCCGCGATGCCAGCGCATTGTCTGGCAGCGTCTCGGTGGACCTGGGCTTTCCCGATGCCGGCGTGCTGTTGCCTTCCAACCTGCGCGATACCACCGATGTGGAACAGTTCACCCAGGAAATCCGGCTGAGCTCCAACACCGCTGGCGCATTCGACTGGCTGGTCGGTGCGTTCTACTCCGATACCGACCGCGTCTACGCCCAGCGCCTGCCCACGCCAGGCTACGACGCTTTCATCGACGCCGCACTCGGTGAAGGTACCGCGGCTGCGGTGGCCAACGGCTTTGGCCCCGACTCGCCGTTCAACTCCGATTTGCCCTACAACATTGAGCAATTCGCCTTTTTCGGAGAAGCCAACTGGTATGCCACCGACCGCCTGACCCTGACCGCTGGCGGGCGCTGGTACGACTTCGATGAAGTTCGCACCATTACCACCGGCGGCCTGTTCGCCGCTGGCGACACCGGCGTGGTCGACAAGACCTCCTCCAGCGGTTTCTCGCCGCGATTCCTCGCCCACTACCGCATCAACGACGCCGTTTCAGTCAACGCGCAGGCATCCCACGGTTTCCGCCTGGGCGGGGTCAATGACCCGCTCAACACCGAATTGTGCACGCCTCAGGATCTGGTGCTGTTTGGCGGCTTTCAGGATTACGACGATGAAACGCTGTGGAACTTCGAGGCCGGCATTAAAGCCCAGACCCGTCGAGTCACCTTCAGTGCCGCCGCTTTCCACTCCCGCATCGACGACCTCCAGGTCACGATGGACGCCGGCTCATGTTCGTCACGGGTGTCATTCAACGTGCCCAAGGCCCAGACCACCGGCATCGAGGCCGAATTGCGCTGGGAACCGATCGACCGGCTCTTCCTGGGTTTTGCCGGCAGCCTGGTCAATGCCGAGTTCCGCTCCACCGTGCTCGATTCCGACGGCAACGTTCAAGGTGGTGTGGAAAAAGGCAACCGCCTGCCATCCGTGCCGGAAACGCAGTTCTCCGTCAGTGGCGCCTACAATTTTCCGGCTGACTGGGCCGGTAGCGGAGCCGAAGGGTTCGTCACCGCCGCCTTCCAGTACATCGGCTCACGCTTCACCCAGCCCGGCGACCAGATGCCCGGAGCCGGCAACTTTGCCCACGGCCTGCCCTTTGGCGGCATGACCGGGGCCGAGGTCACCATGCTGGATCTCAAGCTGCCGTCCTACCAGATCGCCTACCTGAGCGGCGGGGTCGACTTCGGCAGCTACGTGATCACCCTGTTTGTCGATAACGTCTTCGACGAAAACGCCCTGCTGTCGTTCGACCGTGAACGTGGCGGTCGCGCCAGACTGGGCTTTCGCACCAACCAGCCGCGCACTTTCGGCGCCAACCTGCGCATGCGATTCTGATCCCACGATCACGCCAATGAGCCATGGCGGCCGCGTTCTTCAAGAGCGCGGCCGCTTTTCGTTTAACGCCTTTAGTTACAGGCCCGAATCCTCCTGCTCATGCAGGTCTGCAATGACACTTTTTGCTCGGAGCCTCTGAATCACCCGCCACATCGCGTGTTTTCGCCGGTCAGGCAGGCAAAGGGTACTTCAAGCCGGTGGCACAGTTGAACAGCACCACCCGCGCATCATTGCCCAACCAGCCACTGGCCACGGCATGCTGCCAAGCTGCATGGGTTGCCGCCCCTTCCGGACACATCAGGACGCCCTCGCCCCGGGCCAGATCACGCCATGAAGTTTCAATGGCCTGCTCGGAAACTGCCACCGCCCGACCGCCGGACTCGCGAACCGCATCTAGTGTAGTGTCGGAAATAGATTAATGAGATAGAAGGGCTTCACGTGCACGTCCGACCTTAGCGAGGATGTCATTGGCTGTTTTGGTCCAGACGAACGGCTTGCTATTAGCATTGTGTGATTCGATGAACTCATAGATT
>JBGTLI010000179.1:0-9299 GCA_041744195.1 Wenzhouxiangella sp. | reverse complement strand
AATCTATGAGTTCATCGAATCACACAATGCTAATAGCAAGCCGTTCGTCTGGACCAAAACAGCCAATGACATCCTCGCTAAGGTCGGACGTGCACGTGAAGCCCTTCTATCTCATTAATCTATTTCCGACACTACACTAGTCTGCCACAGGCTTGCAGTACGTGAGGGTCTGGCTGGCCTCAGGCATTGATATAAATCTGCGGATAAATTGCTATAGTATCCGCAACGAATTGAAAAAGAGGGGAAAACGTGAACGCAGCTGCCGATCCGTTGCACGCCCGACGGCGTCTGACGGTCGTTGTCTTCCTGGCTTTTGGTGGGATTGGGCTTCTTCTTGCAAGTGACAGCCTGGCTGATCAGCCGCCCGCGACACACCCTCATGAGCGTCACCAACACATTGGCGACCAGGCGGCGGCCGAAATCCGGGCAGCCTTTCAAACAGACCTGACGGAACAGCGCCATGCACTGGCCGAGCAGGCCATGGAGCGCCTGGACAGCCTGATTGCCGATCCTGGCGCCAGTGAAACCACCATTCGGCGAAGTCGCTTCGATTATATCCTGGCGCTTCGCGCGCGCGAGCGGATGGCAGACCTTGTGCAGGCTTACGAGCATCTGCTCAGCGATGGTTATTCCCCGCCGACTTACGTCACCGAGGCGGCTGGCGACGCCTGGCTGCACCAGGGTCAGCCAGAGCGTGCCGCCGAACTTTATCGCCAGGTTCTGGCCGATGACCCATCCGCCCACAACAGCAGGATCGCCCTGTTTTATGCCTTGGTTGAACAGGAAGACCATGCCGATGCCGCCAGGATCATTGACGATCTGGTGCAGGACACGGCCGACCAGCCTGGTTCCTGGCACTGGATCGAGGCGCGCACGACCGCTGCCATGGCGCGCGCTTACGACAACCAACTCTCCGAGGCCGAGCAGAGACTGGAAGCGGCGCTGACCAAGGCCCCTGCCAATGCCCGTCTGTTGCGTGACCTCGCCACTGTCCAGCGCTGGCGTGGCTGGCCAACCCAGGCGCTGAACAGCATTGACGCTGCCCGGCACGAGGCCCCGGACCATGTCGCTGTTCGCTTGCTACGAGCCAACATCCTTGCCGATCTCGGCCATTTCTCCGAAGCGGGGTCGGAACTTGAAGCGCTGGCCATTGAGAATCCCGGCAACCTACATGTCCAGCGTGACCATGAAGCCTGGCAACAGCGTCAGCAGTGGGCGATCAACATCCAGGGTGAATACGGCCAGAGCACTGGCTCAGCGATTGCCCAGTTCGGTTCCCGCGACAGGGCATTGGGCATGCGTTTGACGGCGCCCTGGCTCGGTGATCACTACCAGCCCTATTTTCTCTTCGACTACAGCGACGCCACCTTTCCCGAAGGCCAGGCCGATTACGATCGACTCGGCGCCGGATTGAGTTGGCGGCAGCAACGACGACATGCCTACCTGGAACTGCACCGCAATCGTACTGGCCAGGCCAATAACGGTCTCATTGCGGGTTTCAACTGGCACCTCGGTGATCACTGGAGCTTCGCGACCCGCTACGAGAGTTTTTCGACGGATGTTCCTCTTCGGGCGAGGGGACAGGACCTGGACGGCCGCAAGGCAGAGGTCGGGGCACGCTGGCAGGCCCACGAATCGCTCGGCGTGCGGATGAACCTGTCGCGTCTGGCGATTTCCGACGGCAACATCCGCTGGTCCGCATTGGTGGCTGTCCCGCATCGACTGCGCGGATCCGCACATCATGTAACCGAAGGGAGCCTTGATGTCTACGGCTCGCGCGCCAGCCAGAGCGGCGGCCCGTATTTCAACCCGGAGCGGGATGTCTCCCTGACTTATGCCATCGAACACGATTGGCTGACCTGGCGCCGCTACCAGCAATCTTTTTCGCAGGTTTTTGTTCTTGCCGGCGGCAGTTACTGGCAGGACGGCTTCGGCGCCAATGCCATCGGCCTGGCTCGATACGAGCACATCTGGCGCTTCGATACCCGCTGGCAATTGCGCTACGGCGCTGCCGTTTCCAGCCGTGTTTATGACGGTGATCGAGAGCGCAGGCTGGAAGGTCGATTCGCGCTCGAAGGGGTGTTTTGATGCTGACCTGGGGTGACTCCAGCGGCATCCTTGCCGCAATGTTCAACTTTGCCTTTCTGTATCCGCTGTTCATGGCCTGGGTCTGGATGCTGGGTGGGCTGTGGTATTTCCTGCACTGGGAGCGCAAATTGTCCGGCAGCGACCCGGAATCGCCGCCTGTGCTTGACGAGTATCCCGGCTGCTCGATCCTGCTGCCGTGCTTCAATGAGGGCGAGAACGTCCGCGAAACCATCGACTGGCTGCTGCGCCAGACGTATCCAAACTTTGAGATCATCGCCATCAACGATGGCAGCAGTGACCATACCGGCCAGCTCCTTGATGAACTCGCTGCCGAAAACGAGCAATTAAGGGTCATTCACTTCGCCACCAACCAGGGCAAGGCGATGGGATTGCGCATGGGCGCCATGGCGTCGGAAAACGAATACCTGATCTGCATTGATGGCGACGCCATCCTCCACCCCGCCGCGACCCAGTGGCTGATGTGGCACCTCACGTCCGGTCCGCGGGTGGGCGCGGTAACGGGCAATCCACGCATCCGGAACCGCTCTACCCTGCTTGGACGCCTGCAGGTTGGTGAGTTTTCCTCAATCATCGGCCTGATCAAGCGCGCCCAGCGGATCTATGGCCGCATTTTTACCGTCTCCGGCGTGGTTTCAGGTTTCCGCAAGGCCGCCCTGCACCGCAATCGGTACTGGAACACCGACATGGTGACCGAGGACATTGATGTCACCTGGCTGCTCCAGGCTGACCACTGGGATGTGCGCTACGAACCCAATGCGCTGTGCTGGATTCTCATGCCGGAGACTTTCCGTGGCTTGTGGAAACAACGTCTGCGCTGGGCCCAGGGCGGCGTTGAAGTGCTGCGCCGCTACGGGCTGGGGGTCATGGTCTGGCGGCAGCGGCGCATGTGGGGCGTGCTGCTTGAGTACGCCACCAGCGTGCTTTGGGCTTACGTGATGGCGGCGATCTTCGTGCTCTATTTCCTCGGTCTGGCGGTCACGCTGCCGACTACGCTGACGGTGGAAACGATCATGCCGCGCTGGAACGGCGTCATCCTCGGCGTGACCTGTCTGTTGCAATTCGCTTTGTCATTGCTGATTGACAGCCGCTATGAAAAGGGTCTTTGGCGGGTCTATTTCTGGGTCATCTGGTACCCGTTGGCCTTCTGGCTGATCAGCATGCTGACCACCGTGGTCGCGCTGCCAAAAGCCCTGCTCCAACCTCGGGGCAAGCGCGCCGTGTGGGTCAGTCCCGACAGAGGACTGAAGCCGTGACGCCACGGACACCGGAGCACCCGGCAATCATCAATCGCCCTGACTTGCTGTCGTTTCACAGGCGCGCCATGTTTTCAGGAATTACCCTGTTTGCCTGGGTTCTCTGGTTCTATCTGTTTCTGCCGCTGGTCAGCGCCATTGCCTGGTGGGCCGGGGCCGAGCTTTTCGCCAGCTACATGCTTGACCCTCATGAGCGCACTTACCTGATAACTCTGATGTTTTACGTCATCGTAATTGTTGTCGCGGGCCTGGTGATCTTTGCCTGGTCGCGATACAACCAGCTGCGCTTCCAGGGTCACGACCGCCGCGAGGCCACGCCGTCAGTCAGCGACACCATGATCCAGGCCCGATTCGGGCTCGATGCGGAATCGCTGCGCCAAATTCATCATAGCCAGATCATGCGCTTCGAACTGGATGACAAAGGCCGTATCATCAGCCTCAGCACGATCCGCGCCAGGCCCCGACAACAGGATCGGATCGCCTAGTCTAGGGATTCATTTGTGGGCCACGCGAGATGAGCAGTCGACCGAGACCAGTCTGCGCTGCTCGTTGTCGACGACGAGGGCGGTCAGACTGCCATCCCAGACGCATCCTGAATCCAGACCAATGACCTGGTCGCGCTGAAACAGGCCAAGCATCGACCAGTGACCAAAGATCAGGGTCCATCCCGCCCAGTCGGGGTGGAGATGATCAAACCAGGGCTTGAACCCCTTGGGGGCGTTCTTCAGACTGGCCTTGGTCTGTAACTCCAGACGGCCTTTGGCATCGCAAAAGCGCATTCGGGTTAACACGTTTGTTATGGCGCGCAGGCGAGAGTAGAGCGGCTGTCGTGGTTTCCACCGGCGCGGCCGATCGCCATACATGTGGTCGAAATAGGAATCGGCATGATGGGCCAGCGCCAGTTCAAGCTCACGGGCGCGGCCGAAGGCCAGGTCTGGACCCCAGCGCGGATCGACACCTGCATGGACCAGGGCCAGTCGCCGTTTCGCGCTCTTCCAAATCAACGGCTGGGTTTGCAGCCAGTCCAGCAGCGTTGCGCCGTCCGGGGCAGCCAGGATCTCGTCGAACTCGGCGTTGATCTTTTTAACCTTCGGGTATTGATGCCGATAGGCCAGCAGATGAAGGTCGTGATTGCCCAGCACCGTCATCGCCGAGGCGCGCAGTGAGTAAACCAGACGCAACGTATCCAGGGAGCGACCACCGCGGTTGACCAGGTCGCCAGCAAAACGCAACTTGTCCCTGGCCGGGTCAAACTGCAGTTTGTCCAGCAACTGTTCGAGCGCCACCACGCAACCCTGAACGTCACCAATGAATAACTGACGTTTCATGCCTGGCTATTGTATATGGATCGAAAAACGAAGATAGCCCCGCGTCCGGGCAGACGCGAATCCGCTGTCGCGCAAAGAACAAGAAGACTCACCGCAGAGGCACAGTGTCAGTGGTCAGAAGTCAAAAGGCTCACCGCGAGGATGATAGGGGCGAATGCCGACGACGACGTCGGCCATGTCGCGGACTTCACTGATCAGCAGTTGCTGCACCCCCCTTGCGATCGCGTCAGCCTCGGCCAGCGTCAGTTCAGGGTCAAGCAGTATCTGAACGTCCATATACGCCTGCCCGCCCATGCGGCGCGTTCGAAGCTGGCGATAGCCGCGCACCCCATTGGCAGAAAGGATCAACCGGTCGATCTTGTTCAGACGACCTGGCGACAACCCCGTATCGACCAGCTCGGCCACTGAAGCCCCCATGAACTTCCAGCCCACCCAGCCGACCATCATGGCGACAACAATGGTCGCCACGGCATCGAGCCAGAACAACCCCATCATCGCCCCTAGGACACCCAGGATGACGACCACCGACGAAAGCGCGTCGCTACGATGGTGCCAGGCGTTGGCCGCAATCAGCGTCGATCGAGTGGCTCGCGCCACCCGCTGGGTGTAGTGATAGAGCGCTTCCTTGATCGCCACCGAAACAGTGGCGGCCGACAGGGCCAGCCAACCAGGCTGCAATAACCGCTCAGGCTCCGTCAGGCGACCGGCCGAATCGATCATGAATCCGGCCGCCACGACCAGCAGGAGGATGCCGACGATGGCGGTGCCCACCGTTTCGATCCGAGCGTGACCGTAGGGATGATTTTCATCCGCCCCATACGAGCCCCAGTGAGCGGCAACAAGCACCATCAGATCACTGACCAAGTCGGAAAAGGAATGGATACCGTCGGCAACCAGGGCCTGGGAATGGCCGATGACACCGGCAATGATCTTGCCGACGGCAAGAATCAGGTTGGCGACCGCACCGACCAGAGTGACCCGGCGCTTTGCAGGCCAGTCAGACGGCGATGGATCGCTTGAGTGGGCAGGACGGTTCATCGCCGGCGTCGAAATCGACAAAAGGCGAGCCGATAGGCGTTCTGGCGATCGGCCGAACGCACCGACATCTCCTCAAGCTGCCATTCATCAAGCCCGAACTGCGGAAACCGGGTATCGCCTTCGAGTACGGCATCAATCAAGGTCAATTCCAGCCGGGTCGCGAGCCGAAGTGTCTGCCGATAAACTTCCCCGCCGCCGATAATCATAATCCGGTCGGCCCCGGCGCACGCCTTTATCCCTGCTTCCAGGCTTTCAGTCAGAACGACGCCAGCCGGCAGTTCAGACTGCGAACGGCTGATGACCACGTTAAGCCGTTCTGGCAACGGTCGGCCTATTGCCTCAAATGTCTTGCGCCCCATCAGCACCGGGTGACCGAGCGTCACTGCCTTGAAATGCTTTAGATCTGCCGGCAAATGCCACGGCATGGCGCCGCTGTCGCCAATCACACCGTTCCGGGCCATCGCAGCGACAAGAGTCAATTCCGGCATCACAATACAGTCTCAGTTTCACAACCCGTGATGATAACCGGGCATCGCCGAAAGTCGGTGCCAGCTGCTCCTCAACAGTTTGCCTGATTGCCTTAAGCCTGATGACCCTTGGACCTTGGGCAGCTGGAAAGTGGGAGAGGCCGTCGAATTGAAAAATGGCCCGGTACAACAAGTATACCGGGCCATAAGCCCCCGGGAAGGGGAGCCCTACCTGCCAATACTCTTAAAGTTCGACTGTCGCGTATTCGACCGCCGCACCATTGATAACCTGGTGGACAATAACTGAGACATTGTCATTTCGGATCGCAACCTCGGCGAAACCCCAAGCGTTGGGATGATCGAAGGCACAGCCAATGCTGGCGGCGCCACTTCCTGATCCCTTGACCAGAATGCCGAAATCGTCACATTCGGAAGCCGTGCCGCTGCCCGAGCCAAGGGAAGCCGTGCCGCTGCCTGAGCCCAGTGAAGCCGTACCGCTGCCCGAACCCAGTGAAGTCGTACCGCTACCCGAACCCAGTGAAGCCGTACCGCTACCCGAACCCAGTGAAGCCGTACCGCTACCCGAACCCAGTGAAGCCGTACCGCTACCCGAACCCAGTGAAGCCGTACCGCTGCCCGAACCCAGTGAAGCCGTACCGCTGCCCGAACCCAGGGAGGCTGTACCGCTGCCCGAACCTTTGACCAGCAAAGAAACGTCATCGTCACCCGCTTTGAACAATATGACCTGATGGTAGCCTTCAGACCCCATTCCCTCGCGGACTGTTCCACTCACCAGTCCTTCGCTGGTTTCAAACGCCACCAGAACTGATTCGTGAAAATTAACCACTGTGAATCCTGACGGCGTTTGCGCGGCCAGGGGCACGGTGCCGAAGAAGACCAAAAAAAGCAGTGCCGCCAATTGCACGCCAAAGGCTCGTCGACCTCCGGCAATGTTATGGATTTTGCATCCGGTCCCGCTTTTTCCTATCTCTTGATGACCAGCAGTCGACTCGCCGCTGGATACCCGCGTTCCTTTCTGTAGCTCTGACATGACACACTTCTCCATTTTCCGATTGATCCAGGCGCTCAGTCCTGAACTGATTGACGGTCTGGCTCCTCACTGGAACCTTCCCAGTAATACCAACCAACACCCACCGAATGCTGGTTTGTTCTAGGCGGCTTGATTTCGGCCAGCGCTAGTTGGCTTTCCACTTCCTTGATGTGCTTGTTCAATACGGCTCGGATGTCCAGCCTGATCTGTTCCAGCCGCTCGGCCGGAACGTAGGTTGACCATCTGTCCTGTTGCAGCCAGGCCGGGATTTTTTCATCGTTGGCACGATCGCTGTTATGCGAGATCGTTAACCCCAGCCTGTTCAGGGCCAGGCTTCCGGCGACAATGGCGGTTTGTTCCGAGGGCTGAATATTGGAATAGACCGGACTTAGCAACTTGACCCGATCATTCGTCGCAGCCAACTCGACATTACCGCTGCGGACCAGATCCTCGAGCACGGTCTGCGGGGTCACGGCCCGACCCGCCGCTCGCCAGACCAGACCCTGGAAAGTCCGGTTCGGACCATGAATATGGAGTTCCGCCGGGCGGCCCTGATCGTCGTGAAACAGCGGGTTCTCCACCCACATTTCCAGGATATTTGCTTCAACGCAGATTTCTGCCTGCGTATACGTCTTGCCAGCGCTTTGCTGGATCGCCTTGATCGCCCGGCTGTCCAGGCCCGAGAGTGCCGCAAGGGCCGCGCTGGTGACCGAGTGATCCGGATTCTTTGCCTTCAGGTAGCCCCTCGCTTCTGCAATGTAGATTTCACGGACCAGTTCAGTCAGCGCCTTGCAGGACACTCGACCCATGACAAAGCGAATGACGGGGCGCAGAATGCGCACGACTGACTCGATCAGCCAGCCAACGTCTGCTTGCCGCGCTGGCTTCAGCGATCGGTTGGCCATGTTTCCTCCATCAATGCGGGCCGATGCAACCAGTAGCCCTGGGCATAGTTAACGCCCAGGTCTCTCAAAACATCGAGCTGCTCCGGCTGCTCGACACCCTCAGCAATAACTTGTGACTTCAGCCCCTCGGCCATTTTGACAATGCCGCACACCACTGCCCGCTGATTTCTGTTGATCAACAGTTCACGGGTGACGCCAATATCGATTTTGATGAAATCAACGATTCCCGCCCCGCATAGATCAAAACAATTCAGGCGACTGCCAAAGTCATCCAGGGCGATCAACACCCCCGCACGGCGCAATTTGACCGCGTTATCCACCAATGCGGCCTTGTTCATGCAGTGGCCATATTCGACCAATTCAAGGCAAATCGAGTGACCGGCAGGTTTGACGCTAGCAGCCATCTTCGCGACAAGACTGACGAAATCGTCGTCAACCAGCGACTGCGGATGGGTGTTGATACTCAGGTCATGGGGTGCGGTTTGGGCAAGCTGCCAACTGGTCAGTCGACTGACCACCATTTCGTCCACTGATGCCACCGGATAACAGTCATACAGATTCTCGATAAACGCCGCAGCGCCCTTTCCGTGCCGCGAGCTGTCAGGCCTGATCAACGCTTCGCTCCACACCCGGCCGGGAGGAACACTGCCGGCCGAAACAGGCAGTATTTGCTGCAGCGCGAAGGCAAAAGAATCTGGCAGAAGTTGAGTAGCCATCCGGACTTGTTGATGCTGCATAATGTTTTCCTTTTCGTTTTGCCATTTTTGGCAAACGCCTCTTTTGGCATTAAGTTACACCTCGTGGCACGGAAAGGCAAGGGATTAACCCGGGATTTATCAACGTGTGAAGTGCATCACGGATTGACGAGAGCGCATGCAGTGCGCTTGGGCGGAGGGCGGAGGGCGGAGTCGGTGCGGCGGTGCGGCGGTGTGGCGGTGTGGCGGTGTGGCGGTGGTCGGTGGTCAGGCTTCGGACTTCGGACTTCGGACTTCGGACTTCGGACTTCGGACTGGACTGACCCCGCTTAAGTAGACACGGGATTTCATGCTTCTATTCCAAAGGAAACTGGGGTTTTCATCCCCAGCGTCCCGTGCGTACGGATTGTATTGTAGAACTGTAACGAGTAGTACTTGACCTCGGCGATCATC
>JBGTLI010000178.1:0-2031 GCA_041744195.1 Wenzhouxiangella sp. | reverse complement strand
TTGTTGAGAAATTCCTTGAGCGATAAGGACTTTTGAAACTGTGACATGACGTATCGACCTGTAATGCACTGAATGTAGGTCAATAATCGCCCCTCGGCTTCTCAAAACCTGAGAATCACTGAGACACGACGCTAATCAGGTCACCTTTAACCTTTTCCCCTAAACTACCAGCCAACCAGCCAACCAGCCAACCGCCCTTAACCAACCCATGACCCTCTCTACAACAACCGTCATATTGGCCGGGCTGGCCTGGCTCGGATTGCTGTTTGGCGTGGCGGTGGTCGGGGAGCGCTCGCCGGGTCGGCTGAAGAAGCTGTGGCCGGTGATCTATTCGCTGTCGCTGGCGGTCTATTGCACCGCCTGGACTTTTTACGGCACCACCACCCAGGCTGCGCATTCGGGCTGGCCGATCCCGCCGACCTTTATCGGGACGATCATCCTGTTTACCCTGGGCTTTCCCTTCCTGCACCGGCTGGTGGCCTTGAGCAAGGAAGCCAACTCGACCAGCATCGCCGACTTCATCGCCAGCCGATTCGAGAAATCATCTGTCCTGGCCGCCACGGTCACCGCGGTTGCGGTACTGGGCATCGTTCCCTACATTTCCCTCCAGCTCAAGGCCGTGGCGATGAGTTTCGGCGCGCTGACGCTGGGTCGCATTGATGATGCCGAGCTTGCCGCCTGGCAGGATCTGGCCTTCTACGTGGCCGTGTTCATGGCCATCTTCGCCATGCTGTTCGGTACCCGGCGCGCCGCGGCCACGGAACACAACCGCGGGCTGGTACTGGCGGTCGGCTTTGAATCGCTGCTCAAGCTCACCGCGATGCTGGCGCTGGGCGCCTACGTCATATTCGGCCTCTACACCGGGCCGGGCGAGTTCATCACTGAAACCACCCGGCCAGCCTTTGCCAACGCCGATACGTTCATTACCCTGGCCCTGCTGGGCGCGCTGGCGATGTTCACCTTGCCGCACCAGTTTCATATCGGCATGGTCGAGTGCCGCGATCAAAGTCATTTGCGTGCCGCCCGCTGGCTGTTCCCGCTGTTTCTGATCCTGATCAGCCTGCCGATCCTGCCGCTGGCCTGGGCCGGCAACGCATTGCTGGCGGCCCAGGGCGTGCCGTCGGACCTGTATGCGCTGATGCTGCCCTTGTCCGGTGAACAGAACGCGCTGGCCATGTTTGCCTTTCTTGGTGGCTTGAGTGCAGCCACCGGCATGGTCATCCTGGCCAGCCTGACCCTGGCCATCATGATCGGCAATCACTGGATGACCCCGGCCATGGTCAACCGCGGCTGGGGTCGGATCAGCGAACTCGGGGTCTCGGTTCGCCAGCATCGTCGTTTCGGCATTGCCCTGGTCATGTTGCTGGCCTACGTCTACAGCCGCCTTGTCGGCACGACTGAAGCGCTGGCCGACATTGGCGCGCTGTCTTTTTCCGGTCTGGCACAATTGGCCCCGGCCGTCATCCTGGCGGTCTACCGGCCCGGCCTGCCGGCGCGCACCATACTGGCCGGCATTCTCAGCGGTGTTGGTGTCTGGGCCTATGTTCTGTTCGTGCCGCTGGCGACCACCGCCGTGGGGGCGAGCCCGGGATGGATCAGCGATGGGCCATTGGGCTGGTCCCCACTGTCGCCGCAACAACTTTTCGGCCTCGGACAACTCGATGCCCTCAGCCGCGCTGTCGCCAGCAGCCTGTTGATCAATGTTGTCGTTACCCTGCTGGCAGTCAGGTACCTTCCTGGCAGCCGGCGGACCATGCCGTCGGCCAGTCTGGCACTGCCGGTATTGCAGAACCTGGCCGAGCGATTCCTGCCGCCGGACCGGATCAGGATGCTGTTTGCCGGCCATGACGCCGACCAGGACACGATCCAGATCGAATCGGCCCTGGAGCATGAGTTGGCGGCAGTGGTCGGTTCGACCTCCTCGAAGCTGCTGCTGGATGCGGCCCGCAAGCGCACCCCGGCGCCGCTGGAAACCGTTGCCGAACTCGTCGGCGAGGCGGCCGCCCAGGCCCGTTTCAGCCAGGAAGTCCT
>JBGTLI010000177.1:0-8227 GCA_041744195.1 Wenzhouxiangella sp. | reverse complement strand
AACGAGCGCACCGACCAGGAAGTCGACTTTCGCCAATTGCGCCAGCGGCGCACGGACATCGACACCGAACTGACCTCCCTCAAGGCGCGTCGCTCCAACTTGCCTGCGGCCATGCTGGGCTTGCGCGAAAAACTCTGCACAGCACTGGATCTTTCGGCCAACCAATTACCGTTCGCCGGCGAACTGCTTCAGGTGCGAGATGATGAGCGCGACTGGGAAGGGGCGATCGAGCGCTTGATGCATAACTTCGCACTGTCGCTGTTGGTGCCGGACGAACATTATGGCGCCGTGGCCAGTTGGGTGGACCAGACCCGGCTTCAGGGCCGCCTGGTCTACTACCGGGTGCGCCAGTCCAGCACCTCGCGCCAGGAAGCAAAGCATCCACAAGCGCTGTCACGCAAGCTGGAGATCAAGACCGACAGCCCACTGTACGGCTGGCTGGAAAATGAGCTGGGTCAACGCTTCAACCACATCTGCTGCACCGACATGACCGAGTTTCGGCGCCAGGAACGCGCGATCACCCACGCAGGCCAGATCAAGACCGGCGGCTTGCGCCACGAAAAGGACGACCGGCATGCCATCGACGATCGCACCCGGTTTGTCCTGGGCTGGAGCAACGAAAACAAGATCCGGGCGCTCGACCAGCAGCGCGCCCAGCTTGAGCAAAGCATCCAGGTCCTGGCCGATCGGATCAGCGAGCTCGATGATGAATTCAAGCGCCTGGCCGAACGGCTTGGCGACCTCGGTCGCCTGGAAATGTTCGATGACTTCCAGCGCGTCAACTGGTCTGAATCTGCCCATGCCATTGCCGAACTCGAAGGCGAATACCAGACCCTGCAGGAACAATCCGACATCCTGAAAACCCTGCGCGGACAGCTCGACTTACTTGAGCAGGCGAGCCGGGAACAGGAAGAGCAACTCGACGGCTTGCAGGCCAGACGCCACACCGCCGCCGAGCAGATTCGCCGTGACTCCGACGATCGCGAAACCGCCGAAGGCGAACTGGCCGCCCTGGACGAGGCTAACCGCGCACCGGTGTTCGAACGTCTCGAAGCACTTCGAGATGAGGTGCTGGAGGCCCGCGCCGTCAACCTGAAATCCATCGATGCCCGACAGCGCGAATTTCGCGAATGGCTGACGGCGCGCATTGACAATCTGGACAAGCAGATCCGCCGGCTCAACGATCGCATCATCCAGTCGATGGCCGACTTCTGCAACACATGGTCCCAGGAAACACGCGAGGTCGATCGCAATGTCGAAGCGGCTGGCGAATATCGGGCGATGCTCGAACGCCTGCAAGGCGATGATCTGCCGCGATTCGAAAAGCGCTTCAAGGAATTGCTCAACGAAAATGCCATTCGCGAGGTGGCCAATTTCCAGTCCCAGCTCAATCGCGAACGTGAGCAGATTCGCGAGCGCATCGAGATCATCAACCGCTCGCTGCACGAAATCGACTATGAACGTGGCCGCTATATCCGGCTGCTGGCCGAAAACGCCCAGGACGCCGACATCCGCGAATTCCAGCAAAACCTGCGCGCCTGCACTGAAGACAGCGTTACCGGCTCGGCCGATGCTCAGTATTCAGAACAGAAATTCATGCAGGTCCGCGCCATCATCGAGCGCTTCCGCGGCCGCGAAGGAACCGCTGAACTTGACCGGCGCTGGACCCGCAAGGTCACCGACGTTCGCAACTGGTTTGCCTTCTCAGCCTCCGAACGCTGGCGCGAGGATGACAGCGAGCACGAACACTACGCCGATTCCGGCGGCAAGTCCGGTGGCCAGAAGGAAAAGCTCGCCTATACCGTGCTGGCCGCCAGCCTGGCCTACCAGTTCGGCCTGGAGTGGGGCGAAAAGCGCTCGCGCTCGTTTCGCTTCGTGGTCATTGACGAGGCCTTTGGCCGTGGCTCGGATGAATCGGCCCGCTACGGGCTGGAACTGTTCGGACGGCTGAACCTGCAACTGTTGATTGTCACGCCGATGCAGAAGATCCACATCATCGAGCCGTTCGTCGCCAGCGTCGGCTTCGTGCATAACCCGGAAGGCCGCCAGTCGCTGCTGCGCAACCTGACGATTGAGGAATACCGGGCCGAGAAAGCCGCGAAGGCCGCCCGCGACCTGGTCACACCAATCGCCGCATCGTGAGCTCGCCGCCCTGGACCACACCGGATGAACTGAGCGACCAGGTCCGCAAGCTCTGGGTCTCAGGCCGCATTCTGGCTGACCAACTCGATCAGGACAACCTGTTTCCCCTGAAATTACGTCTTCGCAGGGCCCGCTCACGCGACCTCGACGAGCGCTTCGATGCCGTCCGCCAGTGGGTGCGCTTGCTGATGTCCCATGCCCGTAACCAACAGGGCCAGGGCTACGAGATCCAGTGGCGCCAGATCAATCACCGCACTCGCGGCGCGAATCAACTGCCGTGGCAGATCGTTGTTCCGACCCGCGAAGATGCCCTGAAGATGATCGGCAAATCCCGGACGGCCGCTCGCTTCGACTCACTTTCGACCGAACTGCTGGCCGAGTTTCCCGCGCTGCGTGACTGGCTTATCCGACGCCCACTGGAAGCGCTCAAGCGCGGAGATGACTGGCCGCAGCTCAAAGGCGTGCTCAGACACTTTATTCGCACACCCCGCCCGGGCGTCTATCTGCGCCAGCTCGATATACCCGGGGTCGATACCAAGTTCATCCAGGCTCGGAGAAGCCTGGTCAGTGAATTGCTTGAATCCGTACTCCCCAAGGAAGCCATCGACCCGACGGCCGGCGGCATTCGCGGATTCAACCGACGCTTCGGCCTGGCCAGTCGACCTTCCTTGGTGCGCTTTCGAATTCTGGATCCTGACCTGTATGTATCCGGATTGAGCGACCTTTCGGTGCTGCCGGAAGAATTCGCCCGCCTGGACCTGGGCGTTGACGATGTCTTCGTCACCGAAAATGAAATCAACGGCCTGGCCTTTCCGCCCCACCCGCGCTCGATCGTTATTTTCGGCCTGGGCTACGGACTGGACCGCCTGGCCGGCATCAACTGGCTCGCCCGGGCCCGCACCTGGTACTGGGGCGATATCGACACCCACGGCTTTGCCATCCTCAACCGCTTCCGCCACCGCCTGCCGCAGGCCCGATCCTTTCTGATGGACCGGACGACGCTTGATACCCACCGCGACATGTGGGGCCAGGAGCCGGCAGATTGCCGATTCATCGGCCAACTCGACCGGCTCAACGACTCCGAAACGGCGCTTTATCAGGCCCTGCGCGACAACGCCTTGGGAGAACGTCTCCGGCTTGAGCAGGAACACATCCGATTCAACTGGTTAGAGGAGTTTTTAAGATGTCACGTGAAAGGTTAGCAGCGTTTTTACGGACAGGCGTCATCATTCTTCTGTGGTTGTCCTGTGCCTCGTTCTCCCATGCCGCCGGCTATCTGGATCAGCAACAATTCGACCGCTACTCGGACCTGGCGAAGCTGGAGGTGATCGTTGAGCGAATGTACTCGACGCCGGAGCGTCGAGAGCAAATCGAGGCTTCGGCGGGTCACTTGCTGGGCGCATTGGTTGCGGCCGACCCCAACGCCGACCCCGCCCTGTTGCAAACACCCATGGCCCTGGCCGGTCATACCGTCGACCTTGCTACCGAATATTTCGACGTCTTCGTGCCGCGGCAACGCCCCGCTGCCGGTTACGGGCTGCTGGTGTTCATTTCCCCGCAACGCGCATTCCGCGCACCACGCCAATGGCGTACATTGCTCAACGATCGCGGCATCATTCTTGTAGCAGCGCGCAGCGCCGGCAACGGGCAGCCGGTGGTGTTCCGCCGCATCCCGCTGGCGCTGCACGCACGGGAAAACATTGTCCATCGCTTTCCAATCGACCCGGCGCGCACCTATATTGGCGGATGGTCCGGCGGTTCGCGCGTCGCACTCAGCGTAGCCGTGGCCTATCCGGACCTGTTTCGCGGCGGATTGTTTATTGCCGGCAGCGACCCGGTCGGCAACGCCGACAGCATGCTCGTCAATCCATTACCCCAAGACGAAGCGCTGCTGGCCCGATTGAAATCGGACAGCCGTCTTGTCATGCTGACCGGAGACAACGACCTTCCGCCATTTCAGGAGGACACGAGAAACCTCCAATCATTAACGGAAGCCGGCATCAACGCAACCCTGATCCGCATGCGCAATGCCGGCCACGTGATGCCCGATCGAAGCTCGCTGGCCCGAGCGCTCCATGCCCTCGACGAGACGCCCTGACCCTTAACGCCTTGGCATCGGGGCCCTCAGTTCGGATGTTCCTTCAGCGTTGCCCTGCCGTGCGCGGCTTGACTCCCACCGTTTCGGTATGACGACTGCTTCCTGCCACCCAAATGAAGATCGCCATCAGCGCAGGTCCACTCAAGTCATACCATAGCGGCTCGCGCAAGCCAATCAGCATGGCAGAACCAGACACCCCCTCGCGGGAAAGACTCATGGCCGGCATCAGCCAGTGATGGATGGAGGCATCGGCCAGGCCAAACAAAACCACCACCACGGCCAGTGCGATCACCGCAGCCAGCCCTCCTGAAGCACGGTGCGCGACCCAGCCGGCGATAGTGGCGGCGAACAGGCTCACCACCATGGCGCCACCAGTCCACAGGGTATTGAACTCCAGAGTCGAGCCAACCAGGGCGCGATCCGGTCCCAGCAGCAGGAAAAGCGGCAGTAAAAGCAAGGTGGAAATACCGACCAGCATCAGGGCGCCGGCAGCCGTACCACGGATTGTGTTCAACATCGACTTGCACCTCCATATCAGCAGCGGTAAACGGACCGCACCGTCCTGGGGTCAGATTCTGGCCGAAGGCGATTTGGAAATGTGGCCTGGCAGAGGCAAAGACAAGTGGGATGATGAGTGCAGGCACCCGAAACTGCTTACCAGGTAAATGACAAGCATGCCTCAACCACTACGAGAATCTTTGTCAGTTGCTTTCAGCATGGCACGTATGCGGTCTATGTGGACCTGGGAATCTTTCGCGCGCTGGGAAGTCGAAGTGGGAGTTTTCTTGTTTTCCTTTTTACTCATGGTAACCAGCAGGTTCTGGCGCTCTTCGAACATTCTCAGTGCCACCCATAGAGTTTCTTCTATCTTTACGGTTTGTTGAGCAAGCAATGTCGAGGAGGTAAATGCATGGCCGGTATGACAGCGATACCTTGACGATTTTCCCTCCTCCACTTCCCATAACACTCCACCACAATCCGGACAATTGAATGGCACCTGATCGCCCAGGGCCTCGACAGAAGGCAAATCGCTCAAAACTCGCTGTGCAATTTTCGCCTCGATCACTATGTCTTGCGGAACTTGCTTGCTCTCTGGTAGTTCTCTGCTTACAAGGTCGGATAGCAGCGCCCCCATTTCGGCAACCGGAACACAATAATCGGCTCCGACATTCGATATCACGGATTGCGGCATGTCCGGATACGACGCATCATCAGGATCTTGTGCAATGCAGACGCCTCCGCACCTTTTGATAGCCATCATGCCACTGGTACCATCATCCAGATAGCCTGTAAGAATGATTCCTATTACCCGGTTGCCATAGGCCACTGCTGCGGAACGAAACAAGGGATCAATGGCCGGCCGTGAACGGTTTTCCCTGGCTCCTTTGGTAACGAGGATCTTTCCTTTCTCAACCAGCATATGTTGGTCTGATGGCGCCAGATAAATATGACCGCTTTTGAATGATTGTTTATCGCGCGGATGTGCGCATGGAAGACTGCCGCTCTCATTTAGAGCTCTGAGAAACGCTTCACCGGTGGTATCTGCACCCATGTGGTTGACGATGAAAACAGGCGCAGGAAAATCCTTCGGCAATTGCGCTACCAGTAACTTTAATGCCGCCATGCCACCTGCGGACGCGCCAATAACAATCAGCCTTGAGTTTCTGCCTTTATACATCTCCACCTCCGTTGATGGAGCGGGATCAAAAAATCAGTTTAGATCATGGTGGGTGGGGGTGTAAGTGGGGAAGGCAACTGGGAACGGTTTACGCTTTAGCCGTGATCTCGTCCCGGGCACTCTCAACAGGTGCCATGCCACTGTCAGTTCGCGGCGCGTTTGCGCGCCCCGATCTGCTTTTCGTTTGTCACCGACAATAGTCACTGCGCCCTTCGACAAACATTGCGTTTTCAGGTATCGGTGACCCGGTACAACACGGTGGTATAGGGGCCTTCGCGCTGTGTGCGGTCGTAGCGTGCGAGCACGTGGTAGGTCTTGCCGGCCTCCATCACCACCTCGATCTGGGTGTTCATCTTCTGGCGCAGCGCCGGGCGATGCTGGGCGCCGGGCGGATTGCGCACCAGCATGCGCACGGTCAGGGTATAGGTTCCCGGTTCCAGCCAGATCGTATCCCGGGCGCCGATCTGCCGGCCGTCAATGGCCACGAACTCCACCGGATACAGGTTGAGGGAGGCCTTGCCCGGCGAGCCGATCAGCATCGCCGAATCCGGTCCCGGGCGCGTGGTGGGCGGCGAGCCGACGGCGGTAGTCGCGATCGCTGTGATCAGAAACATTGTGGTCAGCAATACGAGGCGTTTCATGGTCGATCCTTGGAGATTGAGTATGGTGATCAGTCTGGACGAGCCACCGGGAAAATCCATGGCGGGAAGCTGAAACTTTCCGAAAATCATCGTGAAATCCCATTGCCATCGGTCGTGCCGAATCGGCGCGTGCTCACATCAGGCCAGTCCACGCTCAGACGGTCCATCGCCTCCCCGGCCAGCGCAGTAATTGGTGGCAGTTCACTCGCCGGATGCTCCAGCCGGATCGACCACAGGACGCGCCCGTCCGGCAGCCCCAGCAGCCGAATGTCCGCCCGCCAGCCGCCGGCTTCGGCGGCCAGGCTGCCCTCGAGCAACAGGTCAACCCCCAGATCCTCGGCCACCGCCCGGGCGATGTCGTCACGTTCCCGGTAGGGCATCAGCGAAGTTCGGCCGATCAATTCCAAGCCCTCGAGCTCGCGCTCCCACAGCTCGGCCAGCAGGGCGTCGGCCAGGCGAATCCCGGCGTGGCCGAAATCAGCCTCACCGAACTCCTCGAAAGGCAGGATGGCCAGTGTGGGCGCGACGGTCATCTCATCGCTGGCGCCTTGCCGGTCAGGCCAGACCAGTAAACCGGCCAGCACCGCCAGTGCCGCTGCCAGCCCAATCGCAAAAGCGATTTTGGGAAGCCTGATAGCCACTTGCTGGTCCGGCCCAACCGAGGCCGGGTTTTTGGAAGCCGCCCCGGCGCGCAACCGAAAGCCGCGGCGAGGCACGGTCTCGACCAGTGCCGCACCGCCGCCAACTTCATCCAGCGCCTGTCGAAGCTCCTTGACCAGAGCCGCCAAACCGGATTCAAAATCCACCACCCTGCCCTCGCCCCAGATCTCCCGGTAAATCTGTTCGCGCCCGAGCACGCGGCCTCGCTGGGTGGCCAGCGTTTCGAGCAGGCGACCAACCTGAGGCCGAAGCGTTCGCTCGCCTGTCCGGTCACGATGGCCAAGGCTGCCGTCGCTTGGGTCATAGCTGAAACCATCGAACTCGATTTTCATTCCACCCAAACTCCAGGGCCATTCCAAACCAACAAGATGCCCGCATCCGGCCTCAATTGCCATGGGGAAGCGCTGAAGTTTTCCTGAAACTCCCGCCCAACTCAAGGTTGATCGCGCACGGCCATCAACCTTCGATTGCGACCCGACCCAGACATTCTCGGTGCGGCGGTGACCCCGGTCTATCCAACGGATGCGGCTGCAACAGCCGGAAGGAGCATCAATTCACTTGTAGACATGCTTTCGATGAGCCACCTTCACAACCGTTACTACTAGAAGCTCATCTGCCACTTCATATATGATTCGGTACACACCTTGCCGGATTCTGTAGCGCTCTTGTCCTGAGAGCTTTTCACTGCCGACTGGACGGGGATCTTCCTGCAGCGCTTCAATGCGCTGAAGAATGTGGCTAACATCTTTGTTGGGGATTGGACGAAGATCTTTAGAGACGGATTTCTTGAATACAACCTTATATTTTGCCATGAGCCTTCAAGTCATCCAGCAAAGCCTCATAGCTCATCGCTGGCTCAGAAATCCGTTCCTCAAATGCCGCCAGATCTTCCTGATCCTCAGCTAATGCGGCACGAACAGCATCGTTGACGAGATCTGACAAGGAGCGATGCGTATGCGCAGCCTTCAGCCGCAGCGCCGCGTGTAACTGAGGGTCAAAATAAACCGT
>JBGTLI010000176.1:0-4206 GCA_041744195.1 Wenzhouxiangella sp. | reverse complement strand
ACACCACCGAATATCAGTCCAACCAGTCTGCCCGGTTA
The DNA here is from genome assembly GCA_041744195.1 of Wenzhouxiangella sp. GTDB lineage: Bacteria > Pseudomonadota > Gammaproteobacteria > Xanthomonadales > Wenzhouxiangellaceae > Wenzhouxiangella. The sequence continues at coordinate 4,168 of JBGTLI010000176.1, read as the reverse complement.
GGAGGCCGAACAGCCGCCGCGGATCATCTCCGATCCGCCGCTGGAGGCAACCGTTAATTAGTTCTAAATTGGGAAATAACACCATGGGTTACACAGCGGATCGATGGATTTTTCCGTCTACGTCCATCTGGTTCAGTACGGGCCGCCGCCGGCCGTGCTCGCTGGGCTATGAATACCCAATCCCAACTGCCACACCGATAAAGCCCAGCGCCAGCACCGCATAGATCCCCAGCAGCGGCAATACCCAGCGTGCCCAGACGGCCCAGTCGATGCGAGCGGCGCCCAGCACGCCCATCAGGGTGGCCGAGGTCGGGATGATCAGGTTGGTGAGGCTGTCGCCCAGTTGGAAGCAGAGCACGGTAACCTGGCGCTGGATGCCGACGAGATCGCCCAGGGGCGCCATCAGCGGCATGGTCAATGCGGCCTGGCCGGAGCCTGAAGGTACGAGGAAATTGATCACGGCCTGGACAAAGAACATCAGCCAGGCCGAAATCAACTCCGGCACATGGGTCAGGCCGGAGGCCAGGGTGAACAGGATGGTGTTCATGACCGAATCCTCGCCCGGTTTGGTGCCGCCGAGCAGCATCACCAGCCCCATGGCCATACCGACGACCAGCACGGCCGGAATCAAGCTGGCCGCCCCTTCGCGGAAAGCGCGGGCCTGATCGTTGGCCCGCATCCGGTGGCTGCCGGGAAACAGGTACAGTAAGCCGACCGTCAGTCCAATGGTAAAGAACTGGGTGGCGATTTCGGGAATGTAATATTGGTGCGCCATCACCCCCCAGATCACCCAGCCGACGCCGGCAACGATCAACAGCAGGGCCAGTACATCGCGTCCGGTGAACGCGGCTTCGTCTTTCTCCGGTTCGGCCAGGTCGCGAAACACCGCGTCGGACTCATAAACGGGCGAGCACCCGGGGTTGGCATAGACCTTGCGTGCCCACCAGATCGTGATAACCATGCCGACCAAGGTAAACACGATCCACATTACGATCCGCAGCGGCGCGCCGGAAAGGATTGGCACATCGGCAATGCCCTGGGCAATGGCGACGTTGAAAGGATTCATCCAGCTAGCGGCAAACCCGACGCGCGAGGCGACAAAGGTGACCAGCACCGCCGTGATGCCGTCATAGCCCAGGCGCACGATGATCGGCGCCAGCAGGATTACGAAGGCGATGGTTTCCTCGCTCATGCCGAACACGGCGCCGCCGAGTGAGAACAGGAAAAACAGGATCGGCAGGACGACAATCGGCTCTTTCTCGGTGCGCCCGATCAGGGCGCGGACGCCGCGGTCAATGCAGCCTGTTTTCATAATGATGCCGAACGCGCCGCCGACCACCAGCAAAAAACCCATGATGCCGATGGCCGCACTGAAGCGACTACCCGAGGTCAGGCCCATGAACGGGGCATTGAGAAAGCCGATCTGATCGGTATCGCTGCTGAACAGCGCCGTTCCCGGTGGCCCATCCTCACTCAGGGAAAAGCTGGTCAACTCGATCGGCAGCGTGTCACCGTCGGCATCCACCTGAACATCAAAACTGCCCGCCGGTACCAGGAAGCTAAGGGCAACCAGCACAATCGCCACCCAGAACAGGATGATCAGCGTATCCGGCGTGCGTCGCGCCGCGACCGTGGCCGTACTCATGTCCGGGCCCGCAGGCGGGCCGCCGGCGAGTCAAAGCCCAATGCAATAGTCATGGCAGGAAATAGTGGAAACTGGCCACTGATTATAGGGAATCTGAACGTCCCGGGTTCAGGCAGCAGCAAGATCCGGGCGCGCCCGATCGATGATCGCGGTCAGGTCCAGGCCGTCGGGCAGGGTGCCGTACATCATTCCGCTGTCATGGTGCAATTTGCCGGCGACATAGGCTTCGGCCACGGCATCACTGCCCGATTCAATCAGCAAGACCGCCTGCAACGCCATCGCCAGACGCTCGACCAGGCGCCGGGCGCGAAACTGCACCTGCTCACCATCAGCCAGATCCTGGCGCACCGAATCGACGATCTTCGATAATGCTGGCATGTTCGAGAAATGCGGCTCGAGCACCGCGACCAGTGCATCCAGGCAGCGCGGTTCACGATTGAGCGCACGCAGCACATCCAGGCACTGGATATTGCCCGAGCCTTCCCAGATCGCGTTGACCGGCGCCTCGCGATAGATTCTCGGCAACATGAATTCCTCGACATAGCCGGCCCCACCCAGGCATTCCTGGGCTTCGTTGACCAGGTGTACCGCGCGCTTACAGACCCAATACTTGGCGATCGGGGTCGCAATCCGGGCCAGCAGTTCGGACTGCTCGTCAGAGCTCGAGCGCTCGAAGCGGCCAGCCAGGTGCAGGGCCAGTACCATGGCTGCTTCCGATTCAATGGCCAGATCGGCCAGTACATTCATCATCAACGGCTGTCGGCTCAAATGCGCCCCGAACGCCATGCGCTGATCGCAGTGATGAATGGACTGCGCCACAGCCTGACGCATCAGTGCCGCCGAGCCAATCACGCAATCGAGCCGGGTTTCGGCCACCATGCGAATGATTGTCGGCACGCCCCGGCCCGGCTCGCCCACCATCTGCGCCCAGGTGCCCGGATACTCGATCTCGGACGAGGCGTTGGATTGATTGCCGAGCTTGTCCTTGAGCCGCATGATGTTAATTGGATTGACCGTGCCGTCCGGCCGCCAGCGTGGCACCAGGAAGCAGCTCAAACCCGAGTCGGTCTGCGCCAGGCTCAAGAACGCATCCGACATCGGCGCCGAACAAAACCACTTGTGGCCGACCAGTTCATAGGCCTGGCCGGCACCTGGCTTGCCCAGGGGGCTGGCCACGGTGGTATTGGCGCGAACATCCGAGCCGCCCTGCTTTTCGGTCATCGCCATGCCCAGCGTCACGCCGGTCTTTTCCAACGCAGGGCGAAAGGCCGGGTCGTACTGGCCGGCCAGCACCCGCGGCTCCCACTCGGCCGCTATTTCGGATTGCTCACGCAAGGAAGGAATCACCGCATGGGTCATCGTGATCGGGCACATCGTCCCGGCCTCAAACTGGCAATGCAGGTACATCAGCGCCGAGCGCGCCACCCGTGCTCCCGGTTCGCCTGACCAGGTCAGCGAGGCCAGTCCGTGACTCAGACCCAGTTCCATCAGCCGGTGATAGCTGGGGTGAAACTCAATCTGGTCGATGCGACGCCCATAGCGGTCATGTGATCTGAGTGCAGGCGTGTGCGCATTGGCCTCGAACCCCAGTCGCAGAATCTCTGACCCGGCAATCTTCCCGTAAGCCTGCAATTGATCCTCGTGCTTTCCCGTACCCTCGCGCCCCACAGCCTCGCGCAAGGCAACATCGGATGCGTAGGCGTTGTAGTTCTCCAGCGCTTCGGGCTGGTTGAGGACCTCGTGGGTCGTGCCGGGAGCATTTCCACGGTCGGAGTCGTTCATGGCCTGCAGCTTGCCTGTTTGCCTGTTGTCAGTATAGATTAAAGAATAGGGAACCCGACGGGGCGAGTATGGCTCGGCAATGAACATGCCGTTTGGTCCGAACCGGTATGACAGCCATCAACCCTGGAGGGAGTGACATCGTAATGGTTATTGCCTTTTGGATCGATCAGCCAGCAGCACAAAGATCAAGGCGAGGAGGGCCGGCAGGGCCTGAGTGAAAACAATGGTGAACTTGGCGGTCAGCCCGCCGAATATTCCGGCAATGATAACGCAGCTCAGGAAGAAGGCCTTAACGTCGAGTCGCCCCGACCACAGCCCCCAGATCAGGCCGGCTGCCAGAAAACCGTTGTACAAGCCCTGATTCATCGCCAGAACGGCCGATGCCGCGGATTCCTCCGGTGTCATGCCAAAGATCTCTCGACCGACAGGGTGATCCCAATAGAACATCTCAAGCACCAGAAAGCCGAAATGACTTGCGATGACCAGTAGCGTTAATAAAACGGCAATCAGCTTCATGGTGCATATCTCCGCGATTCGATCAATCAAACGGCTGAACGCGTTGATCGTATCACGGTTTGCACCGGTGTCCTTGTCTTCAGACTAGTGTACCCCGTCGTTAATTCTGTAACTTTCAGAGTGTGACTGAGTCGACAAATCAAGGCGCGAACCGCAGTGAATGGCCAGCCCTTTACAAGGTTCGCAACGCCGAGTTGTCGACTCAGACGCACTCCCGAAGGGCGA
>JBGTLI010000175.1:0-15547 GCA_041744195.1 Wenzhouxiangella sp. | reverse complement strand
GAACCGCACCCTCAAGCTTCGACAAGGCCAGGGGTATGGCAGGCAACTCAAGCCCGGCGCCCTGCAAACGCACATCACCCTGCATCGACCAGTTGGCCATGTCGGCAAAAGGCAGGCTCAACGCCATACGAATACCGGCAGGGCCTGACCAGACCATGGGGGCCATGATGCTGTCCCAATTGTCCAGTGGCATTGTCGCGATCAATTGTGCGATAGCGGTAGCATCAGCCGGCTCGGCCCTCAGATCCAGATTCAGGACTGGTGAGGACAAATCAGCAATGCTCAGTTGGGGCGCGCCAACCTTGACCTCGCCAAGCCAACCTTCTTCAACGCGGCCTGACAGTCCCGAGCCCAGAAAATCTGCCACGCCGCTCATGTTCCGGGCGACGGGCCAATCGGGCCAGTAGTCAATGTTCAACCCTCGGAAAGTCGCTTCGGCCTGAAAATTGCCGGGCTTGATGTCTTGAGCCAGCGTGCCGGCGCGCAGATGCAATAGCACCACGCCTTCGGCCCACTCAATCCAGTCGATTGAATGGTCCAGCCACTTCAGCGCTGTTTCGGGCACGTAGCGCGGCGGCAAGTAAGGGCGCGGATCGAGTGATTCGAGCCGGTCGACCTCAATGACCAGATCCAGAAACGGGCGGTCGTCAGAGAGATAAACCCAGCCGTTGGCTGCACCCGTAATGAAGGCATTGTCAATCCGGAGACCCTGCAACTCGATCGTCCCGGGCGTCAGCAGCAGCCGTCCGGCGACGGCATCCAGTTCGACCGACTGGCGCAACAGATCCGGCCAGTCCACCCGAGGCTGGCCGCCCGGCTCCAGCACCAGTCGATCGCCAGCCAGGCTCAGGTCAAGGTCAAGCCCCTCAATCGAGGGCAAAGGATCGGGTAAGCGGACAGCCAGGCCTGTGACATTTCCACCCAGGGCCTGCAACCCTTGTCGAGACTGCCAACCCGCACTGAATTCAGTGATCCGCCCTGCCAGATGCGTTGGCGCGAGCGCGATGTCGCCCAGAAATGGCTTTGCCAGCGCAAACACAGCCTCAAGATCAAGGTCGTCAATTGCCAGCGCCCAGGCCCCGCCACTGCGACCGACCGCCAGACCGGTGATCAGCGGCTCGGCCCTTGCGGCGGCACTTTTAAGCGAAACCAGTTCAACCTGGGTCTCACGGCCCTGCCGGTTGACAAGCAATTGAGCCGCGAGTGTTTCGCTTCCGGGGATCAAGCCGTTCAGTTCGAGATCGATATCCAGCCGATCGTCACCGCTGGCCGACCAGGTCAGCCAGGCCTCCAGCGACAGTCGGGCCTCCGGCCCCGGTTCCACAGCAATCGGCAGCCAGTCAATGTCCAGCCATTGGGCCAGCGCGAGATCCTGGCCTCGAACCCAGGCACGGGCTTCATCCCAGCGCTCGTCCGGGTGCTTGAGCAGCAAACTGAAATCGATCCCGGCACCGGTCTCATCGGACGGCATCAGCAGGCCGTGGACCAGGGTTTGCTCGCCGCGACGGCGGATTTCCCCTTCCACCAGGCGAGCGCTCAAGTCCGGTCGATCCAGCGGGCGGATTTGCAGCTTGGCATCTCTGACCAATAAATCGCCGGCCAGCATCTGGTCACGAGCCGACCGATCGCCCAACTGTGCGCCACCTTCCAGTTGCAAGCCCCACTGACCTGACTCGTCTTCGACCAGAACCAGCTCCAGGCCGAGCACAATCAGGCGCAGAGGATTGCGATCGGCGCGGAACAAGTCTGGCAAATGCAATTCCAGGCGCGCCTGGTCAACCGCCAGCAGAGGTTCGCCCTCCGGTCCGATGCTGGTTCCATACAGCACCAGTTGCGGGGTCAACCGTGGCCACTGGACCTCAAGACGCCTGATGCGGATGTCCTGGTCGATACGCTGCGACAACACATCGGCCAGCCACGGCCTGACTTCGTCCGCATAGGGGATCAGCGCCCGACCGATGCCAACGACAATGGCCGTGACGATGATAATCAGGGCAAGCGCGGTCAGCAGCAGGCCGCGGCAATACCGCGCTAGCCGCCGCAGGCGCGATGTTGTTTGGTCAGTGGTCAAAGCGGTTGTCAAAGCAAGACGACGTCGAACTGATCCTGACCGTACTGCTCTTCCGGCTGGAACTGGATACTGGTTCCAAGCTGCTCGGTGAGTTCAGCGATGGAGCGATGATGATCCTCCAGGATTCGGTCTACCACCGACGGGGCCGCCATCACCCGCAACTGACCAGTTTCGAACTGGCGCACGGCACGCAATATTTCGCGGAAAATCTCGGCACAGATGGTGTCCACACTTTTGATCCGGCCGCGACCTTCGCAGGCCGGACAGGGCTCGCACATACGATGCTCCAGGCTCTCGGTCGTGCGCTTGCGCGTCATTTCCACCAGACCCAGGCCGGAAATTTCAGAGACGCTGCTGCGCGCATGGTCGCGGGCCAGCGCCCGTTGCAAGGTACGCAGGACCTGGCGCTTGTGATCTGGATCGCTCATGTCGATAAAGTCGATAATGATGATACCGCCCAGGTTTCTCAGGCGAAGCTGGCGGGCGATGGCCTGAGCCGCCTCCAGGTTGGTCTTGTAGATGGTTTCTTCGAGGTTGCGAAAACCGACATAGGCGCCTGTATTGACATCAACCGTGGTCATCGCCTCGGTCTGGTCAATGGTCAAATGGCCGCCGGATTTCAACGGCGCTTCGCGGCTCAGAGCGCGCTCGATCTCATTTTCGACGCCGTAGAGGTCAAACAGGGGGCCTTCGCCATCATAGTGTTCGATGCGCTCGACCCAGGCCGGAAAGAAATCACTGGCGAACTTCTGGGCACGCTGCCAGGTTGCCCGGTCATCAATTCGCACCTTCTCCACACCGGCATGCATCTGGTCACGCAAGGCCCGGTACGGCAGGGAGAGATCCTCATAGATGCATTGTCCGGGTTCGGCATCAACCATGCCGGACTCGATTTGCTTCCACACGCGGCCCAGATAATCCAGGTCGTTGGCCAGGGAATCCGGGCCGACTCCTTCAGCGTTGGTCCTGAGAATGAAGCCGGCCTTGGATTCGGGGCTTTTCAGTTCGGTCAACAGATCACGCAAACGCTGGCGCTCATCCTCGGCCTCGATCCGGACCGACACGCCCAGGCTGTCGACTTCGGGCAAAAGCACCAGGTAGCGCGAGGGAATGCTGAGCTGGGTCGTCAGTCTGGCGCCCTTGGTGCCCAGAGGATCCTTGATCACCTGCACCATGATCTTCTGGCCCTGATGAATCAGCTCGGTAATGGGAGGCACAGGGGTCGGCATCCCGTTCTCGTTCAACTCCGGTTGACGCGGCATGATATCGCTGGCGTGGAGAAACGCGGTACGGTCGAGCCCGATGCCGACAAAAGCAGCCTGCATGCCCGGCAAGACCCGTTCGACCCGGCCCATGTAAATATTGCCCACAAAACTTGTATCGTCAACGCGCTCCAGATAAAGCTCCTGCAGCAGGCCGCTTTCCACCACGGCCACACGCCGTTCGGTCAGGGTTACATTGATCAGGATTTCATCGCTCAAGGTCTGGGCACTCCGACAGCCCGTGCAATTGCCATCTTCAAATCGGCATCGCGGCAAGGATAGCATTGACTTGCGATTGTCCAAGTGGACGTTGACTCCACCTCTCATCGAACAAAAACACCGGTTTACCAGAGAGACCCAGAGCGCACAGAGGAAAAACAAGATAAGTAATTGATTTATCGGTGCAAATCTACTTCGCTATGTTTTCCTTTTTAACCTCTGTGACCTCTGTGCCTCTGTGGTGAGCTTCTTTTGTTCCTGTCGCGACAGCGGGCCCGGTTACGGGGTTGGAGACTCCGGTCGGAATAGCTCAGATCAGCCCAGCTTCTCTCAGAAGTTCACCCGTCTCGTACAAGGGCAGGCCGACAACGCCGGTGTAGCTGCCATCAATGCGCCGGATCCAGATGCCGGCCTGGTTCTGGATACCGTAAGCACCGGCCTTGTCCATCGGGTCGCCCGAGGCAATGTACTCAGCCATCCATTGTCTGGGCAGCGGGGCAAACTCCACTGTTGTCACGCTGAGGCGGTTCAGACGACGACCATCCGGGCAAAGCACTGCCACGGCCGACATCACCTCGTGCGAGCGGCCCGAGAGCCGTTGCAGCATGTCCTCGGCTTCGAGTGGATCAGCCGGCTTGCCCAGCGACTCGCCTTCCACGATCACTGCGGTATCCGAGCCCAGCACGTAGGCGTCCGGCTGGTCGTGGGCAACGACGGCCGCCTTGGCGATTGCAATCCGGAGCACGTGATTGGACGCGGTCTCGTCGCCCAGGCGCGACTCGTCGATATCGGCCGGCTGTATGGAAAACGCCAACCCGAACAGCGCGAGAAGTTCACGACGGCGCGGCGAGGCCGACGCCAGGATCAGGCTTGTTGCTTCACTCATGAAATCGGTGCGTCCATCGCTATCTCAGGCCCGGTGATAAGGGTGTCCGGAAAGTATGGTCCAGGCCCGATACAGTTGCTCGGCCACCATCACCCTGACCAGCATGTGGGGAAAGACGGCCGGGCCGAACGACCAGCGGCTGTGACAGGATCCAAGAAAGTCCGGATCGAGCCCGTTGGCGCCGCCGATAAAGAACCAGACCGGGTCACCATCGTGCTGCCAGTCGGCCATTTTTTCGGCCAGGCTCTCGGTCGACCAGGGCCTTGCCTCACCATGCAGGGCGATTCGGCGGGCGCGATCGGGAACACGGGCGAGCAGGCTTTCGGCTTCAACCACCGCCTCGCGCCCTAGCGCGGCTTTGCCAGCGACCGGAACTTCAATCAGATCAAGCTTCAGGTGGGGCGGCAAACGGCGGGCGTACTGTCGCCAGCCCTCGGCAACCCAGGCTGGCATGCGTGTTCCCACGCAGGCCACCACGAGATCCATCGGCCTGCAAGCCTCAAGCTTGCGCCGAACGCGTTGCCGGTGGCACCGCCCAGAGCTTTTCCAGGTTGTAGAAGGCTCGGGTCTGCGGCAGCATGATGTGCACAACGACATCAGCCAGGTCGACCAGCACCCATTCGGCCTCACGGCTGCCTTCGACACCCAGTGGCTGAATTCCAGCCGCCTTGGCCCGCTCGACCAGACGTTCGGCCGCGGCCTTGACCTGGCGAGTCGAATTGCCACTGGCAATCAGCATGAAATCGGCAAAGCTGCCACGGTCGCGAAGATCGATTTCTTCAATATCTTCGGCCTTGGCGTCTTCAAGGACGGATCGGGCGAGGTCCCGGAGAATCAGGGGGTCGGAAACGGGGAATTGTTTCAATTAGCCATACTGTAGGTGGACTGGGTTGGAAGTTTACCTCTTTTCGGCCTCGATTTCATGGTAGCCATACAATCCCTGCTGGCGGATGTAGGCGAGCACCGCGGTTGGCAGGAGAAAGCGTGGGTCACGGCCCGTCGCCAGCTGGCGCCGGATATCGGTCGACGAGATGGCCAGCTTCGTGACCTCAACGTGGCGGACCAGCCCGGCCGGCGAGTCCATCAGATCCCGGGTGCGCTGCACCCGGCGCTGCTTGAAGTACTCGCCAAGATCTTCCGGATAGCGCGGACGGCTTCTCGGCCGGGTCATGACCACCAGGTGGGACAACTGGAACAGCTCCCGCCAGTGGTGCCAGCGATTGAGTCCATTGGCCGCGTCCTGGCCCAGGCAAAGAATGATCGGCGCATCGCCCGATTCAGCGCGAATGCTGGCCAGGGTATCGACCATGAACGAGGGTCCGTCGCGATGAACTTCGCGCTGGTCAACGGTGAGATCCGGGTAGGAGGCCAGCGCCAGTTCCAGCATCGCCAGCCGGTGGCTGGCATCGGCCCAGGTACCCTCCCGGTGCGGCGGTTGCCCGGCCGGCAACAAACGGAAATCGGCAACCTTGAGCTGTTCGGCCACCTCGCTGGCGGCCCGGAGGTGACCAAAGTGGACCGGATCGAACGTGCCTCCAAAGATTGCGATGGCGTCGTTTTTCACGCAGCTTCCCATTGAAGATCGTTGCTCGCCAGGCCGACGCACAGACGCTCCAGTCGCAACCAGAATTCGTGTTTCCGGTTGGATTTAGACAATAGATCCAGGTCGGACAGAATGGAAAGCGCCATACGCACCATCTCCGGCCGCAACCGGCCGGCAGCGTTCCGCACGACGTCCTCGCGGCTACGCCAGATATTCAGCTCGGCAATGGCTTCGTCGGGGGAGACGGTTTTGATCAGAGTCTGGAACGCCTCAATGGTCTGAAGTTCGCGTGCAATGGCAAAGACGATCATCGGCATCGGCGTGTCGCTTTCGGTCAAACCCCTGATGCAGCGGGCGGCCGCACCGGCCTGGCCGGTCAGTACCAACTCGGTCAGGCGATAGCTGTCGAAGCGGGCGCTGTCGGCTACGGCCGCCTTGATCTGATCCAGATTCAGTCGCGTGCCCTGGCCATAGAGCAGGGACAAGCGCTCGATTTCCTGTGAGGCGGCCAGCAGATTGCCTTCCAGGCGCTCGGCGAGAAAGGTGCTGGCAGCGTCGTCGGCGCTGATGCCGCGCGAGGCCAGACGCTGCCGGATCCACTGGGGCAGTCGCGGCGCCTTGACCGACCAGCACGGCAGAAAAACGCCGGCTTTCTCGACATCCCGAAACCAGGCCGTCTTTTCGCTGGCGATCTCCCAGGCCTGGCATTTGATCATCAAAACATCATCGCTGCCCCGCTTGACCCAGTCACGCAGGGCAGCACCCCCTTCCCGGCCCGGCTTGCCCGACGGCATGCGCAATTCAACCAGCCTGCGAGTCGCGAACAGGGAGAGATTTTCACTGGCCGCGCCGAGCTGGCTCCAGTCGAAACGGGCGTCGGCTTCCACCACCACGCGCTCCGACACCCCGGCTCTGCGTCCGGCACGCCGGATGGCGTCGCATGCCTCCTCGACCAGCAACAGCTCGGGCCCGGCGATCAGGTAGACCGGGTCGAGCCGGCTTTCCAGTCTGGCTTCGAGTTTTTCCGGAAACAGCTTCATGCACGCACGAGCCCGATTACAGGGCTTCGAGACGCCGCAGCATCTGGGCCGCCATGGCCTGGCGCAGGTCGTTGCGCAGAAACTCCTCTTCGCGCGTCGCCGCCAGAATCTCCTGCTCGTCAAAGCTGTAGTCGCGCGTCAGGCGCAAGGTTTCACGGCCAATCAACACGTTACCTGAGGCATCGGTCAGCTCGAAATCAACATCAAAGATCAACATGAATTCGCGCACCCGCGCCTGACCGGAGATCGTCAGGGCCTCGCGGTGCATGCGCTCGGCAAAGATTCGCAGCTCGGCCGTCTGATCGCCGGGCTGGGCGCGTACGCCGACCCCGTTGGCCCGCAGCATCAGCGTCAGCTCGCGGACAAAAGCGGTGCTGTCATCGGGTACATGCAGCCAGGTTTCCTGCATGGCCGGGGGCAGGCGCGCCTCCCCCCGGAGCTGAAAGCCGCAAGCCGCCAGCAGCAGGCACAACAGCATGACCATCAAAACGCGCATCAGTTGGCCACCACATTGACGAGTTTGTCCGGAACGACAATGACCTTGCGAATGGTCTTGCCGGCGACGAAGCGAACCACGTTCTCATCAGCCAGTGCGGCGCTCTCGATGTCTTCACGCCCGCTCCCCGGCGCCGCCTCGATGCGGCCCCGTACCTTGCCATTGACCTGGACCACGATGGTCACTGCCTGCCGGACCAGCGCGGTCTTGTCAACCTGCGGCCAGCCGGCCTCGAATACCGAATCGGAATGACCGAGATCCTGCCACAACTTCTCCGCAATATGCGGCGTGACCGGGGCAATGAGCCTGACGATGCCCTCCCAGGCCTCCTGACATAAGGCGCGTCGGCCATCAGTTGCCGCTCCGAAGCGATTGAGATGATTGCAGAATTCCATCATTGCCGCGATCGCGGTATTGAAGGTATAGCGGCGGCCGAAATCATCACCGACCTTGACGATGGTTTCATGCAGCAAACGTCGAAGCTCACGGCTCTCATCATCAAGCCCGCCCGGGTCGACCTGGCCGGGCAGACCACCGGCAATATGGTCCTGAACGCCGGTCCAGAGACGGCGCAGGAAACGCCAGGCGCCTTCGACCCCGGCTTCGGACCATTCCAGCGACTGCTCAGGTGGTGCGGCGAACATCGAAAACAGGCGCACGGTGTCGGCGCCGTAATGGTCGACCAGGGCTTTGGGATCGACGCCGTTGTTCTTGGACTTGGCCATCTTCTCGATACCGCCGGGCGTGACCTCCGTGCCATCGGACGCCAGCACGGCCCGGGTGACCTGGCCTTTTTCATTGCGCTCGACATCGACATCGGCCGGATTGAACCAGGTGGTTCGACCGGCATCATCCTTGCGGTAGTAAGTCTCGGCCAAAACCATGCCCTGGGTCAGCAGGCGGGCGAACGGCTCATCGAACGTGATCAGACCTTCGTCACGCATCAGTTTGGTCCAGAAGCGCGCATAAAGCAGGTGCAGGATCGCGTGTTCAATTCCACCGATGTACTGGTCGACCGGCATCCAGCGGTTGGTTTCGGCATCGACCATGGCCTGATCATTGTCGGGACAGGTAAAGCGCAGAAAATACCAAGACGAATCGACAAAGGTGTCCATGGTGTCGGTTTCGCGCCGGGCCGGACCGCCGCAGGTCGGACAAACCGTGTTGACGAAGGCCTCATGCCGTCCCAGCGGGTTGCCGGCGCCATCAGGCACGAGGTCCTCCGGCAGCATCACCGGCAGGTCTTGCTCGGGCACCGGCACCTCGCCACAATGTTCGCAATGAATGATCGGTATCGGACAACCCCAGTAGCGTTGGCGGGAAATCCCCCAGTCGCGCAAGCGGTACTGGATCCGTTTCCTGCCTGCGTCCCTGGCTTCCAGGTCGGCAACAACGGCCTCAGCGCCATCGGCACAATTCAGTCCGTTGTAAGCGCCAGAGTTGATCAGAGTCCCATCCTTGGCTTTGTAGTCCTCATGCCACTGGCGATCGTCGTAAGCGCGCCCTTCGGGCAGGCTGACAACCTGGGGAATCGGCAGGTGGTACTTCAGGGCAAACTCGAAATCGCGTTCGTCGTGCCCCGGCACCGCCATGATCGCGCCTTCGCCGTAGCCCATGAGAACGTAATTGGCCACCCAGACCGGTAGTTCCTCGCCAGTCAATGGATGGATCGCCTTGAAACCGGTGTCCATGCCCAGCTTTTCCTGGGTGGCGATATCGGCCTCCGACACTCCGCCCTTCTGGCACTCGATCAGAAAATCCCGCAGCTCAGGATTGTTGTCGGCGGCCAGGCGGGCCAGCGGGTGCTCGGCGGCGATGGCCATGTAAGTGGCGCCCATCAGCGTGTCGGGTCGCGTGGTAAAGACCTTGATCGTCTGATCACGGCAGGCAAAACTGATTTCAGCACCAGCGCTGCGGCCGATCCAGTTGGCCTGCATCGTTCTGACCCGCTCCGGCCAGCCGTCAAGCTCATCGAGACTTTCGAGCAGCTCATCGGCATAGTCGGTGATGCGCAGGTAATACATGGGGATTTCGCGCTTTTCGACCAGCGCACCGGAGCGCCAGCCACGCCCGTCAACAACTTGTTCGTTGGCCAGTACCGATTGGTCGACCGGATCCCAGTTGACCACGCCGGTTTTCTTGTAGGCAATGCCGCGTTTGAGCAGACGCAGGAAAAACCACTGGTTCCAGCGGTAATACTCTGGATCGCAAGTCGCCAGTTCGCGTTCCCAGTCGATGGCAAACCCCAGCGCCTTGAGCTGGCCACGCATATGAGCAATGTTGTCGCGGGTCCATTTGGCGGGCGGCACGCCGTTGGCCATGGCGGCGTTTTCGGCTGGCAATCCGAATGCATCCCAGCCCATGGGCTGCAGCACCCGCCTGCCACACATCATCTGGTAACGCGAGATCACGTCACAGATCGTGTAATTGCGCATGTGCCCCATATGCAGCTTGCCGGAGGGATAAGGGAACATGCTCAGGCAGTAAAAACGCTCTCGGCCATCTTCACTGCCGTCATCGGCGCGATGGGCGGCCTGGTCAGCCCAGGCTTTCTGGATGGCCGGTTCGATCTGGCCGGGATTGTATGTCTCTGACACGCTGTCAGTCCTGATTCGAGTTGGTATGAATAAAAGTGACCGCGCCCCGACTCAGCGGGGCGGCGGCAGTGATTCGGGTGCCTGAACCTCAGTCTTCGGCATCTTCCTCGGCGGGCGCTTCTTCCTGCAGCCGCGACCAGGCAGCGTCAGCCTGCGCTCGAAGTTCCAGCGCCGCTTCGCGGGCCTGAGCCCAGGCCTCGCCGGTAAACGCACTGGCTTCTTCCCAGGCCAGGTCCGCCCGTTCGCGCGCCTGGGCCGCCGCATCTCGCGCTTCGGCTACCGCTTCGTCGCCATTGTCGCGCGCAATGCGCCAGGCCCGCTGAGATTCGTCGCGTGCTTCGGCGGCCAGCGCCTGGGCGCGCTCCCATACGCGCTCGACAGCCGATTCGCGGCGCTCCTCGGGTTCCTGCTCAAGCAACTCGGCGATATCGGTCTCGGCTTGTTCAGCCTGCGCTCTCGCATCATCGTAGACTTCGGTCAGGTCGTCTCCCAGTTCGACCGCCTCGTTGAGAGCTGGAGCCTCGCTTTCGTCACGCTGACAACCCGCCACGAACAGCGCCGCAGCCATGATCAACAACACCAGGTAACGCATGATTCCTTTTCCTCCGATGAAAGCGATACAACCTGCTTAGCCCATGAGTTTAAACCCAAGCGCACCAGCATGGGCGGAAAAACAGCCGTCAACAGCACGGTGCGGACGGGCATGGAACGATTTGACCGGACAATGTTAGTCTTGAAGCTACTGTTGGCCAGGGATTGGCCGGTCGACAACCTGAAGCTTAAGAGAACGGATTTATCATGAGAAGCAGAACAACCATGATCGGCTTGATCCTGCTGAGCCTGCTGCTGACCGGCTGCGCCGCACGCCAGGTTCAGGATTCATTGGCTGGCTCCACTGCTCAGCGACTGGTGACACACGCCATTGATGACCTGGTGAGCAAACTGTCACCAGACGACTTCGAACCGCTGCGCGGCCAGCAACTGTACATCAACAGCAACTTCATCGAATATCACAGCCTTCGCCACTATGCCGACCGGCGCCTGGCCGTGGAACTGGAAAATCGCTTCGGCATTCACCTGGCGGAAAACCGCTTGGCCGCCGATCAGGTCTTGAACGTGTTCTACACCTCGCTGGGCACCGATCAGGGCCTGCTGGGCCTTTTCATTCCGCTGGGTTTTGTCCCCGGTTTCGAGGAGGGTACGCGTATCAATCTGATCACCCTGGAGCAGTTTCATGGCGTGGCCGAGATGTATTACTTTCTCGGCCCGGCTGGCAACGGGCAACGCAGCGACACCATCCAGGCGCGCACACGGACCGATGCCCTGGGATTGCCGATCATCACCATTCCAATCACCAACATTGACCGCCGCGCCGACCGCTAGCGACGCTTTTGGCCGCCCTTCCGCTTACCCGGCCCTACTCCCGCTCGCGCATGGCGCGCGCGGCCAGATCAAGCCACTGATCCAGTGAACGGTCAGGACTGTCGTCCGCCTGCCGGAATGCTGCCGCCAGCCGCTTTCCCTCCTCGACACCCCATTGGTCAAACGGGTTGACACCCCAGAACACCGACACAGCAAACACCGCATGCTCGAAGGTGGCCAGAAGAAACCCCAGGTTTTCGGGTGTCACCGACTCGGTCAACAACAGCGCCACGGGTCGGTTGCCCGGCAGGCGCTGGTAGCTCTCACCACGGGCGCTCCCCCGGGCAAACGCCGTTGCCTGGGCCAGCAGATGCGCCAGTTGAGTCTTGTGCCAGCCTGAACTCGAGCGCGAATCGGCCAAGCTGCCGACCAGGACAAGAGGGTGAGTGTCCTGGCCCTGATGCAGGGCCTGAAAAATCGAGTGCTGCAGATCGGTGCCGCGACCACCGAATATCAGCGGCGAACTGGACTGGCCCAGCGGCCGATGTTCAGTATCAACGCCCTTTCCCAGGCTTTCCATAACCAGTTGCTGCAGATAGTCGGCCAGCAGCGCCAGACGCGGCTCGTAACTCACCACGCCCAGTGTCGGCAAATCCAGATCGCGGCGCAGGAAATGCATGATGAGGCTGATCATGACGGCCAGGCTGGCCTGGTCCCGATTGTCAGCACAAGCGTCGCGGAAATCCTCATCAGCCTTGCGGGCGCCGGCCATCAGATCCCGGAACCGCTGGCAACCAATTCTGGCCGCGGCACTGACCCCTACAGACGACCATAATGAGAATCGCCCCCCCGTCCAGGATGGGAAGGTCAGCACGCCGCTGTCCCGGATACCGAAAGACCGGGCCCGTTCCGGGTTGGCCGTGGCCGCCCAGGCCTGGTTTTCAAACCGATCGCCCAGCCAGTCACGAACACGCGCGGCCTGGGACAGGGATTCTTCTGTGGAGAACGACTTCGAGGCGATAACCACACCGGTGCGTGCCGGATCAAGGCTGCGGATCAGGCGATCGAAGCGCCGGCCATCCAGGGTCGACAACCAGTGCACGCGTATCGCGCTGTCATCTTCGTCGAGTGCGTCGGCAACCAGCCTGGGGCCAAGATCAGATCCGCCAATACCGATATGCAGCAAGTCGGTCAGGCCGGCCTGACCCGAGTGAAAGCGCTCGGCCGCATCCAGAAATCGTTCACGATCCCTGGCTGCGTCGATGTGGCTGAGGGTGGCGGTGTCGGCGGAAGCATGGCCGGGGGAATTGGCTAATTGGCCGCCGCGCAGCGCGACGTGCAGTGCCGGCTGGTTTTCGCTGGTATTGACCACTTCGCCCGCGAACAACCGATGGACAGCGTTGGGAAGGTCTCTTTTTCCGGGAAGCTCAAACAATTGAGCGCGCCCCTGGTCGGTCAGGGGCAAGCGGGAATAATCCAGAGTCCAGCCCCCACCACGCAACGCGTAACGGGGGAAACGCTCGTGATCGGCGCGGAATAGTTCGGACAGGTCGGGAATGTTGTTATTACGCAACATTCCGCACCACCCTTAAGCAGCCTGCGGGGGAATCTGGCCTGAAATACGCATAATGCGGTTGTCGCCGTCCGGGTAGACCAGGGTGGGATCGAAACGGCGAGCCACCGCCTCGTCCATCTGGCCATAGGCTGCGATGATGATCAGGTCGCCGATGGCCACCTTGTGAGCTGCCGCGCCGTTGACGCTGATCAGCCCGCTGTCGCGCTCGCCGCGAATGGCATAGGTTACGAAACGCTCGCCATTGTTGATATCGTAGATATGTATCTGTTCGTACTCAAGAATTCCGGCAGCTTCCAGCAATGCCTCATCAATGGCGCAGGATCCCTCATAGTGGAGTTCAACCCGGGTCACGGTCGCCCGGTGGATTTTTGCCTTGAGCATATTGACTTGCATGATCGAACCAGTTCCTTACAGATCATTTGAAGATCAGGGCCCGAAAAAAAACCCCTCCCCTTTCCAGGGAGGGGCAATATGTCGGAGTGATGTACCTCGCTTCGCGCCCTGCGACCCTGGCCCACCGTTGCGGTTTCGCCAAGGTTGGTTGTAACTCTACCACAGAAGTAGTGGATTTGCCAACCAGATATGTAGAAAATCGCACAAATCGCTAACGATGATTTTGAAGCACGAAACATCCAAAAGTTCCGTGGCCGGAGCCAGGGTCTGTCGGGGTGAGCTGTTCACAGCAGGTTCACTCCCAGGATGACACCATCAATTTGCATTCGAGGCGATTCCCTCCCTGGGCCCTGACTCCTGCCGCTTTGAATGCGCATGACAAAAGTCCTCGGCCACGGCTCCCGGTCGGGGACTTTTCTATTGGATCGTTGTCAATGCCCCCATGTCTATTGTTCTGAGAGACCACAGCTACAATGATGGTCGATCTGATCCAGTTAAGGACAATGGCCGTGAGTACTGATCGGGTTCTGAACCTGCACCAGGTGCGCCGTGAGTTTCGCACCGGCAGCGAAACCATCGGCGTTCTCGACAATCTCTCGCTGAGCCTGGAACGTGGCCAGCGGGTTGCTGTCATGGGCGCTTCCGGCTCCGGCAAGACCACATTGCTTCACCTTGCCGCCGGTATGGATCGACCGGATGCTGGACGGATCGAACTGGGCGGACACGATCTGGCCGAAGTTCCGGAACCGGCCTTGACCCGGCTGCGGGCCAGCCATGTCGGCCTGGTCTTCCAGGATTTCAATCTGCTCGACAGCCTGACGGTTCGGGAAAATATCGAGTTGCCCTTGTGGCTCAATAACAAGCCGGCCGACAACGACCGGGTACGCGAATTATCAGCGACGCTGGGCATCTCCGGCTTGATGTCACGCCTGCCCGAGAGCCTCTCTGGCGGTGAGCGACAACGCGTGGCGATCGCCCGAGCCCTTATTCATGAGCCTGCGCTGCTGCTGGCGGACGAACCCACCGGCAGCCTGGACCAGGCGACGGCTGACGGGGTGCTCCGATTGTTTGACCAGGTGACGCTGCTGACCGGCTGCACCCTGTTGATGGTGACTCACAACCAGCAGGCGGCGGATTTGTGCGACCGGATCTATCATCTTCACCGCGGCCAACTCAGACCAGCCTGATGCGGATCCTCGCGCAGTTTTCACGACGTTTTTTCTACCGCCATCCCGGCCAGCTGCTGCTGGCGCTGGTCGGCATCGCGGCCGGGGTGGCTGTCATGACCGGCGTGGCCCTGTTACGTGATGTCCTGCTGCAATCCCTGGATACCGCCGCCGAGGCCTTGAGCGGCCGCGATAGCCTGCGCATCGAACACCCGAGTGGGGTGATCGATGAGCAGCTTTATGCGGCACTGGTAACCGCCCCGGGGGCGCCGGCGCTGGTGCCGGTGCTGCAAATCCGGGTTCGTCATGATGGCGAAATCCTTGAGCTGCTCGCAATCGACCCGTTGTCGCTGGCCGAAGGCGGACCGATGCGCCTGACCGGCGCGGCCACCGGCTCGCTGCTCAGCACGACAGGCGCCGTCATGACCAATCGTCATACTCAACAGCGACTTTCACTCTCCGTTGGCGAGCCGTGGCAGGTTCGCATCGCCGGGCGACAGGTGGAGTTGAACCTGATTGCCACCATTGAGGGGTCTCGCGAACTGGATAACCGCCTGGTCATGGACCTGGCCAATGCTCAGCACCTGCTGGGGCGGGGCGGGCAACTGTCCTGGATTGAAGCCCCGTCCGGCGCCCGGGACTGGCTGAACGAGAACCTGCCCGATGAACTGGTCTTGATCGATGCCGGCCAGCGCCAGGACAGCGCCGCCCGGCTGACGGCCGGCATGCGCACCAACCTGACCGCCCTGAGTCTGCTGGGGCTGGTGGTCGGATTGTTCGTCGTCTATTCGGTACTCGCTTTTTTGCTGGTGCAACGTCGTCAGCAGATTGGCATGCTGCGCGCCGTCGGCGTCACCCGCCGCCAGCTCGGCCTGCTGCTGGCCGGCGAAACCATCGTGCTGGCCGGCCTCGGCGCCCTGGCGGGTCTGGCGCTGG
>JBGTLI010000174.1:0-6718 GCA_041744195.1 Wenzhouxiangella sp. | reverse complement strand
ATCTATGAGTTCATCGAATCACACAATGCTAATAGCAAGCCGTTCGTCTGGACCAAAACAGCCAATGACATCCTCGCTAAGGTCGGACGTGCACGTGAAGCCCTTCTATCTCATTAATCTATTTCCGACACTACACTAGGTTGTCAGCTTCAAGAGTATTAAGTCAGATCTTGTTTCGTGCGGCGGGCCACACTTGACCCGCCGTACATTTCTACTTCGGCACCAGACGTAGCTTTAATCTCGAGCGCCGAAGAACAACGCCATGGCTGCGGTCGGACCAAAGATGCAGCTCAAGGAACTGCCAAATTCCAACAGAAACCGAACAGCCATCGGTGTACAGATTGTCCGGCCGGATAGTAAGCGCCTGCTGAAATGGAAATCGGGGCCATTCCTTGGACTACTGGAATCGGTCTTCTTATACACGGGTGAAATGCGCTTCCATTCAGCGCCGGGCGACCAGGGTCCAAAGATGGCCCATGAAGCCCCGGGAAAAGTCCCAGGGCAACGCATAGACTGCATCGGCAAAACCTGCCTCTCGAACCGAATCTAGAACATCCCAGCCGAAAGTCTGAAAACACAGCACCCCTTCTGAGCGGACGGGGTCACCGTGGTACTCCGGCTCGAGAATATGGTTGATCGACCCGTCCGGGTTCTGCGTCGCCCGGATCAGCGTTTGGTGTTGATCCCACTTGAAAGGTGCCGTCAGGATGAGGTGGCCACCAGGTCGCAGTACCCGGGCAAATTCTGATAAGGCCGCCTGGTAGTCCGGTACATGCTCAAGCACATCATAAGAAACCACCGCGTCGAACGACTGGTCGGCAAATGACAGCGCCATGATATCTTCGTGGCGCAGGACTGCGCCCTCCGGACCAAAGCTGGCGAGCTTTTTCGCCATCTGCTCTTGCTGGCTATCGTCAAAGTACTCGCTGCCCACAGCGCCCGCGAACTGCCCTGCCAGCCAGTTGTAACCCGGCGAAATCTGCTCGGTCAGGTAGACATCGCTGATGTCATGATCGGTGCTCAGCTGGCACAGCACTTCGAACCCGAAGCGCAGACGAGCGCTCATTTTTGTTTTTTTACAGACCAACTGCTCACGAAGAACCGGCGGTTCGCCATTGGGACCCGGCTGGAACAGAAACTCCGTGACGCCATCGGCCAGATTGCTCCAGCCGGAGAGGCGTCCCGGAGTACGAGTCAGGTGAGTTATGGTTTGCTCGGCACGCCACCGATTGAAAAGCAGGTCGGAATGGTCCGACGCAAAGCGCTCATAGCCCTCCAGCGTGCGAAAACAGTCTGCCAGTTCGGTCAATTCGATCCGTGTATTCAAAACAAGTCAACAGGGAAAATTCGCGCCAAATTTACCATGATTCCATCACTCCCACTCGATCGTTGCTGGTGGTTTGCCGG
The DNA here is from genome assembly GCA_041744195.1 of Wenzhouxiangella sp. Classification (GTDB taxonomy): domain Bacteria; phylum Pseudomonadota; class Gammaproteobacteria; order Xanthomonadales; family Wenzhouxiangellaceae; genus Wenzhouxiangella. Next base: position 5,311 of record JBGTLI010000174.1, on the reverse strand, counting down.
AAATGTCATAGACCACGCGTGAAATTCCGGTGATTTCGTTGATGATCCGGCGGGCGACGTGGTCGAGGAATTCGTGGTCCAGATAGGCCCAGCGGGCGGTCATGAAATCGATGGTCTCTACAGCGCGCAGGGCGATGACGTATTCGTAGCGTCGGGCATCACCGACCACGCCGACTGACTTTACTGACAGGAACACGGCAAAGGCCTGGCTGACCTTGTCGTAAAGGCCGGCGCTTCGGAGTTCGCTGATGAAGATGTGATCGGCCTTTTGCAGTGGCTCGACGAACTCCGGGCACACTTCACCGAGGATTCTCACGCCCAGGCCCGGGCCGGGAAACGGATGGCGCATGACCAGTTCGGCCGGCAAGCCCAGTTCGATGCCGATCTTGCGCACTTCGTCCTTGAACAATTCCCTGAGCGGTTCGACCAGCTTCATGTTCATCTCGGCCGGCAGGCCGCCGACATTGTGATGCGACTTGATGACCTTGGCTTTGCCCGTAGTCGCCCCGGCCGATTCGATCACATCCGGGTAGATCGTGCCCTGGGCCAGCCAGCGGGCTTCGCGGTGGGTCTTGGCGGCCTGCTCGAACACGGTGATGAACTCGCGCCCGATCACCTTGCGCTTTTCTTCCGGATCGGAAATACCGGCCAGCGCGTTCATGAACTGATCGCGGGCATTGACGCGCTCAACCCGCACACCCAGGTGTTCGGCGAACGTGGCCATGACCTGATCGCCTTCCTGATAGCGCAAAAGGCCGGTGTCGACAAAAATGCACAACAACTGGTCACCAATCGCCTCGTGCAGCAAGGCGGCGACCACTGACGAATCGACGCCGCCGGAAAGCCCCAGCAACACCGAATCGCTGCCGACCTGCTCGCGCACCCGGGCAATCTGGTCTTCGATAATGGCATCGGTGGTCCAACTGGCCGGACAGCCACAGATATCGTGCACGAAGCGCTCCAGAATGCGCCGTCCCTGACTGGTATGAGTCACTTCCGGGTGAAACTGCAGGCCGTAATATTTGCGCTGGTCGTCGCCCATGCCGGCAATCGGAGCAGAAGGGGTCGTGCACAGAGCCTGAAAGCCATCCGGCAAGGTCGTGACCTTGTCGCCGTGACTCATCCAGACTTCCAGCAAGGCCTTGCCGGCGGTGCTGACCCGGTCTTCGATGCCACGCAGCAACTCGCCCGGCTCATGCAGGGCAACCTCGGCATAGCCGAACTCCTTCTCGTCGGACGGACTGACCACGCCACCAAAATGATTCGCCATGGCCTGCATGCCGTAACAAATTCCCAGCAGCGGCACGTCCAGGTCGTAGACCACCTGCGGAATCCGAGGGCTGTCTTCAAAAGCCACGGACTCTGGCCCACCGGAAAGAATGATCCCTGAAGCGCCGAAATCACGGATCTGATCGACACCGGCATCAAACGGAAGAATTTCGGAATACACGCCAATCTCGCGGATACGCCGCGCAATCAGTTGGGTGTATTGGGAGCCGAAATCGAGAATCAGGATGCGATGGGCGTGGATATCGGTCATTGAAAGGCTCAAAGGTGAAAAGGTAAAAGGTAAAAGGTCGGAAAGGCACCTGCCAGGCTTTTCCTGAAACCTGAACCCTGAAACCTTGTTTTTTCTTACCCCAACTTATAGTTGGGGGCTTCTTTTGTAATCGTCACGTCGTGGGCATGCGATTCGCGCACGCCGGAGGCGGTGATGCGGACGAAGCGCGACTTGGTGCGAAGATCATCGATGCTGGCGCAGCCACAGTAGCCCATGCTGGCGCGCAAACCGCCCATCAACTGGTGGACAACGCCACCTAGCAGGCCCTTGTAGGGCACCCGGCCTTCAATGCCTTCCGGCACGAGCTTGTCGACGGCCGCATCGGTCTGAAAGTAGCGGTCGGAAGAGCCCTTCTGCATGGCGCCAATCGAACCCATGCCACGATAACTCTTGTACGATCGGCCCTGAAACAGTTCGACTTCGCCCGGGGCTTCCTCAGTGCCGGCCAGCAACGACCCGATCATCACCGTCGAGGCACCAGCAGCAATGGCCTTGGCCACATCGCCTGAGAAGCGAATGCCGCCATCGGCGATGATTGGCACGCCCAGTTCACGCACCGCGCTGGCCGCGGCTGCAACGGCGCTGACCTGGGGCACGCCGATTCCGGCAACGACGCGGGTGGTACAGATCGAGCCCGGCCCCTGGCCGATCTTGACGCCATCGGCGCCAGCCTCGGCCAATGCCAGGGCGCCGGCCGATGTGGACACATTGCCGCCAATGATCTGCACGTCCGGAAAATGCTTCTTGATCCAGGCAACCCGGTCCAGCACGCCTCTGGAATGACCGTGCGCGGTATCGACCACCACGATGTCGATCCCGGCCTCCACCAGAGCGCTGACGCGCTCCTCGGTGTCACCCCCGGTTCCCACCGCGGCGGCGGCGAGCAATTGCTCAGAGCTGTCCTTGGCAGCATTCGGAAAGTCACGCGATTTCTGGATGTCCTTGACCGTGATCAGACCTCTTAACTGGAAGTTCTTGTTGACCACAAGAACCTTTTCAATCCGGTGCCGGTGCAAGAGTTCGAGCACTTCGTCCTGACCAGCGCCTTCCTGGACGGTGACCAGCTTGTCCTTGCGGGTCATGATGTTGCGCACCGGGTCGTCCAGCTTGCGCTCGAAGCGCAAATCGCGACTGGTGACAATCCCCACCAACTCATCGCCATCCACAACCGGCACGCCGGATATGTTGTGCTGGCGGGTCAGGTCGAATACTTCGCGAATGGTGGTGTCCGGGCCGACCGTGATCGGGTCCTTGATCACCCCGGCCTCGTACTTCTTGACGATCCGGACCTGCTCGGCCTGGCGCTCTATGGTCATGTTCTTGTGAATCACCCCAACACCGCCGGCCTGGGCCATGGCGATCGCCAGGCGGGCTTCGGTGACCGTGTCCATGGCCGCCGAGGCCAGGGGAATGTTGAGGTTGAGTTCGCGGGTGATGCGGGTCGCCAGATCGACATCTTTCGGCAGCACCTCGGAGTAGTCCGGCACCAGGGAAACATCGTCAAATGTCAGGGCTTCGTCGATCAGGCGCATGGGCGGGCTCCGGCTGGGTAAATCCTGCCATTATAGCAGGTGATAGTCGTTTTCAGCCCTGGACACAAGAACTTCTTGAAAAGGCGGTCGCGGCCGGGCAAACTAACGCCTGTGTGAAAAGCAACGAGGCAGTTTTGAGTCGTCACTTACGAAATTCGCGAGTTCTCTCCGTTCGCCTCCGGTAGTCTGCCCTTCTTTTCGGGTTGTTTGCCGCAGTCGTGTGGTCGCAACCCGCCCAGGTCACTTGTCATTCTGGAATGCTTGTCATTTCCAGCAGTCCAACGGCATCCCCGTCCTGGTCTTTAGTTTCCGTGTGCCGCTCTTCTGCTACCAAGTGACCCGATATCTGCGGCTGGCCTGATTTTGGAATAAGTCGGGTCGTCATCAGGCTAACAAGGAGAAATTCCATGGCTGAAAAAGGCGAAGTGCTGGAACTGGAATCCCTGCTGAAACTGGGCGGCGATGGCGATCTGGCTGAAAAGCTCGAAGCCATGGCGGTTCAGGATATCGCGGAGGCCATTGCTCAGCTCGATGACGAAGAAGACCAGTTGACGCTGCTGCTGACCCTGCCGGACGAACGGCGCACCGACACCTTTTCCTACCTGAGTCACAACCGGCAGCGTGAAGTGCTCGCCGCGCTGGATAATCGCGAGGCGCGGCGCATTCTGCGCGAACTGGTCCCGGATGATCGGACCGCCTTTCTCGAAAGCCTGGATTCCGAGGAGCTGGAAGGCTTCCTGAAGCTCCTCGGCCCGGAGGACCTCAAACAGTCTTTGAAGCTGCTCGGCTACCCGGAAGAATCCATCGGACGTCTGATGACGCCGAGATTCGTTTCAGTACGCCCGCAGTGGACCGTCGCCCGGGCGCTGGACCATATACGCCACGAGGCCAACCGTGGCGAGACCGTCAACTTTGTTTTTGTCACCGATGACCGCGGTCGCCTGGTCGATGCGGTCAAGCTCAAGGACTTCATCCTCGCCCGTCAGGACGCCAAGGTGGAAACACTGATGGACGAGGAATACTACTCGGTCCAGGCCTCGGCCGACCGCGAGGAAGCCGTCCAGGTCATCCAGCATTACGATATCAACACCCTGGCGGTGACCGACAAGAACGGCGTCATGCTTGGTATTGTGACCGTCGATGACATCATGGACGTGGCCGAACAGGAAATTACCGAGGATTTCCACAAACTCGGCGCCACCGGCAGCCTGAATATCTCGCTGCGCGAGGCCAGCCCGGGCATTCTTTACCGCAAGCGCATTGGCTGGCTGATGATCCTGGTTGTCGTCAACCTGGTCTCCGGGCTTGCCATTGCCTTGTTCGAAAACGCCATCGAGGCGGTCATTGCCCTTGTCTTTTTCCTGCCATTGATCATCGCCAGCAGCGGTAATGCCGGCAGCCAGTCGGCCACACTGATGGTTCGTGCGCTGGCGACCGGCGACGTGGAACTCAAGGATTGGCTCTGGTTGTGGGGCAAGGAATTCACAGTGGCGATCGGCCTGGGGGTGACCATGGCGGTTGCGGTGGCATTCATCGGCTTCTGGCGGGGCGGCCCCGAACTCGGCGTCGAGTTGGCCATGGTGGTTGCTCTGGCCATGCTTGCGGTGGTCGTCATGGGCGCCATGATCGGCATGTTGCTGCCATTTATCCTCCAACGCCTGAACATGGACCCGGCGACCGCCAGCACCCCGTTGATTACTTCTGTGGCCGATGTGCTGGGAATTCTGATCTACTTTTCGATCGCCGCCGCCATTTTGACCTTGCCTGGCCCTGTTATCTGATCAGGCCCGGCTTTCAGCCGGCCTTGCGCCAGCGATAAAAGCGCATCGGCGGCACGTTCAGAAGTTCGAACTCGACTTCCGGCTTGCCGAGAATCGGCTTGGTGAGCCGGCCGACATGACCGCGGAACTGGTAGGCGACGAAACGACCGCCGGGCGCGAGGTTGTCGCGGATCGCTTCAATGATCGATGTGCCGATGGCTTCCGGCATGGTCGAAAACGGAATGCCGGAAATCACCACATCGGCCGCTGGCAGGCCATGGTCGGCCAGAATCCGGCTCAGATCTGTCGCGCTGCCCGTATGAGCGATCAGCCTTGGGTCACCAAAACCTTCGAGAATGGCCGAGAAGTCAGGATCAAGCTCAATGGTCAGAAGCCGGGCATCGGGTCGGATCGCTTCGAGAATGGCCCGCGTCGTACCCCCGGTTCCAGGCCCCAAT
>JBGTLI010000173.1:0-3152 GCA_041744195.1 Wenzhouxiangella sp. | reverse complement strand
CGCTGGCCGCGGCGACCGGCACCACCCTGGCCGCCTTCACGCCCCTGCTGCTGGCCCCGGGCGATGCCGCCGACTTTACCCGCGCCATTCCGATCATGGTGATGCTTGTTCTGGTGGTCAGCTACCTGTTTGCCATCTTCGTCACCCCATCCATGGCCAGCCTCACCCTACGCCGCAACCTGACCTCCGAGCCGGAACGCATTGATCAGTTTGGCCACAAGTTGGGTGGGCTGACCAATCGCTCGCCACTGAAAATCCTGGCCGGAGCGCTGATTTTGATCGCTATCGTTCTGGCAATGGCGGCCAGCGGTCTGCTGCAACGCGATTTCTTTCCGAGCACCGACCGCAACCAGTTGATCATCGATCTGCATTTTGCCGAGGGCACCCGAGTAGAAAGCACCGACCTGGCCGCCGGCGCCGTGGCCGGTCAACTGGCCGAATTGCCGCAGGTGCGCGAAGTTCACCACTTCTCAGGCTCCAGTGGCCCGCAGTTCTACTACAACCTTAGTGAAACGCCACGCACACCGCACCTAGCACGTATCGTTGTTGTTACTGAAAGCGATCGCGACCTGCCTGACATTCTCGAATGGGTACGCACCCACCTGCCTGAGCAGTTGCCCGAAGCGCAGGTCGTGGCGCGACGCTTGGGTCAGGGCCCGCCGATCGATGCGCCTGTTGAAATCCGCCTGTTCGGACGCGATGGCCGCGACCTCGCAAAAGCCAGCGAGATGGTATTGGCCACGCTGCGCACCCTACCTGGCGCCAAAGACGTCAGACATCGCCTGGGCGACGGCATTCCCACCATGCACTTTAAGATCGACGACGCCGAAGCCGCCCGTCACGGTGTCAGTCGCCGCGACGTGGCCGAAGCCTTATTCCAAGCGACCCAGGGCCGGCAGATTTCAACCTGGTGGGCCGGCCGCGAACCGCTGCCGATGCGGATCAGAACACCGGAGGGTGAGCGATTGCCCGAACATGCGCTTGAAGGCCTGACAATCGAAACAAACAACGGCCCCCTGCCGCTGGGACTTTTTGTGCAAACCAGCATGGGTTTTCAGCCGGCGGTCATCGAGCATCGAGATCTTGAACGCATGACCGCAATCCTGGCCGAGACGGCTGAAGGGGTTACATACAACGAGGTACTCCAGCGCGCCATGCCGCACCTGGAAGCACTTGATTTGCCCCAGGGCGTTCGCCTGGCACTAGGCGGCGCCGCCGCCGAGGCCGATACCGCCAACACCGCATTGTTTCAGACCTTGCCCATCGGCCTACTGATGCTGCTGATCTTCCTGCTATGGCAGTTCAATTCCTTCAAGCTTGTGGGAATCGTCCTGCTCACGGTGCCGCTTGCGGCCATCGGGGTGATTCCGGGGCTGATTCTGGCAGGCCAACCGTTCAGTTTCACCGCGATGCTGGGCGTGGTCGCATTGGTGGGTATCGTGGTCAACAACGCCATCGTATTGATCGATGTCATTGAATCCAACCGGCGCGAAGGCCTGACCATCGAACTGGCCATTACCGGCGCCGTCGCCCGCCGTACCCGGCCAATACTGTTGACCACCGCCACCACCATCGCCGGCCTGCTGCCCCTGACCTTCACCCAGTCGACCCTCTGGCCCCCCATGGCCTGGGCCATCATCTCCGGCCTGCTGGCTTCCACCCTCCTCACCCTCCTCGTCATCCCCGCCGTCTACCGCCTGACCCATCGCGCGGCTTGAAGAGCAAAACCTTTCTCTCGCCAAGACACGCCCTTTACGGCACTGCGGCCGCGCTTCTTGCGCTGACGCGCAAAACGCCCATCCTTCGTTGCCTGGGCTAAGACGCCAAGAAGAGCGTGAAACAGTTAAAAGCAAAGGCGACTAACCGCGAAGACACGCCCTTCGCGGTTAGTTGCCTTTGCTTTTGATCTTTAACCCCAACGTTGCATAAATTTCCGGAGTCAGAAGCCTGGAGAGTAGTATTTGCGGGGGCTGCACGGAGTGTTGACAACCGGAGCGTAGCTTCACACTACGTGAGGATTGGCAACGCGAGTACAGACCCCGCAAATGCTGCTATACCAGGCAGCGCAGCGATTCTGGCCCGGAAATTAATGCAACGTTGGGGTTAATTATCCAAGCTGGCAATAAAGCGATCCAGTCCGTCGCGGTACAGCGCGCCTGAGCGGATAAAGCCGGTGTTGTGATCGCCCTGGATTTCCAGTAGCTGCTTTGGTTCTGGCGCGGCTTCGTAAATCTGGCGGCCATGACTGAAGGGAATGATCTTATCATCGGGACTGTGGACCACCAGCACTGGAGCATGGCTTTTGGATACATAGTCAAGCGTAGGAAAGTCAATGCGCGCCAGCCAGCGGACCGGCAACCACGGATAAGCTTCGGCGCCAATATCGGGCACCGAGGTAAAACTCGACTCGACAATCAATCCGCCGGCCTCGACCACGGTGGACAATTGCGCCGCGATCGCTCCGCCCATCGAGCGGCCGAACAGGACGACCTCATCGGGCGCGATTCCATGTTCTTCGACCAGGTAATCCCAGGCCCGTCGGGTGTCGATGTAGACGCCAGCTTCGGATGGATCCCCCGTACTTCGACCATAACCGCGATAGTCGTAGATCAGCACGTTCAATCCGAGCTGATGAAAGATCTCCAGGCTGTCGAGTCGGTGCGAGATATTGCCGGCATTGCCGTGCATGAACAGCAGGGTAGCTCTTGGCTCCGGATGCGGCAGCCACCAACCGTGCAGCGTTTCGCCATCGGGTGTTGCCAGGGAAATGGATTCGAACGGAAGACCAAGCCGCTCCGGCGTGGCCACCAGGTCGCGCCCGGCGATATCCGGCAAAAAGACCAGCCGCGACTGAAACACGGCCATCACCAGGACAAGGCCCACGTAAATCATCAGCCCGAGAAACAGAATCCGCAACAGCATCGGCAACCACCTGACTGGTCAGTCACGAGCAAGCCACGCCCCTTTAATTTGCCACCACCCTCAATTCACCCTATCATAGCGCCCTTGCAGATCAACGGCGCGGGCGATTAGCTCAGCGGGAGAGCACTGCCTTCACACGGCAGGGGTCGCTGGTTCGATCCCAGCATCGCCCACCACGCCGAACTCCCCGAAATCTCTCTCAGCAAATGCAAAAGCATAAAAGCCTTCAC
>JBGTLI010000172.1:0-20718 GCA_041744195.1 Wenzhouxiangella sp. | reverse complement strand
TCTATGAGTTCATCGAATCACACAATGCTAATAGCAAGCCGTTCGTCTGGACCAAAACAGCCAATGACATCCTCGCTAAGGTCGGACGTGCACGTGAAGCCCTTCTATCTCATTAATCTATTTCCGACACTACACTAGTACGGACCGACGAGCCGGCCAGTTCCTTCCTGGCGGTACCGGCTGCCAAACGCTTGGCAGATCATCCCGATATCACGCTGACCCATCCAATCACCCCCGAGCCACGGCCCGGTGATGCCGCTGCGCCGGCATCGTCAGCGACATTGCCCCCGGAGCAGCGCTATCAGCTCGCCGAATGTCTGGGCAGGGGCGGCATGGGCCGCGTACATCGGGCTCGCGACACCCAACTTGACCGGGACGTGGCGCTGAAATTCCTGGATCAGGACGATCCCGGCATCCGTCAAATGTTCCTGCGCGAGGCGCGCATCCAGGCGCGCGTCCGTCATACCAACGTGGTCGACGTGTTCGATAGCGGCGAGTGGGGCGGCGTGCCATTTGTCTCCATGCGACTGATCGAAGGCCGCACCCTGGCCAAAGCCGCCGCAACCTTGCCTCTGGAGGCTCGGTTGCGCCTGCTGATTCAAGTCGTCGAGGGGCTGGATGCCGCCCATCGGGTCGGGTTGGCGCACCGTGACTTCAAGCCCGGTAACATCCTGATCGAGGAAACCGCCGACGGCGAACTACAAGCCCAACTGATTGATTTCGGCCTGGCGGTGGATGTGGCCGGCGCGACTGGCGACGAAGCATTGATTGCCGGGTCGCCGCAGTACATGGCGCCCGAGCGGTTCCGCCCGGGAGCCGTGGTCGAGGATCGGCGGGCCGACATCTACAGTCTTGGCATTACGCTGTACCGCGTGTTGACCGGCGCCCTTCCTTTTGACGATCAATCACTGACCAGAATGCTTCGCGCCCCGAATGCGCCTTCACCACCGCTGCCATCACCACGCACCGTGAATCCGGATTTGCCGCCGGAGCTCGAAGCCATCATCTTGCGCTGCGCCGCGGCGGATCCGAGCCAGCGTTACGGGACCGCGCGCGCGGTGGCGGTCGACTTGCAGCGGTATCTTGACGGCGAGGTGGTGGACGCCTACGCGGCCAGTCTGGCCTATCGGCTGACCCGATTTGTATTGCGCAATCGATTGGTCACGGCGCTGGCCGGGGCGGCGGTGATGGCGGTGGTCGCAGGGTCGGTGGCGGTAGGCGTGTTCGCGCTGCGTGCCGACGCTGCGCGTGAGCGTGCCGAGCTGCGCCAGGGCCAAGCCGAAGAGCTTATCCGCTTCATGGTGGTGGATCTGCATGAAAAGCTGGACGAACTGGGCCGGCTCGACGTCATCAGTGATATCGGCGACGCGGCGATGGACTATTTCGCGACAGTGCCTGACTCGCTGATGAGTGACGACGAGCGATTACGCCACTCGCGCGCGTTGTACCAGATCGGTCAGACCCGGATTCGGCAAGGCAACAACGCTGAAGCCGTGCAATCACTGCAAAGGTCGCTGAGCCTGGCGCGCGCGCTGGTCGAGACCGATCCTGACAGCCAGGAGCGCTTGTTCGAGCTTGGGCATAGCTATTTCTGGCTCGGCTATCTGTACTGGCGTCAGGGCGATCTGCCTCGTGCCCGGGAGGCATTCGAGGCCTATCGTGATATCTCCGCCCGGTTGGTGGAGTTGGCCCCGGACAACCCTGAGTGGCGTCGTGAGCTGGCTCACTCCCACAGCAATCTCGGTTCATTGCTGCGCGCCGAAGGCGACCTGTATGGCGCGCTTGACCAGTTCCATTCGGTGCTGCAACTGGACCGCGCGCTGGCGCGAGAAAGTTTCGGCGACGACGACGCCCAGAGCGAATTGGCAGCGAGTAACAACATGGTCGGGCTGTTGCTGCAGGATCTCGGCCAACTTGTCGAAGCCAGTGAATTTCTGGAACACAGTCTGGCCATCCGGCGTGCGCTGGCCGAACGCGAACAAGCTACACCACGCGCACGTGACTTCCTCGCCACCGGCCTCAACGATCTGGCGCTCAACCTCAGCATGCGTGGCGACTGGGCCGGCGCCGAGGTGCTGTTTCGCGAAAGTAATGAATTGCTGCAGGCGCTCACCCGTCATGACCCGGCCAATGCAAGCTGGACGGTCAAACTGGCTTGGAGCCATGTGTTTCTGGCAAGGGCGGCACTTGCGGCGATGGATGACGAGGACGCTCACGCTGGCGAGCGCGCGCTCGAGCACCTGCGCGCAGCCGACGAAGCACTGGCGTCGCTGCCGGAAGACAACTCCAACGTCGCCTGGCGCCGCGCACGCGTCGTCACGGTCTATCATCGCGCGGTAGCCGCACAGATCGCTGGCCGAGGTGACTTGGCTATCGAGCACATTGACCTAGCATTGGCGATGCTGACTGAACTGGCCACAGCACTGCCGGCCGATCGTTCCGTGCACCGCTGGCTGGGCCAGGCACATGTGGTCAGCGCCAGTCTGCGCACCGACCCGATGATCGCGCGCGCGGCCTGGCAAGAAGCTGTCGACGTGCTGGCGCCGTTTATCGAGCCACTGGCGAAAGCCCCGGCCCAACCCGGCGCGATTTTCCCGCAATCTCAGGGCTCGCGCGATTGGCGCATGCTTCTGCCCTGGTCAATTGCCAGCGCCTGCCTCGGCCAATACGCAGGGGTCTCCAACGCGCGCGCGGCACTTGCCGCAGCAGGTTACTCCGAACCAGGTTTGCGGTTTATCTGTCCGCCTGGCGGGCTTCAACAATAACCTAAGGAATCCAGACATGACCGACAATTCTTCCTACCAACCCAGCTTGATCATCAAAGTGCATTTCACACCGGGCAACTCCGACCCCAACGAGGACTTCAGCTACGAGATGGTTCCGGGCAACCACGGCTGGGCCGTGGAAACCAACGGCAATATCACCACGCCTCCGAGAAAGCGAATCATCCGTCTTGATCTTCACACCGAGGTTGATGGTGCAAGTATTTTCGGCCTGCGCTTCGCTCTGGAAGAGTCAAAGTTTCCGAAGGACGCGAGCAAGGAGCCATGGTTCAACCACTCCGGCCTGCAGGCTTTCGTGCCGATGACAAACCACTCGAAACATTCGGTCAGCTTCGTCCTCGACCATCAGCTCACCAATGTTCTGTACCAATTCGGTGTGCAGTATTCCGGCGGCATCATCTGGGACGACCCGCGCATCTACAGCGACGGCAGCATCTGACCGGGCGATTCCCTGAAAACATTCTCTATGCTCCCATGCCGGTGCGGCGCCAATCCTGACGGCCCGCATCGGCCCTTATTGGGCTCATTAAAATTCACAGCGCGAGCTTGACCTTCCTTCGGTCCAGATCACGCTGAATCCACTTCCTCGCCAGGGCTCGGGCCAAATCAAGCCCCGACGGTTCAGAGTCATACCTGCCGGCGGCTTGACGCTGGCGCTGGGCTTCATAGAGGATCAGCGCGGTGGCAACCGAGACGTTGAGCGACTGGGTCATGCCAACCATGGGAATCTGGACTTCCTGGTCGACCATCTCCAGCGCTTCGTCACTGACGCCGAATTTCTCTGTGCCCATGATGATCGCTGTCGGCTGGGTATAATCGGACTCGCGAAAGTCCACGGCCTGATCGGAAAAATGGGCGGCGTAGAGCTTGAAGCCCGATTTTTTCAAATGACCAAGTCCAGATGCAGTGTCTGGATGTCGAATCAGTTCCACCCAGCGCTGGGCGCCTTTGGAGGTGTGATTCATTTTCGGAATACCCGCGCTGCCGGGCACCGCGTGGGCTTGCATCACACCGACCGCATCGCAGGTCCTGAGGACCGCCGCGACGTTATGCGGCTTGTGTACCCGTTCCATGAACACGGTCAGGTCGGGTTGTCGGCGTGTGGCGACCTCGACAATTCGTTCTTTTCGTTCTGGTGTCATGGCGTTATGGTATCCGCTTACTAACACCTGCATAAGTATTGCCACATTCAGCTTGTCTCTCGGCGTTCGTGGCAAGGCGTCGGCGCGCCGGTGTAGCCACTCTACATCAAGCGCCGAGAACGCAGTCCACGGGCGCCGAGAGGCAAGCCCGAAGGGGGCTCCTGACGAATCCGCCTGCGGCGTTAAAGTAGCTCGACGTAGAATGACTATGCCTTCGCCACTTTGCCTTGCCGGCGAATCCGTCAGGAGCCCTGAATGAGGCAATACTTATGCAGGTGTTAGTATGAGATTTCAACCGACCGTTTTTGCGTTGTGGGCTGCGCTGTTGCTTGCCTGGCCAGCAGCGGGCGCGCGTGGTGATATCAACGACATTCCGAATGACGATCCGGATTTTGAAGCGTTCATGATCCTGATCGAGAACACCCTGGCTTCGACCGGGCGCGGTTCGTACCCTGGTGATCGCTCAGAGCTGTATCGCTATACCGAGGAGGGGTGGGAAATCCAGATGATGACCGTCTGGGACGGTGAGTCCTGGCTGGTGCTTGCGCTAAGGCTGCATCATCCCGAGCGGATCGACCAGGTCGAGGGCGAATGGGCGATTCATTATCAGCGTCTGCTGGCCGGCATGGAGCGTGATCATGTGCCTGAGTTGACCATGCCGGAGTTGTTCGACGTGCCGGCGCCAGCCTGGCTGCCGGCCCTGCCTGGTGAGTTACGCAGTCGGCGCTTCGACTTTGAGGGATTCTGGTACGAAGCCCGCTGGATCAATGAAAGCACCATGGTGGACGACCCGCATTGGGCCCTGCGCAGCTACGAACTGGTCGCGGTCCTTGAGCGCCACCAACAAGGTCGTTGATTCGCAGTCTGGGTTCAGCCAGTGAAAAACTGCTGTCGGAAGGTGAATTCCCGGGATTGAGTCGAACCTTCGGGCTGGACCTGGATTCGAAAATTCAGCTGTTCCTGATCGTGGATCCGGAACGTGCCAATATAGTAAATCGCCCCCTGGTCGTGAATTTCCTGCAAGTCGATGACCCGGCGCTGACCAGCCAGATTGGTCGCTGAAGCGCTGATTCTTGCAGTAACCGGGGTGTTGACGTCGCCTTCGGGCTTCAGCACAGCGATATTGAGCAGCGCCCGGTTGGCCGAACGTTGAATGCCGTAGGATCTGGCCACATCGGGGCTGAGCAGGTTGGTGTTGAGGGTGTTGTAATGAACCACGTGGCCGTTGATCTGTTCGATTTGCTCGGCGCTGGCCGTGTTGAGGAAAAAACACAAAGCGACCGCCCCCAGTAGTGTCGCGATCGGGGATTTGGAAATGCTGTTCAGGCTCATGGCGAACTCCTTGGCGTTAGGGTAACCCATTCTTACTTTACACCCCGAGCAGGATGATCAGGAACTGAATGCCGATGATGGCAACCAGCGGTGACAGGTCGAAACCGCCCAGCGGGGGCAGGACGCGCCGGATTGGCGCCAGCACGGGGTCGGTCAACTGGAAGATCAGCGGCACGATCGGGTGACGGAAGTTTTGACCGATCCAGGACAGGATTACACCGGCAAAAATCAGCAGCAGGTAAATCATCAGCAACAGCCGGACCAGACGCAGAACCGCCATCAGCGCCAGCAGAATCGGGTCGAATGGGGCCGCGCCCAACAGCGCCAGCACGAACAGTCCTGCCAGCTGGATCGCATAGAGCACCAGCAGCCCTGCCATGTTGATCCGTCCGACCTGGGGCAGCAGTTTTCCCACCGGGCGCACCAGTGGGTCGGTAACCTTGATCAGCGCCTGGCAAACCGGGTTGTAGAAGTCGGCCCTGATGGCTTCGAGCAACAGGCGCAGCATCAGCACAATCAGGCAAAGCTGGACAAGCGTTTCGACCAGAAAGGCGAAAGCTGCCGTCGGTGAGCCCATCAGTCCGCTCCCAGTTTGCGGCCCCGGCGAACCGCGGCATCAACGGCGCGTTCAACGACCTGATCGAAATGATCGGCGCTAAAGCTTTGCAGGGCGGCTTCAGTGGTGCCGCCGGGGGAGGTGACCCGGGCTCGGAGTTGGCCAGCCTCCAATTCAGATTTGGCCAGCATGACGCCCGCCCCGACCGCGGTTTGTCGGGCCAGCCGGGCGGCAATGGATGCCGGCAGGCCGGCTTTCTCGCCAGCGGCAGCCAGGTGCTCGGTCAATGCAAAGAAATAAGCCGGGCCGGAACCGGAAACGGCAGTGACGGCGTCCATCAAGGCTTCGTCGTCCACCCACACCGTCTGCCCGGCGGCACCCATGACCGATTCGGCCAGGGCGCAGTCGGCGTCGCTGGTTGACGGCCCCGCGACCAGGGCTGAAATGCCGGCGCCGTACAGGGCGGGCGTATTGGGCATGGTGCGGATCAGGGGGCGCCCTTCACCCAGGCCGCGGGTCAAGGTCTCCAGGGTGACGCCGGCAACAACGCTGATGATCAGGCAGTCGGGAGCCAGGGTGGAGCTGATGGAGGCCAGTACCTCGCCCATGATTTGTGGCTTGACGGCCAGCACCACTACCCGGCTGGTCGATACGGCCTCGGCGTTGTCAGCGCTGGCATGGACCCCGAAATCGGATTCGGCAGCGTGGCGCTGTGCCGCCGTGGGATCGGAGACGGTGATGTTTTCAGGGCTCAAACCTTTGCCGATCAGCCCGCCAATCAGTGCCCGGGCCATGTTGCCGCCGCCGATGAAAGTGATTTTTATATTATCCATGCGACTATTGTAGGGAAAAGACAGCCTGTTATGGACGGGGCCGTGGCCCAAACAGCGCCGTTCCCACGCGAACCATACTGCTGCCTTCGGCAATGGCGGCTTCCAGATCGTCGGACATGCCGGCCGACAGGGTATCAATCTCCGGGTAGTGCGGGGCCAATTGATCAAACAGGGCCTTTAGTTTACCGAAGGTGGCCCGCTGGCCGTCTGCACTGTCGCGCGGCGCCGGAATCGCCATCAATCCGCGCAACTTCAATTCCGGATGCTCCGCGATCAGGTTGGCCAGCTCGAGGATGTCCTCCGGGTCGCAACCGGCCTTCTGGCGCTCGCCATCGAGGTTGACCTGTATCAGTACATTCAGAGGATTCTGTTGGCTTGACCGCTGTCGCGCCAGTCGGCGAATGAGCTTGGAACGATCAACGCTCTGAACCCAGTCAAAATGCGCAGCAACCGCCCGGGTCTTGTTTGATTGCAAGGGACCGATGAAATGCCATTCCAGGTCACATTCGGTAAGTTGTGCCATTTTATCCACGGCCTCGTCAACATAGCTTTCGCCGAAAGCAACTTGACCAAGGAGAGCCAGATCACGGATTTTTTCGACTGACTGTGTTTTACTGACGGCCAGCAGGCGAACACTGAAATTCGGGCGGTTGGCTGCCAGGCAGGCGGAATCAATGCGGGCTTGAACTGCAGCCAGGCGTTCGGCAGGATTTTGTTTGACAATCGACATACGCTAGTATCAGTATCTGGTTATTCCCCGACGGCCAGGTGTGAGCCGTTTGGGTGAGGGACTTCAAGGAACATCATGGACATTACCGAACTGCTTGCGTTTACCGTAAAAAACAAGGCTTCAGACTTGCATATCTCGGCTGGTCTGCCGCCGATGATTCGCGTTGATGGCGATATGCATCGTATCAATACTCCGGCCATTGAGAACAAGGAAATGGCGGAGCTGGTCTACTCGACGATGAGTGATCATCAGCGGCGCGACTACGAGGCTAACCTGGAGGTCGACTTTTCCTACAACGTTCCAGGCCTCGCGCGCTTTCGAGTCAATGCATTTCATCACCATCGCGGCATCGGCGCGGTATTTCGCGTTATCCCGAATGAAATCTGGACGCTGGAAGATATCCATGCCCCGCCTGTGTTCAAGGACATCATCGAGGTCCCCCGCGGATTGATCCTGGTGACCGGCCCGACCGGCTCGGGCAAGTCGACCACGCTGGCGGCGATGATCGACCATTTGAACAAGACAGTTCCGGGCCATATCCTGACCATTGAAGACCCGATCGAATTCGTTCATACCTCCCAGCGCTGTTTGATTAACCAGCGTGAGATCAAGCGCGACACCCATGGATTCAACCAGGCCCTGCGCTCGGCCCTGCGCGAGGATCCCGACATCATCCTGGTCGGTGAGTTGCGCGATATCGAGACCGTGCGCCTGGCGCTGACCGCGGCCGAAACGGGGCATCTGGTGTTCGGCACACTACACACCTCCTCGGCGCCGAAGACCATTGACCGTATCATTGACGTTTTCCCGGGCGAAGAAAAGCCGATCGTGCGGTCCATGTTGTCCGAGTCGCTTCGGGCTGTCATCTCCCAGACTTTGCTCAAACGGGTGGCTGGCGGTCGTATCGGGGCTCACGAAATCATGGTCGCCACCCCGGCGATCCGGAACCTGATCCGAGAAGACAAGGTCGCCCAGATGTACTCGGCGATCCAGACCGGACAGAATGTCGGCATGACCACCCTTGATCAGACCCTGATCGAACTGGTCCGGCGCGGTGTCGTTGCCAAGCCCGAGGCCATGCGCAAAGCGCAGAACAAGGCCGCACTCGCCTGATATCGGTTGCGCTCGAAAAAAAGGAGAACCAAAAGATGACAACCAATATTCAGGACTGGCTGCGTCAGTTGAGCGAGAAGAAAGGGTCTGACTTGTTCGTCATTGTCGGGGCGCCGCCCTGCATCAAGGTCAACGGCAAGATAAGACCGTTGACCCGGGATGCTCTGGGACATGAAGCGACCATTGATATCATCAACGGAATCATGACCCCGGCGCAGCGCGAAGAGTTCCAGAGCACCAAGGAATGTCAGTTTGCAATCTCCCTGGAAGGTGTGGCCCGCTTTCGAGTCAGCGCCTATTTCCAGCGCAACAGCGTCGGCATGGTATGTCGCCGGATTGAAACAAAGATCCCGAGCTTCGAAGAGCTGGATCTTCCCGCGACCCTGTCCGATCTGGCGATGACCAAGCGCGGCATCATCTTCCTGGTCGGCGCGACAGGTACCGGCAAGTCCACCACCCTGGCAGCCATGGTCGGGCACCGCAACTGCAACTCCTCGGGGCATATCATCAGCATCGAGGATCCGATCGAGTATGTGCACAAGCACCGCAAGAGCCTGGTGACCCAGAGAGAAGTCGGTATCGATACCGATTCATTCGATATCGCGCTGAAAAACACCTTGCGCCAGGCGCCGGACGTGATCTTGATTGGTGAGGTCCGCACTCGCGAATCCATGGAACATGCCATCACGTTCGCCGAGACAGGTCACCTTTGTCTGACGACGCTGCATGCCAACAACGCCAACCAGGCGATGGACCGGATCCTCCATTTTTTTCCGGAGGATCGCCATTCGCAGATTCTGCTGGACCTGTCGTTCAACCTCAAGGCCGTGATCGCCCAGCAGCTGGTGCCGGCCGTGGATGGCAGCCGACGCCACGTCGCGCTGGAGATCCTGATCAATACGCCGTTGGTCCAGGAAAAGATCCGCAAGGGCAAGATCGCCGAAATCAAGTCAATCATGAAAGATTCGACCCATCATGGCATGGTGACCTTCGATCAGAGCCTGCTGGCGCTTTACCAGGATGGCGTGATTGCCTATGAAGAGGCGCTGCGCCATGCCGATTCGGCCAACGATGTGCGCCTGGCAGTCAAACTCAGCGAGGGTGCCGATTCGGAGTCCCTGAGCGGCTCGATGCAGGACTTGAACCTGGTGGATGATCGTTGAATGGGTTATGAAAAACGGGTTTAACCTTCCGTTAACCGGGCTTCATTTAACATTTGCAGCTGTTGGTGCCGAATGATGTCGAAGTTTGTGACAGCACCAACGGTTACGGGGCAATGTGGACCCAGGCGGGTTTCCCGCCTGGGTCGTTTCCTATCAGGCAAACCGAGCTGAAGCGCCATGCGCATACTCATAATCGAGGACAACCGCGACATCGCGGCCAATCTCGGTGATTTCCTTTCCGACCGCGACCACGAGGTCGACTACGCCTATGATGGCGTGACCGGCCTGCATCTGGCGATTGTCAACGAATTTGATGCCATCGTTCTAGATCTTGCGCTGCCAGGCATGGACGGTCTGGACGTGTGCCGCAAGCTGCGGGAAGAGGTTCGCAAGGAAACGCCGGTACTGATGCTGACCGCCCGTGACCAGCTTGACGACAAGCTGGCGGGCTTCGAGTCAGGCGCCGACGACTACCTGGTCAAGCCGTTCGAGCTGAAGGAAGTTGATGCCCGGCTTGCGGTATTGGCCCGGCGCGGCCAGCGGATCAAGCCACGCGAATTGCAGGTTGCCGATCTGGAGTTCAATCTGGAAACCCTCACCGTCCGACGCGCCGGCAAGCGCATTGATCTGAACCCCATTGGCCTGAAGCTGCTGGAAAAGCTGATGAGTTCCTCGCCAGCCGTGGTCACTCGCCGCGAGCTCGAGCATCATGTCTGGGGTGAAGAGCTGCCCGACAGCGACAGCCTCCGGGTGCACATTCACACTTTGCGTGCCGTGATCGACAAGCCGTTCGGTGTGCCGTTGATCAATACCCGTCATGGGATTGGATATTGCCTCGTGGGGCCGGATGAAGTTTCGACGGCGCCTTAGAAGTCGACTCATCCTGTCGTTTCTGCTGTTCGGTACGCTTCTTAGCATACTGTTCGCCGTCGCCGCCCTGGCCCTCCAGAGCTGGCTGGAAGACGCATTGATCGCCCGCACCCTGGCTGATGAGGTCGAACAGTACATTACTGATCTGCGCCAGGACCCCACGCTGGTCGAGCCGTTCTACAGTCGTATTCAAGGCTACGTCACCCGGCCTGGACGCGCCGACATCGTGCCATCGCCATTTCGCGGCTTGCCATCAGGCGTGCATGAAGTTCGCACCGATCAGGGTTATTTCAAGGCGGCGATTGCCAAGGAAGACGATTTCTGGGTTTTTCTCACCTATGATATTTCGGAAAATCGCGAATTGTCGCGCAGGCTGGTTGTCGGCCTGATTGCCACCGTGTTGTTCTTCTCCCTGCTCTCGCTCGCTCTGGGAATCTGGTCGGCCGGCCGGGTCATGGCGCCGGTTACCGCGCTTGCGCGTCGGTTGGAGGCGATGGATGAGACGACCGCCCATGGGCGTCTTGAGCACCACTTTCCTGACGATGAGGTCGGCCAGCTTGCGGCCGCCCTGGATGACTATGCGATCCGATTGCAGGAACTGGTGGAGCGTGACAAGGCATTCAATGCCGATGTCTCACACGAACTCAGGACACCGCTGGCCGTGATATCCGGCGCGACGGAGCTGATGCTGTCGCAGCCTGATGTGACGGATAGAAATCGGGAGCGCCTGCTCCGGATTGCCAGGGCGGCCCGGCAGTCGGCGGATATCACCACGGCCTTGTTGCACCTTGTGCGCGCCGAGCGCGCAGTTGACGGCGAACTGCCAGTGCAGGACGTAGGGCGCGTGGCCGCGCAGGTCATCGACAATTACCGACCGCTGGTTGGCGAACGCAAACTGGCGCTGGTGTTCGAGCCCATCGACACGGTGAGTGTGATTGCGCCGGAGTCCGTTGTCGCAGTCACGCTCGGGAATCTGATTGGCAATGCCATTCGTTACACCAATGAAGGTGAAGTCAAGGTGCGGACATTGCGCGGCTCGGTGCGCATCCTCGATACCGGGCCAGGCATCGCCAACGATGAACTGCCCCGGGTGTTCGACCGTCATTTCCGCGGCCGTCAAACCAGTGGCAGCAAAGGCTCAGGTCTGGGGTTGTCGATCGTCAAGCGGCTTTGCGACTTGTATGGATGGCGGATTGAATTTGCCAATCGCCCGGAGGGCGGGCTTGAGGTGACGCTGCTGTTTTTCCCTGACCGTGAAGGAACCTGATCAGGCGACAAAGGCGAATATTTTGCATAACCAGGCAACACAGCCTGGCCGCTTGGGGTAACCTTTACCGCCATGGCTATTATTCGTTGTCCCTACTGCGTCCGACGCATTTCCTCACTGGCGCCCGTGTGCCCGCACTGTGATACGCCGCTGGCTGAGATGACCCCTGATGAGCAGCACCGCCTGAAGGTTCGGCGTTGGAAAGCAACGGTCTACCGCGCCGCGAATCTCTCCTACCTGGCACTAACGCTGTTGGTGGTGGGGGCGATGTGGTGGTGGTTTCACGGTCAAACGGGTTGGGTCCTGCCACCGCCAGCGGGGGGAGTCGCGATGATCATGATCGGCGCGATACTGTATGTTGGCGCCCGGTTCTGGCTGCTGTGGTTGCGGCTGAAGCGTAATCGACCTTGACCGTAGAATGGAAGGCTGTACAAGTCAATGGCCCATACGTGGGCCATTGACTTACTTGATTCTGTTGACCTTTATGCGGGAGTTGTAACCCTCAACGCTCAAGTACCAATTGCCGAGAAGACCTTGTGTGATTTCAACAGCCGGGTTCTCCATGGGCCGGCTGGCGAAGGTCCGATTTTCTGCCTGTTGCCACACCATGCCGTTTTCCAGCGTGAAGATGTTGTTCCCGCTCCAGCCGTCGAAGCTGCCCACGATGTTGCTTCGAATCGGGCCACTGTCTGTCTTGCGGGCGCTGCGCAGCCCGCGACGATCTGCGGCGGGTTCACCAACGGCCTGACTCGATCCTGCCTCACCCTCGGCCAGTGATCGTTGCCGGATCCACCGATTCAGTGCGGCCAATTCCTCATCGGAAAGCTTGTGAAGCCCGGATTCCCGGAATTCCTGGCCAGTCATGCGCTCTTCAATTGAAGAAAAGCCGGTCGCGGCGTTGAGGCTCATCGACAAAAGAAGGGCGAAGCCGAATGTAACAACTCTCATACAAAAATCTTGATCCATAAGGAAAGCGGGGGCGCCGGGGTGAAAGCCTGCCTGGAAGTCTAACCGGTTACAGGTCGTGTTTGTAGCGGACGTAAGGGATCCGGCCAAAGACGTTCTCCAGAGGATCTTCCATGCCGGGCTCGGGTTCGTCGAGCCTGGGCCCGCTGTCGAGCACATTGCTGATGCCCACGCTCAGAGATGCATTGCGTGGGCGCCAGGAAAATTCTAGATCGAATGAGTTCAACGGCGCGCTACCAATGCCGCCAGCCATCCAGATCGGTGTATCCCGGTGCTGGCCCAGCAGGTCGCCGCCGAAACTGCCCCTGCGCCAGCCGAGCGAAAGCTGTGCGCTGTTGGCGTAGTGGTGGGCGCCAAAATCGGTCATTGGGTCGCTCACCAGGCCCAGTTCGGTCATGCTCATCCGCTGCCGATAACGAGCGACCTGCAGACCCACGAGGAAATCGCCCACCCTTTCGCTGCTGAGGCCGAAACTGACGTTGAGGTCCAGGCCGTCACCGACGCTGTCCGTGCCAAACGGGTTCAGCGCAGACAAGGGTTGTTGCCACGACCGCGGACCTGCACCCATGAGGCTGTTGCGCGGGGCGGTCTGCTGGCTGTGGAAAGCGCCCATGCCGAAGCTGAGTCCGGGGGCCGCCATCCACTCGCCGCGAATCTGAACCAGGTTGACGGCGTTCTGCGGGGTCGGTTCGTCAACGAATCGACAGTCCTCGGCGACAAACGTGTCGATGGTAAGGGTGTGCTGGCTGCACTGGATGTGAGCCAGGCTGGCCGTATTGAGCTGCCAGGCCTCAAGCGACCATGAAAATGCGCTTGGTTCCAGGGCGCTGTCACCCGGCGCATTGCCCTGACTTAATGGAATGCGCATGTTCAATCTGGGTCTCAGCCCCGGAAGCCCGGTGGCGTCTCGGTCACTGAGAAGCAGGGAGGGTGGCGATTGTACGGGTTGATCCGAGCGCCACAAGGTCAGATCGTCCGCAGATTGGGCCACGGCAGCGGCTGAAGCCAATGCAATAGTGAGGGCCAGAGAGGTGATCCGTAGTGCCAACATGATGCTTTTACAGTCGCTCGTCTTTCGGAAACATGGTACTTCGAGCCCCGAACTAACAAAAAGTTTACCCCTCGTACGGTACGAGTTTAACAGAGGGATTCGTCGTTTGCACGCGAAAATAAGCGTAATCTGGCCCTAAACGGACGAAAGTTAAGACTTTTTCCGGGCGGGCGCTCCAGTTGCGATGGCGGCCACTTTTTTGCCGCCGATTTGCAAAATCGAGGGGAATTGAATTAGCTTGTCTGGCCATTCCAGATATTAGTGAAATGCATGAGCGAGGTCTACCTGGTCGGGCTTGACGGCAGCGAATGTGGCACCCGGGCGTTGGAAGTGGCTGTCCGACAGGCCGCGCTTACGAGTGCCCGATTGGTCATCAGTTACGTCATACCGTGGTCACCCTTCACATTTTCAACCCCGGAGGAAAACGCCTTGCGCCACCGGCGGCGGGAAGAAGAATTGGCCCGTGCGACACAATTGATCCTCCTTCCAGAGAAAGAGCGCCTGGAAGAAGCCGGGATTGACTGCGAGATCGTGGCTCGCCACGGTCATCCGGCCAAAACCCTGGTTCAACTAGCGAGCGAATTCGAGGCGACCGTCATCGTGGTCGGAACCAGCGGCGACACACCGCTCAAGACCCGCATGCTGGGCGGCACCGCTTCGGCCCTGATCCAGATTGCGCCGTGCCCGATCATGGTCGTGCCATGAGCGGCCCGATCGAGGAAGCACAATCGTCGACCCCCCGTAGTATTGACGAGCGCATCGATCAGGTCATCGATCCACTGACCAGTTTGGTCGAGAGCTTTATCCTGTTCCCGCTGCCCATTCCCGGCAGCGAAGCGCAAATGCCCTTTGTTGTCCTGTGGCTAGTGATTGCCGCGCTGGTGTTCACCTTCTACTTCCGGTTCATCAACCTGCGTGGCCTGGCACACGGTTTCCGGCTGGTGCGTGGCGATTTCAACGATCCGCGCGCTGCTGGCGAAGTGACCCATTTCCAGGCACTGGCCACGGCCTTGTCCGGCACGGTCGGGCTCGGTAATATCGCCGGGGTGGCGATCGCCGTGTCGGTCGGTGGCCCCGGTGCTGTGGTCTGGATGATGCTGGCCGGGTTCCTGGGCATGTCGTCGAAATTCGTCGAGTGCACGCTGGGCGTCAAGTACCGGCAGATCAACGCCGATGGCAGCGTGTCGGGTGGGCCGATGTGGTACCTGAGCCGCGGCCTGTCCGACCGTGGGCCGGCCCTGGCACGGCTGGGCAAGGTCTGTGCCGTGGTGTTTGCGATCTTCTGCATCGGCGGCTCGTTCGGTGGCGCCAACATGTTCCAGTCCAATCAGAGTTTTCAGCAGGTGGTGGGTGTCACCGGCGGCACCGAGTCCTGGTTTTTCGGCCGGGGCTGGCTGTTCGGGCTGATCCTGGCGTTTCTTGTCGGCCTCGTGATTATCGGCGGCATTCGCTCGATTGCCCGGGTGACCTCGAAAATCGTCCCGCTGATGGCCACTATCTACATTACCGCCGGGCTGGTGATCATCGCCGTGCATATCGATCAGGTTCCGGCCGCGTTCGCCCTGATGTTTTCCTCCGCCCTGGGGATCAATTCCGTTGCCGGCGGCGCTCTTGGCGTGCTCGCCATCGGCTTCCAGCGCGCGGCATTTTCCAGCGAGGCCGGGATCGGTTCGGCCGCGATTGCCCATTCGGCGGTCCAGACCAGCGAGCCGGTCAGCGAAGGGCTGGTGGCGCTTTACGAGCCCTTCATCGATACCGTGATCGTATGCACCATCACCGCCCTGGTCATCATCATCTCCGGTGCCTATGTGGCCGGCGGCAGCATGAGCGGCGTCGAGCTGACATCGGAGGCGTTTGCCAGCGTCATCGGCTGGTTCCCCTATGTTCTGGCCGTCGCCGTGCTGCTGTTCGCGTACTCGACCATGCTGGCCTGGTCCTATTACGGCCTCAAGTGTTGGACCTTCCTGTTCGGCGAATCCAGGCAGGTGGAGTATTCGTACAAGATCCTGTTCCTGCTTTTCGTCGTCCTTGGCGCCAGCGTGCAGCTCGGTGCAGTGATCGGTTTTTCCGACGCGATGATCCTGGCCATGGCCTTCCCCAACCTGCTCGGCATCTATTTCCTGCTGCCTACGGTCCGGCGCGAACTCGACAAATACTGGGCCAAGGTCAAGGCCGGCCAATTGCCCGTGTTCAGAAAAGGATCCTCGATCCCCGTAACGCCGGCATCGGCAGGCCTGAAGCCTTAACGCTCAAATTCTTTAATCTTCCTCAGCGCCTCCGCGTCTCTGCGCGAGTCCATTTTTTAAAGCAATCTCGCGCAGAGACGCCGAGGCGCGGAGAAAGGGCCGGGAATTTTGTTCCAGACCCAAATCTGTAGCCGCGCCTTGCCTCGAAGCCGGCCAGACGGCACAATGCCGGGTTTCCCAGCCATCTCTCCCGGACCGCCCATAATGACGCCGTCAAATACCAATCGCCGCCGCCTCGCCAATGCCATACGCGCCCTTTCCATGGACGCGGTGCAAAAGGCCAACTCCGGCCATCCGGGCATGCCCATGGGCATGGCCGATATCGCTGAAGTGCTCTATAACGACCACCTGAAGCACAACCCGACCACCCCGGACTGGTGGGACCGCGATCGCTTCGTGGTGTCCAACGGACACGGATCGATGTTGCTGTACTCGGTGCTTCACCTGAGCGGCTATGGGGTTTCCCTGGAAGACTTGAGAAATTTCCGCCAGTTGCATTCACCGACCGCCGGTCACCCCGAGTTTGGCGAAGCGCCGGGTATCGAGACCACCACCGGCCCGCTGGGCCAGGGCCTGGCCAATGCGGTCGGTATGGCATTGGCGGAAAAACTGCTGGCGGCGCGTTTCAATACAGACCAGCACAAGCTCGTGGATCATCACACCTGGGTCTTTGCCGGTGACGGCTGCCTGATGGAAGGGATCTCGCACGAGGTCTGCTCGGCCGCCGGCACCTGGGGCCTGGGCAAGCTGGTCGTGTTTTACGACGACAATGGCATTTCCATTGATGGCGAGGTCTCGGGCTGGTTCACTGAAGACACACCGGGCCGCTTCCGCGCCTATGGCTGGCACGTGGTGGCTAACGTTGACGGCCATGACGCCGACGCCGTCAACGCCGCGATCGAGGAAGCGCGGGCCAATGCTGACAAGCCCACGCTGATCTGCTGCAAGACCACGATTGGCTGGGGCGCGCCCAACAAGCAGGGCACCGCCGACACCCACGGGGCGCCGCTGGGGGATGAGGAAATCGCCGCGGCCCGCAAGGTGCTGGGCTGGAATCACTTGCCGTTTGAGATTCCCGACGATGTCCGGGCCGGTTGGGATGCCCGTGATCGCGGTGCCAAGTGTGAACAGCAATGGCAGGCCCTTTGGCAGGAATATCGAAGCGCGAACCCCGACCGGGCCGCCGAGTACGAGCGACGCATGAAAGGCGAATTGCCGACAGATTTCGATGACATTCTGGCCGATGCCCTGGCACAGATGCAGGCCGATGATGGCAAGGTCGCCACCCGCAAGGCCTCCGGCATGTGCATTGAGGCGCTGGCCCCGCATCTGCCCGAATTGCTCGGCGGTTCGGCCGACCTGACCGGGTCCAACAACACCAATTGGACAGGCAGCATCGACATCACTACCGACGCGGCCAACGGCAACTATATCTATTACGGCGTGCGCGAATTCGGCATGACGGCGATCATCAACGGGCTGGACCTGCACGGCGGCTTCATTGCCTACGGCGGTACCTTCCTGGTGTTTTCCGACTACGCGCGCAACGCGGTTCGCATGTCCGCCTTGATTCCCACCGGAACGGTCCACGTCTACACCCATGACTCGATCGGACTGGGTGAAGACGGCCCGACTCATCAGCCCATCGAGCACGTGGCCTCGTTGCGCCTGATACCCAATCTCCAGGTCTGGCGCCCGGCCGACAAGCCGGAAACCCTGGCCGCCTGGGCGATCGCCCTCAAGCGTCGAACGGCACCGACCGCGCTGGTTTTGACCCGCCAGGGTCTGCCTCACCAGCCACGAAACCAGCAGCAGCTGGAAGACATTTCGCGCGGCGGCTACGTGCTGCGCGAGGCTGAAGGTGGTGAGCCGCAGGCCATCATCATGGCATCCGGCTCCGAAGTCGGACTGGCCGTCTCGGCCGCCGAAACCCTGGCCGCCGACGGCATCAGGGTTCGCGTGGTCTCCATGCCCAACCCGGACCTGTTCTCAGCCCAGGACGCCGCCTACCGCGCCACCGTTCTGCCGAGTGCTGTAACGGCACGCCTGGCCATCGAAGCCGGTGTTTCTCTCTACTGGCGCCATTTGGTCGGCGATGCCGGTCAAGTCATCGGCATCGACCACTTCGGCGCCTCGGCCCCGGCCGACCAACTGTTCCGCGAATACGGCTTCACCCCCGAGGCAGCAGTCGCGAAGGTAAAAGAAATGCTCGGCTAACAACCTGGGACCCGGGATCCGCCCCGGGGTCCCGGTCCTTTTCCCCTTTCCCTTTCCCTTTCCCCTTTCTCCCAACCAGCCAACCAGCCAACCAGCCAACCAGCCAACCGCCTTTCCCGGTGGTTCTGAGTGTTGCATCGCAGTACAATTAACGATGTGTCCAATTCCACTCATTTTCTGGAGAGCAATCCATGCCTATCAAGGTCGCCATCAATGGTTATGGCCGTATCGGCCGCAACATCCTGCGCGCACTGTATGAAGCTAACCGTAACAGCGAGATTCAGATCGTTGCACTGAATGACCTCGGCGATACCGCGACTAACGCGCACCTGACGCGTTACGACACCGCCCACGGCAAGTTCAACGCCGATGTCTCGGTCGACGGTGACGACATCGTCATCAACGGCGACCGCATCCGGGTTCTGGCAGAACGTGATCCGTCCAAGTTGCCTTGGGGGGATCTTGGTGTGGACGTGGTGATGGAGTGCACAGGATTTTTTGCCAGCAAGGAGAAGGCCTCGGCCCATCTCAAGGCTGGCGCCCGCAAGGTCCTGATTTCCGCCCCGGCCGGCAAGGATCTGCCGACCGTGGTCTATGGCGTCAATCACGATGTTATTACGGCTGATGATCACGTGGTCTCAAACGCCTCATGCACCACCAACTGCCTGGCGCCACTGGTCAAGCCGCTCAATGACACCATCGGCCTGGAATCGGGCCTGATGACCACCATTCACGCCTACACCAACGATCAGGTGTTGACCGATGTGTTCCACTCGGATCTGCGACGTGCGCGTTCGGCCACCATGAGCCAGATTCCGACCAAGACCGGGGCCGCCTCGGCCGTGGGCCTGGTGTTGCCGGAAATGGTGGGCAAGCTCGATGGTTTTGCCATGCGCGTGCCGACGATCAACGTCTCGGTGGTCGACCTTAGCTTTATAGCCAGTCGAGATACCAGCGTCGAGGAAGTCAACCGGACGGTCAAGGCGGCCAGCGAAGGCGACCTCAAGGGCATTCTGGGTTACAACGATGAGCCCCTGGTCTCGATCGATTTCAACCACGATCCGCGCTCCTCGATTTTCGATGCCAGCCTGACCAAGGTCGCCGGTGGCCGCCTGGTCAAGGTGTTGAGCTGGTATGACAATGAGTGGGGCTTTTCCAACCGGATGCTGGATACCGCACTCGTTCTGGCAAAGGCCTGAGATTCGAAAAGACGGAAGATGGAAAAGCATTAACCACAGAGGCACAGAGTGCACAGAGGAAATAGATCATGGAATCAAAAAGTCGTCTCGATTTTTCTCTGTGCCTCCGTGCCTCTGTGGTGAGTTTTTCTTGTGTGGTGAAAATCGAATAGCTTTGTTTGGGAAACGAGCCATGAAAACGTTCGACCAGGTTGATTTGAAGGGCAAACGGGTTCTGATCCGTTCTGATTTGAACGTGCCGGTACGCCAGGGCCGGGTGACCAGCGATGCCCGGATTCGAGCTTCAATTCCGACTTTCCGTCAGGCACTGGATGCAGGGGCTGCGGTGATGGTGATGTCGCACCTGGGTCGACCTGAGGAAGGCAAGCCGGATGATGAGTTCTCGCTGGCGCCGGTTGCCGACGTGCTGGGTGAACTACTGGGCATGTCCGTTCGTTTGGCCACCGACTGGCTCGACGGCGTCGAGATTAGCCCCGGCGAGTTGGTGTTACTGGAAAATGTACGTTTTCTTGTCGGCGAAAAGTCCAACGACGAGGCGCTGGCCAGCAAGATGGCGGCCTTGTGCGATGTCTTCGTCATGGATGCCTTTGCTACCGCCCACCGCGCCCAGGCTTCCACCGAAGGCGTGATCCGCAAGGCCGGTTTGGCCTGTGCCGGCCCGCTGCTGGCCGCCGAAATCGCGGCCCTGGACAAGGCCCTGGCCAACCCGGCCCGTCCGTTGGTGGCCATTGTCGGCGGCGCCAAAGTATCCAGCAAGCTCAAGGTTCTTGAAGCACTGATCGAAAAGGTCGACCAGTTGATCGTCGGCGGCGGCATCGCCAATACCTTCCTGGCCGCGGCCGGATACCGCATCGGCACCTCCCTGCACGAACCCGAACTGGTCGATACGGCAAAAAAGCTGCTGGCCCAGGCCGAGGCCAAGGGCGCAACCATTCCCCTCCCAACCGATGTACTCACCGCCGAGCGCTTCCACCAGGAAGCCCATGCCTCGCTGCGTGATGTCAGCCGAATCCACGCCAATGAAATGATTCTCGATATCGGCCCGGAAAGTGCCGGCAAGCTGGCCGCTATCGTGCGCCAGGCCGGCACCGTGTTGTGGAACGGGCCACTGGGCGTATTCGAATTCGAAGCCTTCCATTCCGGCACCCAGGCGATTGCCCATGCCGTTGCGGCCTGTGACGGGTTCACGCTCGCAGGCGGAGGCGACACCATCGCCGCCATCGAAAAGTACAAGGTGGCAGATCGAATCG
>JBGTLI010000171.1:0-36690 GCA_041744195.1 Wenzhouxiangella sp. | reverse complement strand
TCCTTAGCGATGACTCTAAGAATACCGTAACCCAATGATCCACCGATAAGCCCCATGAATTATCTCGTCTGGTAAGGCATTGCGAGTACACCGGATGATGCATTCGCAAGCGCAGATGAATGGTCTGTTCCGATTGCGCGGACTACAAAGAGTAGGCGTCAAACAACTTTGGCTCTGTGCGCTGCATCACATATGCCAACCATACCGATGGTGAGTTCGCAAGCGCACAGATGTCCGCAGACTTCACCGTGAAAATAGCGTCCTCGCCTTGAACGAACTAATGGAATCGGCAGAATGCTCAAGACCTTTGACACTGACGTTTCGGCCGGACTGCGGTCGGACAGCAGCTCGGCGCCTACCTTTGCATCCGGTAATCTGGTATTGGCCAATCAGTTGCAAATGCGCAGTGGATTGCTTGAACGTCTTTTTCGTGAGCAAAGCATGCGCTGGTTCGCTGTACTGGCCGCGACTGAGCTCTGTCTGCTGTTGCTTGCTCCCTGGCTGGCCGCCCAGGTTCGGTTTTACGGTGACCCTGAAGCGCTGCATGCTGCACTGGAAGTATTGCCTGTACGGAGCGCCGCCTTTGCCTCAGTGGTATGGATCTGCATGATTGCGCTGGGGATGTATCAACGGCACGGTCGTGAGGTAAGTGGCGTGGTCATAGGCACATTGACTCGCCTGGTGCTGGCCATGGTCGGAGGCGCTTTGGCGCTGATGGCGCTGTATTTCATGATGCCGGCAGTGGAAGTTGGACGTGGCGTTTTCACGCTGTCACTCGGCTTCGCTTTTATGTTGCTGGTGGCCTCTCGTCTGCTGTTTTCGAGCCTGACCCATGGCCGGCGCCTGCGACGCCGTGCTCTGTTTCTTGAACCCGGCCGCAAGGCTGACGCCTTGCTCATCAATGATCGACTGGAGGACAACCTCCGCTCCGCAAAAATTGTCGGCTACGTCGCGACGCAGCCTCCAGGAAGCGGTCAGACCGGGTTGGATCCGGCGCGCCGCATTCCCCTGAATGTACCGCTGGTCAACCTGGCCTTCAACCATCGGATCGATGACATCGTTGTCGCGTCCGATGATTTGCGTGGCGGCCTGTCGATGGACAGTTTGATGGCCTGTCGTCTGGCCGGAATCAATGTACTGAGGCTGGATACGTTTTACGAGCGTGAGATGGGCCGGGTGCTGCTAGAGGGTCTGCGACCGTCCTGGTTCGTGTTCACCGGAAAATTTGATCGGTCGGTGCTGAGACGGTTCAACAAGCGGGTATTCGACCTGCTTGCCGCGACTCTCATTCTTACCCTGACATGGCCATTGATGCTATTGGTCGCCATGGCGATCCGGCTGGAAGATCGCGGCCCGGCGCTGTATTGGCAGACCCGCGTTGGCGAGGGCGGCTCGGAATTCACCCTGGTCAAATTTCGGAGCATGCGCAATGACGCAGAACGCGACGGGATCGCGCGCTGGGCCTCGGCCGACGATGATCGGGTAACCCGGATCGGCCGGATCATCCGCAAGTTGCGCCTGGATGAACTTCCGCAACTTTTTAACGTGCTGCGTGGCGAAATGAGCATGGTTGGCCCGCGACCGGAGCGTCCGCAGATTGTTTCGGATCTGAAACAACAGATTCCCTATTACGAGCTTCGTCACAGCCTCAGCCCTGGCGTGACCGGATGGGCGCAGTTGCGCTATCCCTACGGCGCCTCGGTTGCAGATGCTGTGGAGAAGCTGCGCTATGACTTGTACTACGTCAAGAAACAAAGCCTTCTGTTCGACCTGCAGATTCTTCTGCAAACTGTTGAAGTCGTGCTGTTCCGGCGCGGCGGCCGATGAGCATGGCGCCCACCCACACGAGCCGGCGTCCCATCGTCTCGGCCATCACACCCGTCTATAACGGTGCGCCCTGGTTGGGCGAGGCATTGGATAGCGCGCTGGCCCAGACCTATGACGCGCTGGAGATCATCGTTGTCAATGATGGCTCTACCGACGACAGCCTGGCCATCGCACAAGAGCGGGCCGGTCGATCCAACGGCCGTATACGTGTGATCGATCAGGCCAACGCCGGCCTGCCCGCTGCGCGCAACGTCGCGCTGGGTTGTGCGCGCGGTGATTACTTCGCGCTGCTGGACGCTGACGACACCTGGTTTCCGCATCATATCGCCCGCGCCGTGCGCGCCTTCGAACGTGACCCGGATCTGGGTCTGGTCCATGCCAATATAGAGCAGATGGACCAGAGGGGCCGCACGATTCTGGTGCGGACCAGGCAATGGCACCACCACCATGATGCGTTTGAAGCGATTGCCCTGCGCCATGAGCATGTTTCATGTCCTACGGCGGTATTCAGTCGTGAAGCCATCAATACCGTTGGGCCATTTGACACTGACTTCACCGGCTTGGGCTGTGAAGACCGGGACCTGTGGTTGCGAATAGCGGCCCGGTTCCGCATCGCCTATCTTGACCATGTCGCCGCCCGCTACCGTGTGCACCCGACCAGCATGAGCGCGCAACATGAGCGCATGGACAAGGCCCGGCGTCAATTGATCGCCAAGCTGGCCAGTTCGGTGCGCGGGCGGGAACTGGTCGCCGGCATGGAGGCCATGGTGGAAAGCGATATCGGCCTGGGTTTCCTTGATGGCGGGCATTGCGCGAAAGCGCTCTGGCAGCAATGGCAGGCATTACGACTCGACCCCGCCTCACGCGTTATTCAACGCCGCCTGATTCGCGCCCTGCTCCATGCCTGCGCAGCGGTGCCAACAGCACCGGGCCGTTTGCTCAGCCGCCGGAGCACGTCGACATGAAGCGCAAGCCCGCATTGCTTGTAACCGGTGGGGCCGGCTATATCGGCTCGCACGTGGTTGCCCAGTTGGGCGAACGCGGCGAGCGGATCGTCATTCTTGACAACCTGAGTACCGGCCACTCGAAAGCGGTATTACACGGCCGCCTGGTGGTTGGCGACGTCGGCAACGAGCAACTGCTCAAAAGGCTCTTCCGAGAATACACCTTTGAAACCGTGCTGCACTTCGCGGCCCGCATCGTGGTTCCGGAGTCTGTAGCCCGCCCGCTGGACTATTACGACAGCAATACAGCGCGTGCACGCACACTCATCGCCGCCTGCCACCAGGCTGGCGTGAAACATTTCATCTTCTCATCGACCGCGGCGGTCTACGGCGACCCACCCGGTGGCCGGGCCGACGAGTCGACGCCACCGGCGCCGATCAACCCCTATGGTCGATCGAAGCTCGTGACCGAATGGATGCTGCGTGATCTTGGCGCGGTTTCGAACATGCGACACGTCATCCTGCGCTACTTCAATGTGGCCGGCTGCGATTCGGCCGGTCGCATCGGTCAGGATACCCCCGAGGCCACCCATCTCATCAAGGTGGCCTGTCAGCATGCTGTCGGCCTGCGCCGGGAACTTGAAGTTTTCGGCACCGACTACCCAACAGCCGATGGCACGTGTGTCCGCGACTACATTCACGTCGAAGACCTGGCTGCGGCTCATGTCGATGCACTGGACTATCTACGGGCCGGCAACGACTCGCTGACTGCAAATTGCGGTTACGGACATGGTTACAGCGTCCGCCAGGTCATCGAAACCCTTGAAGCGCTCGAAGGCAACGATCTGGTCGTGCGCGATGCACCGCGCCGTGCCGGCGACATGGCGACGATCGTGGCCGACAGCCAATTGATCCGCAGGCGGCTGGGCTGGACGCCAACCCGGGACAATCTGGACCTGATCATCGGTTCAGCACTGGCCTGGGAGCGCAGGAAGATCAGCGAGCTGCCGCCCTGGGCATCTGCGCCCAAACACACACGCACTTACTCCGCAAGACCGGAATTGGGAGGATGAAATGAAAAACAACCAGGATAGCAACACACACTTTGAGGTTCCGTTGGTCAGCGTCATTATTCCCGTTTTCAATGGTGCCGCGCACCTTGGGCGGGCGCTTGAGTCGGTCTGCCTGCAAACTTATCCATTGAGCCGCCTTGAGGTCATTGTCGTCGATGATGGCTCTACAGATGGTTCGGCACAGCTGGCTGCCGGTTTCACCGATCGCTTGCCCGGCCTGCAACTTCTGGTACAACCGAACCGGGGTGTGGCCGCGGCCAGAAACCTGGGGCTTTCGGTCTGCAATGGCGAGGTGATCGCATTCCTGGATTGCGACGATGAGTGGTTGCCGGAAAAAATTGCCGCGCAAATCACGGTACTTCAGGCCAACCCTTCATTGGGCCTGGTCCATTGTGGATGCGTTTTTGTCGACACCCAGGGCGCGGAATTAAAGGGCTGGTCTCGCCAGTCCCGTGTTGACGAGGGTGACATCCTGCTCGAATTCATCTGCGATTTCTTTCTGATCACCTCGAGCGTGATTGTGCCTCGTTCCGTCCTGGACGAAATCGGCAACTTCGACGAGAAGCTGAAAGTTGGCGAAGACAACGAATTGTTTCTGCGTATTCTCCGCCTCTATCATGCCGGCTGCGTATCGGAGCCGTTGCTTCGTCGTACCGTTCGTCCCGATAGCCTGAGCCGGCAGGATTATGCCCTGGACGCCCGCATTGATCTGGAAACCCTTGAGCACTTTCTTGATTGCCATCCCGGTTTCGCCCGCGCCAACAGTCGCCGGATCAATGTGCATATGGCCGAATATCTGTTCGGTTATGGCTACCGGCTACTGGAAGATGGCCGAATCGGCCAGGCGCGGGACGCGCTGCGTCGGTCATTGAAGGTTCGTTGGTCGAATGCTGCGGCGCGCAGCCTGCTGCGCAGCTACCTGCCGGAGCTACTGGCTCGTCTTGCAAGGCCGGCCGCACAGTGAACTCGCTGACCAAAAGCCTGATTGATCGGTTCTCTGACGGGACCTCGCGGTCACATCATCCTGGTGCTGCGGCCGGCTTCGGTGACGTTTGGCGCGGCGCTATCGCGCGCTCACGCCTGGCTCGTCCCGTCGGAAGCATTGTGGCCGGCCTGGGGTGCTGTTTGATGTATCACCGGATCTGCCCCGATGAAAGTGACTATCCAGAAGCGGGTGTGCGCTTCGATCCCAACCGGGAACTCCGGGTCGACGTCAGCGCTTTTGATGCCCAGATGCGCTTTCTGTCCCAGCACTGCAATTGCCTGGCGCTGCCCGAAGCAGTTGAGCTATTGCGTACCGGACGTTTGCCATCGAAATCAGTGGTGGTGACTTTCGATGATGGGTATCTCGACAACCTCACCCTCGCCCTTCCCATTCTGCGCACCCACCAGGTACCGGCAACGGTTTATGTCACCACAGGAATCATCGAAAACACGGCCAGCCTATGGTGGGCTGAACTTGAGCACCTGATCGCCAACAGCCAGGAACTGCGGATCCGCCAGGGCCACCGTGTACGCCACATCAGGCTTGACAACGCCGATGCCAGGCAGCGCGCCTTCAACGAGCTGAATCGGCAACTCAAAACCATGCAGCCTGCCGAGCAGGATGAGTTCATGGACATGCTGCGCCAGCAGACGGCAAGTAGCCCTTTCAATTATGCCGAACAGGTGCTGAATCGCCAGCAGCTGCTTGAACTGGCGTCCGACCCGCTCATCACGATCGGAGCCCATACGCATCATCATCCGGTTCTCGGGCGCCTGCCCGACATTCGCATGCGCCATGAGATCAACCGCTCCCGCGAGCTGCTGGAGCGCTGGCTGAGCCGACCCATCGAGCATCTGGCCTACCCCTTTGGGGGCGACCAGCACGCCGGAGAGCGCGAGTTTCGCGTCGCCCGGGAACTGGGTTTTACCTCGGCCGTCACCACCAGAACCGGACACTTCCACGAGTTTCACCGCAACTACTTGTGCGCGCTACCTCGCATAGCCATCGGCATGGGTGATTCCATGGAACGGTTTGAATGGAAACTGGGCGGATTTCACTGTCTGTCCAGGCGTCCGGGCAGCCGTATCCACATCTAAAGCAAGACATGACAATCGAGGGGGCAGTGGCCAGGAGCCGGGAGGCTGTTCGCCGGGTTACCTTACAACCAGGCCCGGAACGCGTCCCGGCTCCTGACCACTGCCCCCTCGATCGCACCGGGAAATAGTGCCAGAAACCCCGCTTTTTTAATGTTCGCTCCCGAACACTGGGCGCTTGCTCACTGTTACAAAGTTCGGGCGTGATCATCCCCTCCCCATTCAACATCGGGCCAACGCCCGGCGAATGCTTTTTGTACAAATCCACTGACATACTTTCACTCGTCACCTTCCTGGCGACATGCACTCGGTACACCAGAAAATAGCGAATCGAAGCCTGTCTCAGGGCCGAAGAAACAGAACGATAAAAACAGAACTGATAAAAACAGAACAACGAGGAAATCGATCAATGAAACCACCAGTTGGAAGGCTCTTTTTGGGTCGAGGGATACTTTTGTGCCTGCTTTTTGTCATGGGCATACCGGCAGCAACGGCAGCCACTTATTACGTTCGTTCCGACGGCGGCAATGCCAGCCAGTGCACGGGCCGTTCCAATAGCCCCTATCCGGGCAGCGGCACCAACCAGGCCTGTGCCTGGAGACACCCGTTCGTGGCCTTGCCGCCGGGCAGCTCGCCTCGCATTCAGGGTGGCGATACGCTCCACATTGGCCCAGGCAACTACCGGATGGGCTATGGCGCGCCCAATACCGGCAATTGCACCGCCAACGGCTCCGGCAGCTGCCATATGCCCCCAATTCCAAGTGGCCCATCGTCCAGTCAGCCCACCCGTATCCTGGGCGCCGGACACGCCCAGGGATGCACCCAGCCACCTGAGCTGTGGGGAGCCGAGGGCGCCAGCATGGTCATCAACATGCGTGGCAGCTCCAATGTCGAGATGGCCTGCCTGGAAATTACCGACCGGGGCAGTTGTGTCTTACTGCACTGCAATAGTGGTCAATGCGGTGGCGAAGTTGCCGCCTGCAAGCGAAGCTCACCGCCTCTCGGCAATTGGGCCTCAACCGGCCTCTCGGCACGCGATTCAACCAGCGTCCAGTTGCGCGACCTGAACATTCACGGAATGGCCAACCAGGGCGTTCACGCCGGTCGCATATCGAACTGGACCATGTTGCGAGTGAAGATCAATGCCAACGGCTGGGCCGGCTGGAGCGGCAATATCGGCGATACAACCAGCTCCAACAGCGGCACGATTATTTTTCGCGAATCGGAAATCGCCTGGAACGGTTGCGGTGAACGCTGGCCGGGTGGCGAAATCTTCGGCTGCTGGGGCCAGATCGGCGGCGGCTGGGGCGACGGCCTTGGCACGGCGCGAACCGGCGGGCACTGGATTTTCGAAGACAGCGCGGTGCATCACAACACCTCCGACGGCATCGACCTGCTCTATATGAACGACAGCGCCAGGGCTACCATCCGGCGAACGCTGGTCAAAAACAACGCCGGAAATCAGATCAAGGTCTCCCGGGCCGCAACCATTGAAAATTCGGTCGTGGTCGGCAACTGCTCGTACTTCCGGAACCATCCCAACATGCTTGCCGGCGATCAATGCCGGGCACAGGGTGATGCGGTTTTTGTCGGCCTGAGCAATTCCTCGCAGACCGATCTGATCAACAACACCATTGTCGGCGAAGGCAACTGCGTGATCAGCGGCGGGGGGGGGAGCAGTGCCTCACGCCTGCGCATGGTCAATAACCTGATCCTCGGCAAACCTTACTTTTTCGACACCAGCAAGCAGAGTTGCCTGTATTACTCCGGCGGCAGCGAACAGATCGTCTGGGATCGCAATTTCATACGCGGTGTGCGCAACAACGCCTGCCCTGGCAACAGCCTGTGCGGCGGATCACCTGGCATCGCGGATGAGCGCCTGGGGAGCTTCAATGCCGAGCCCACTTCCGGCAGCGCGCTGATCGCTCGCGCCAACTCAAGCTTCGCCCCCCCGGTCGACTTTTGGCGTCTGCCGCGCGGCGCGGGCGGGGGACCCGATATTGGGGCCATCGAGTACGGTGTCCTGGTTAACGATCAGGTCTTCGGTGATGCGTTTTCCTGGGCGCCATGGTTCATACAGTGAGGTCACGATCAAGAGACCAATGCCCACCCGGGTCACACTGTCATTCGGCAGCTTCACCCTGCTTTCAGAGGGGGACCGGCATGAATTGCCGCCCAGCCTGAAGGCCACAAAGGCCTTCGAGGTGGGTAGACCAACGCCGGTCTGCGCCGGTCGAGATTTTCGGCCGGCGCATTTTTTTGCGCGCACAGTCCTGCAGCCCGTCATTTCCTGAAAAAGGAGTTCAGGCCACGCCGGGCGAGGCGCTTGCCATATCGTATTCGGCGATCCAGGCCCGCCGCCCGCGCACCTCGTCCTGAGCGCGGAAACAATCGCCATCCAACAAGCTGGCGGTTGCCGCTGACCCAGTCGGCCTTGTAGCTTTCCTCCCCGCGCAGGAAATCATATCGTTCCATTCCCGACCGGATCGCTTCGGCAAAAGTCTCGCCAATCAACACCATTCCAACGCTGCGCGAACGCCAGGCCGGATCCATGCCAGCCTGGTAGTAGTAAAAGGTCTTGTCGTGGACGATCCCATAGACACTGGCCAGCGCCTTATCCTCAAGCCACAGGGTAAACAGCCACAGCTTTCCGCTGGCGGCCAGGTTGGCGGCGGCCTCGCGGTGAAATTCGACATGAGCCGACTCGGAGATTCCCGCAGACCCGCCGTCCTCGGCCCAGCGCCTGGCATGAAGCCGAAAAAAGGCTTCCAGCGGACGCTCCAGATCTTCGAGGTTGCGACAAACGTCAATTTGAAAGCCCGGCTGCCGTTCCAGCCACCGCCGCCGCCGTCCGTAATTTTCGTACCTGCTGGTCCGACGAAGAAAGGATTCGAATGGTTCATTCGGGTCCAGAGTCTGGCCGGGGCACAGCAGGCGGGTTTCCACCTGGCTGGCGTACTGGGGACCCATGGCTTCAAGCAGCTCGACAGCCGTCGATGAATTCTCATCCATGTCCAGCAGTTCGATGATATCCCAATCGCTGGCATGCCGGACCAGGGTCGCGCCGAAGGCCTTGATCACCGCATCTCGCCATCCAGGCTGGGCGATCAGGTCAAGATAATCGCTGCCGACCTGGGCATCGCCAAGAAACCCGAGTCGGCGTACCCGCTGCAATCCCAAGCGAACGGTTGCCAGTCCCAGCGGCATCAGGCCGCGGGCCGTGCCGTTGTGGTCTGATGCCAGCAGCACGAACAATTGCTGAGACTGGCCGAGGTGACGCCACCATGGCGCCAGCCATTCCCATGAATTAAATACATCGGCTGAATCGGCATGGTGCAATGCTCGCCAGACCGGCGCCAGACTCGCCAGTTCGTCTTCCTGGTTGATGATGCTGACCTGAAGACCGGAATCTGCAACTCGCTCAAGCATTGGCAATCACCCGGCGGTCGATATCGGGTTGGCGTTCGGCCAATGCAGTGGCGGCCTGGTCGGCCACCCACTTCATGGTCGCTTCAGACAGATCCTGATGACAGGGGATCTCAAGAACATGGCGACGGGCAAGCAAGGTGTCCGGGAACTCGGCCGAATCGCAGGCCGGATGGTGCTGGCCCCAAAAATCCACCGCCTGGATACCCCGGGCCCGCAGGCCGGCCATGACGCTCGCCTTGTCGTCGACCCACAGCGGGAAGAACAATGGACAGGTGCCGGGTGGCAACCCGTCGAACAAGGGCGGCGCCAGGGCTTCAAGTCGCCTGTGCGCAATCATGTAGTTGCGCCGCCGCGCGGCAATAATGCCAGCGGCATTCTGGCGCCTGGCGATCGCCAGGGACAACGGTGAAATTCCGAGATCGGCATGAGCCGGGTTGAAGCGCATCGTCCCCACCGGGACACGATGAACCTGGCCTGCACGGACCGCACGATGGCCCAAAGCCCTGATTGCCGAACGCGCAAGGCTGCCGATGCGACCACTGCGCATTTCCATGTTCTGCAGCAACGATGATGCAGCCAGGCTGAAAACCGTGGTGGTCGCGGGGCGCCGACAGCTCGGCTCCTGACCATCGCTCGGACGATTGAAAAGCGCCGCCCCGCCATTGGGCACCGGCAGGGTCTTGTACAGGCAAAAGATGCTGACGTCGCCATCGCTGCCCAGCGGCCGGTCGCCATCGGCCGAAAGCAGCGACAGAGCGCAGTCTTCAATCAGCAACAGGCCATGATCGTTGGCCATCTGGCGCATCGCGGCAGCCGGGCCGGGAAAGCCGGCGAAATGGGTCAGGTACAAGGCTTTCGTCTTCGGGCCGATGCGATGCCCAAGGTCATCGAGATCGACCTGCCAGCGCTCATCAACCCGATAAAACATCGGTTGGGCGCCAGCGGCCATGATGGCGTCCACTTCCACGCCGTGGTGGTAGGACGGCATCAGCACTTCGCCACCTGCCAGATCCATTCTTATACAGGCGTGATAAATGGCATTGCGAGCAAAGAAATGCCAATGGACCCGGCCACCATCGAACGGCGGCCAATGGATTTTTCGGCCAAGTCTGATCAGCATGGTCGGATAAAGGGTAGGTGTTTCGGTTACAAGTTGATATCGAGTCACGAAAGCCTCTCTGAATGAGGAACTGGGCGCCTGACGCGGAACTTCGCGGCATGCAGCAGGCGACCATAGAGATTGTTGCGGAAGACAAATAGCCATTCCTGGGCTTGCAGCCGAGGATGCCAATCCTGTTTCCAGGGCATGTTGTCACCGAGAAAGTCAAAGCACGTCAAGCCTCGCCCAATGGCATCGCGAAGCACTTCAGCCATCAATAGCTGGCCGGGGCTGTAAGAGGAAAAATCTTCGTTATAAACCGGTTTGAGCAGGGCATAACAACCCTGGTGCTCAACGCCATACTGAAAGGCCAGCAATTGGTCATCCAGATGCAATGTCCAGAAAACCAGGCAGTGATGCCTGGCCAATTGACGGGCCAGCGCGATATAGAAGTTCATCGTCGTCTTGTCCTGGGCCATGGCCGTGCCGGCACGACCCTTCCAGCCCGCCAGCTCAAGTTGCATGCCGGCCGCGACCAGTTCTGGTGCATCTTCAACACGCCTGAACACGACCCGTCCACGACTTTCCAGTCCCCGGGAACGCCGTCGCAGGTTGGCCCTGAAGCGGCGCGACAGGCGACCAGTCATCTCGCTCCATGAATCCGGCAATCTGATGTACGGCGAGTGCGTTGCGATCCATCTGCCAGTGGGATAGCCTGATTTCGAAGCGGCCTCCAGCAGCCAGTCGGCCCGACCGCCCCTTGGCACGTCGGTCAAGACCAGCGCGTCCCAGCCGCGGCTCTCGGCCATGTGGCGAAACATCACCGGGCCAGCCCGGGCCGGATCGTCAGCGATCAAATCGTAGCGGCCTGAATGCATATTGGCGGCGCTGCGGAGCTGCCTGATGGGAAGGCCACGCAGCGACGACCAGGTGCGCAACATTGGCAGGGCTGCAGTCAAACGACCACGGGGATCACGCAGGATCAGAGTGAAAAGCCGGCTGTCGGCAGCAAAGTGATCCAGCCAGGTCGACAAAAACTCGTGGCGGCAGAAGAACTGATCGGTGGTGCGACTGACCAGTTCATTCCACTCATCCCTGATGCAATCGAATGCTGCGCGCGATTCGATCAGATTAACCTGGTCGACGCTGGGCATCACGGACATGACGGCCATTCGGCTTGCGTGCGCTGGCGCACCAAGTCGGCTTTGGCGTTGTGCAAGACTTGCAGAATATGTTCAAGGCCTAACTCGCCTGCCTGACACAGACGCCCGGCAGGGGCCTGACCCATGCGCTCGACAAGGAGTGGTACTGAATGAGCATTTTCGACTATTTGGGCAGGCTGGTCACGATTTTCGGCCTGCTTGGCCTGCTGGGCTGGGATCTGGCCAGCGCCAGCACCTACTACGTTCGAGTCGATGGCGGGGACGCCAAGGAATGCAACGGTCTTGCCAATCGACCGTACGACAGCAACGCAAATCAACAAGACTGCGCCTGGAAGCACCCGTTTTTTGCCTTGCCGCCGGGCGGCAAGGCGCGAATCCAGGGTGGCGACACACTGCACATCGGCCCCGGCAGCTATCAAATGGGCCTGGGCGCGCCCGGCGCCGAGCGCTGTCACCAGGACTGGAGTTGGGAATGCCACCTCGCTGCGATCCCCAGTGGTCCGTCGCCGGATCATCCGACTCGAATCCTGGGCGCCAGCGACCAGACAGGATGTACCGCAGCGCCGCAACTGTGGGGAACCGAGCGCTCGTGGATGGTGATCAATATGGAGGGCAGCTCGAATGTCGAACTGGCCTGCCTGGAAATTACCGACCGGGGCAACTGCATTGAAGCCCATTGCCATAACGGCAAGTGTCCCGGTGAAGTCGCGGCCTGCGAACGCAATCAGCCGCCCTGGGGCGATTGGGCGCCGACCGGCATATCCGCGCGCGACTCGAGCAACGTCACGCTGCGTGACATCAAAATCCACGGCATGGCCAATCGCGGCATCTTCGCCGGCCGCCTTCGCGACTGGACGCTTGAGCGCGTTGTTCTGCGCGCCAATGGCTGGGCTGGCTGGGATGGCAATATCGGGCCGGACAGCGCCAACAGCGGCACCCTGCTCTTTCGCGAAGTTGAGATTGCCTGGAACGGCTGTGGCGAAAGCTGGCCAGGGGGCGAGGTCTTCGGTTGCTGGGCCCAGGGCGGCGGCGGCTACGGCGACGGCCTCGGCACCGGCGAGACCGCCGGCCACTGGATTTTTGAAGACAGCCAGGTACACCACAACACATCCGACGGCATCGACCTGTTGTACCTGAACAACGATGGCCGCGTCACCATCGCACGCAGCCTGGTGCACGGCAATGCCGGCAATCAGGTCAAGGCATCGCGCAGCACCCGGATTTCCGACTCGACCATCATCGGCAACTGCGGCGCCTTTTCCGGCCACGCCAACATGCTTGATGGCGACCACTGTCGCGCCGCCGGAGACGCCGTTTACGTCGGACTGAAAGGTGGCTCGCACACCGAATTGGCCAACAACACCATCAGCGGCCAGGGCAACTGCCTGGTCAGCAGCGGCGAGGGCGACCGCGATTCGCGTCTTCGACTGACCAACAATCTCATGCTCGGCAGCACTTCTTTGCTCAATGCCGAGGAAAAAAGCTGCCTGTTTTATTCTGGCAGTCGTCGGGAAGACGTGGTCTGGACCAGCAACATCATCGTCGGGGTTCGTCACGCGGCCTGTCCGCAAGGAAGCATCTGCTTGTCCCGGAGACATGAATGAATGTTCGTTAACGATATCAATCACGCACTGCTTGCTCCCACCCAGGACAATCCTGCTTACCAAGGATCACGCAAAAGACGGGGTCGGGTCTGTGCGGCATCAAACGCAGGAATGAATCAATGAGCCTGACCGAACGCAGCCGCTCGGGCATCCTGGTCCACTACCTGCGCTACCTCGGCGGCAATATCATCATCATTGCCGCGGGCTTTGTTTCGTTTCCCTTCATGGCCCGTCTGCTCGACAACCATCAGTTCGGCATCCTCGGTTACTACGAAGCCTGGTTGCTGGTCGTGACTGGTCTGCTCAAACTGGGCACGCAGCACGCCATTCTGCGCTTCTATCCGCACGATGGCGGTCGAATTGCCCTGCGCCGCTTTCGCACCGATCACTTGTTGCTGCCGTTTGGTCTGTCGCTGCTGCTGTGGTTGGCTTGTGCACTGACGATGTTGGCCTTGCTGCCGCACATGCCAACCGATGAACAGCCGATCCTTTGGGTCCTGGTCATCACCGCGCCTTTGCTGATCTGGTGCAGTTTTGTCGAAGCTGTGATGTATGCACTGGAGCGGTCGGATATCTCCATCTGGCTGAAGTCGATATGGCGCTGGAGCGAACTGGTGCTGGTGCTGTTCACCATCGCCCTGATCGAGCGCAGTGCGCTTGGTGTGTTCAGCGCTCGTCTTGTCGTCCTGGTGCTCGTGGCCACCTGGTTAAGTGTCTGGTTCCTGCGCTGGTGCCGGGGAAGAGTCATCAGGCCCACTCGCGCACCAGTGATGGCTGGTCTGGCCTTCGGGGTGCCGATGATGTTTACCGAGTTGACGCAACTGACGTTCGGCTTTGCTGATCGGATCCTGTTGCGCATGCTGACCGGTGACTTTACCGAGGTCGGCATTTACACCATCGGCTATGGCCTCGCGATGGCGGTCGCCGCGGTCATGGGCAAGACGC
The DNA here is from genome assembly GCA_041744195.1 of Wenzhouxiangella sp. Lineage (GTDB taxonomy): Bacteria > Pseudomonadota > Gammaproteobacteria > Xanthomonadales > Wenzhouxiangellaceae > Wenzhouxiangella. Next base: position 22,527 of record JBGTLI010000171.1, on the reverse strand, counting down.
TGAACGAAGCATTCCTGCCCACGGCCTTGCGGCTATTCAAGGAAGAGGGTGCCAAAGCCGTCGTTCGTCTCAAGCGCACGATGCTGGATGTCTGGGTGCTGGCCGTGGGCCTGGTCAGCGCGCTGCTGTTGTGCGCCGGTCAGGACTTGCTCATCGTCCTGGCCAGCACCGACAAGGCGGCCTCCGCGCCAGTGTTTGTGGCCGTGTCCATGACCCTGGTCTGGTACTCGCTGTTCTACATTGCCCAGTACGGTCTGCTGCTTCAGCGACGGGCGGTACGGGTACTGGTGCTGACCCTGATTGCCACAGTCCTGAACCTGGCCCTGAACGTACCGCTGATCCTGGCCTGGGGTGTGATGGGCGCGGTCGCGGCGACCATCATCAGCTATGCCTTCCTCGCACTGATTCAGCTCCAGCAGTGTCCGGTCGAGCTGCGTTACGTGCCGCCGCTTTCGCGCTTTGCTCTGGCGGCATTATATGGGCCGACGATGCTGGCGCTGTTGATGGGCATCGATTACCTCGGCGCCGAAACGTCGTGGTCAAGGTTGGTCGTGGGTTCGTCGGTCGTGTTGGCGCCGGCGCTGGTCATGGCGGGCTGGAACCGGAACCTGAGAGCCGGGCTGAGACGGTTCATGGCCGCCAGGGCCAGCTCATGAATCTGCTTTACTCTCCCCTGACCTGGAGCCTGTTGGCGCTTTTCATGCTGGCATTCGCCCTGGCCCGAGGCTACCGCATACTGGCCATCATGGCATTGCTCGCGGGGGTGCCAGCGCTAGGGCTGATGACGCCGTACGGCGCCAACCGGCTGGTCCTGGCCATCGAGCAACAGGTCTCGCCTGCGCTGAATCATCCCGCTTGCGACGACATCCAGACCATGGTCCTGTTGTCAGGTGGCCTTCAGCGGCCGGCACAATCAGTCAATGACTTCGACGCCCTGTCACCGGAGTCGATGAGCCGGATTCTTGCCTATACCCGCAGTGATCCCCCTGGCCAACTGCCCCTGATCATCGCCGGCGGCGACCATTTCCAACCTGCTGATGCCGAAGTGATCCGCGCCTTCATGACGCAGCTCGACAGCTTGCCAGACAGGGTCCACCTTGAAACCACGGCATCCACGACCAGCGACAGTGCCCGGGCCGTCAGCCATCTTTTGCCTGACGGGATTGAACGTATCGGCCTGGCCACCAGCGCCTTGCACCTGCCGCGCTCCATCCGGTCATTTCGCCAAACCGGGCTGGATGTTTGTCCGTGGCCCTTGAACAGTCACTACATTCATGCCCGCGGATGGCGAGCGATGCTGCCGCAGTCCTCATCCCTGCAAAAGAGCGAAACCGCGCTGCATGAACTGATTGGCCAACTCTATTACCGCCTGGGCCGTCCCGGTGCAACGGCGTACGAACCACCTGAAAGTGGCCTTCTGTACTGAAGAGGTGTGCGTCAGACGCGTTTTCGATGAGCGATAAGGGCCTCATGGACGCGACTGACGACGCGCGCGCCCCTGAAAGGCAGTGTGACCCAACGTACGGACCAGGACCGAGGCGATAACTACTCTGTTTCCATGGCGGGTGATCGCAAAAGGCGAACCCACCAAGCACCGAATCCAACCTATCTGGAGAACCATTATGAGAAAGCAACAAGATCAGCAAAAGAATCAGGACCGCGGGCAGCAGGGCGGCCAAGGCCAGAACCCAGGCCAGCACGAGGAAGATCTGGATCACGCCCGGCATGGCAAGCCCGACGATCAGAACGGTGAGCAAGACCGCAAGCAGAGTCGTCAGAGAGAACAGCAGGAAAACCGGAACAGCCCGGGTCGTCAGGACCACTAGTCACGCCTGAGGCTTCGTGAGTCCATACAAGGCCCCTGCTCAAGCAGGGGCCTTTTGTTTTGTCGACCTGGTCTGACCCGGTCAGTTGAACGGGGGCCAGGCGCGCCGCGCCGCAAAACCTCCTCATAGGTCGCCAGCAAGCGCTCACCTATTGCCTGCCAGCCATAATCGCGTTCGGCCAGCTTGCGGGCAGCCTGCCCCAGGCGCTGGCGAAGGTGGGGATCATCGAGCAACTGATCGACCTTGTGCGCGAATTCCTGCGGGGTATCTGCCAGGCAGGCGCTTTGATCATCGATCAGTCCGATGCCCTCGGCGCCCACGCGGGTACTGACGATGGCCTTGCCCAGCGCCATCGCTTCGAGAAGTTTCAGGCGGGTCCCGCTGCCGGCTCTCAACGGCACGATATACACTGCCGAGTTTTGAATCAGCGGCCGAGGGTCGTCGACAAACCCCAGAAACCTGACCCTGTCGGCCCACTCGACTGGCGCCTTGACCTTGCCGTGGCGCCCGATCACCTGGAATAGCAATTCGGATCGTGGCGCCATGCGGGTAAGGATGTCGCGCAGGAAAAATTCAATGCCATCGCGATTGGGAAACCAGCCCATTTGCCCGACAAAGACCAATGAACCGGCTCGCTCCGTTGCAGGATCGCCGGGCTGAAATCGCTCCAGATCGACGCCGTTCGGGATCACCGTCAACTTGGCCTTGGGCGAGAGCTCCGCCAGCCTTTGTTGATCGTCGCCCGAACAGGTCAGCACACGGCTGGCACGATTGCAGGCTTTTTGCTCAAATTCTTCAAGTCCACGCGCTTGCAGGCGTCGCAGCCATCGCCCTGCCCTGCCTTGCTCGATATCCACACGGGCCTTGGCCAACCGGCTTTCCACGTTGTGCTCGTTCAATATTACCGGGGTGGTCGACGGGATGTGATCCATCAAGCCAGCCAGCGCCAGAATGTCCAGGTGAACCAGGTCAGCGTGGCCTACCAGACGGTCGAATGCCCGCCTCAGTTCCGGGGGGGTGTAGCGCAGGTCAAGCAGTGGACGTCCGGTCACCAGGTAACGCAGTCCGAGCATGATCAACTGACTCGGATGCTTCAGATTGGGCAGATCAACCAGGTGGAGATCACACAGCAGTTCAGCCAGTTCCGGCGCAGGAGTCATCGGGTCTTCCGAACGACGCAGACTGAGCAAAGTCACGTCGTGCGCCGAGGATGCGGCGCGCAACAAGTGCCAGGCACGAAGCTGGTGGCCCTCAACCGGCGGATATGGCACTCGACTGGTAACAAACAGCAGCCTGGCCATTACCTCACCCTTGAGACCAGTTCGCCATGGCGCAACTGCAGGCCACGCAACGCCAGGCCGATATACAACCAGAAGTGGGCGATCATCGGGTAATAGGTAAAGCGGTCGCCAAAGATATTGCCGATCAACAAGGCGACGAACGCGCCAAGCAGGCCCAGCATCAGCCCGGCGTACCAACTGCCGGGAGAGGCCTCTCGATAGCCACGCAAGAGCAACCGGCCGAGGCTCCAAAGCAGGCCGATCAACACCACCGCGCCGACCATGCCCTTCTCCACCAGTTCACGCAAAAAGAAATTATGGACATCCATTTGCGCCGGGTTGAATTCAGGGTGGTGGAAGGTGTGATAGCCGATGCCCAGTACTGGACGCTTGGCCCACTCGTTGACGGCGGTTTTCCAGAATTCGAACCGGTCTTCCGTACTTTGGTCGCGCTCGCCTTCCTCGATGGTGATGGTTTCGAATCGCTCGACCACCGCCGGCGGCAACAGAATCGGCAGGATCAAGGCAATCAGGAACACCGGAACGACCAATCGAAAGCGCGTCCGGGGCACCAGAATAATAATGGCCGTTCCAATCAGGATGGCGACATAAGCTGTGCGTGAGTAGCTGAGAATCACGCCGGTTGCCGCCAGCGCGGCAGCTACGGAAAATAGCGCCCGCCACTGCCACTTCACGCGCGCACAAAAGGTCAGGCCCAGGGCCACCAAAGAGGCGGTGACCAAAAAAGCCGCCATTTCGTTCGCTCCCAGCTCAACGAACGTGGCATTGATGCGCAAATCGTGCGTGTACGTGGTTGCGTCAATCGCCATGTTCTGTTCGCGCAGCACAAAGAACATATAAGGCAATGGCAGCAACGTCAGAACGTACAGCCGCCGCAACTCAGCCCAATTGCTCACGCTCATCTGCGCCAGAAAGACGATAGACATCGCAATCAGTTGGTCCTTGAGAATGTTCGGATGTCGGCCGGCATCCTCCACCGTGGTCAAGCCGATCAGCAGGGCGACGAACGCAACACCCATGAAGGCCATCACCCAGCCATTGACGCCACTGCCACGGACCAAGCCGTTGCCGCAGCGCATCGCCATGTACAACGCTGCGATAAAAAGAATATTGATGGCATTGAGTCCAGCGCCAAAGTTGGGCAGTTCTTCAAGATAGATGTTCTGCAACGGAATCATGACCACCAGCAGATACAGTGGCCAATTATGCTGGGGTCGGGCGATTTGCCTGATCGCAACCGGACTGGTACGCGCAGCGGCCGCGGTCATGCCCACACCGCCTCGCGATAGATGCCGGTATAGCGAATCGCCATGCGGGTACCGGAGTAAAGATCGTTCACCCGATCGCGGGCGGCCTGCAGCGGTCGTTGCCGGACCGGAAGACTCATCAGCGCATCGACCAGGGCCTCACGATTGCCAGCCGGCACGGTGCTGCAGCCGGGAATGCCGTCGATCAACTCCGGAATCGCACCGACAGCCGAGGCGACAACCGGACAGCCGCAGGCCAGCGCCTCGAGCACCGACAGCGGCATGCCTTCCCGCAGTGACGGCAGCACAAAGGCATCAAGGTGAGGGTACCAGTTCTCCAGCCCGGTCTGGTTTCCCGGCAGGTTGACATGGTCGCCCAGATCGAGCTGGTCGATCAGAATTTCAAGTTCGGTTCGCAACGGCCCATCGCCGACAATCGTCAGATGAATTTCGCGACCCCGGCTTCGGCATTCGGCGATGGCGCCAATCAGCAGGCCAAGGTTCTTTTCAGGCGATAACCGGGCCGCGGTTCCCAGTTGCAGATAATCCGACCTTGATGTAACAGCGCCCGTCGTCAACGGCTGAAATCGGCTCGTATCAATGCCATTGTCGACCCTGCGAATCGCTTCCGGCTTCAGGCCAATTTCAAGCAGGCGATCCGCGATGGCGGGCGAGACCGCACAGACACGCTGAAAATGGTGCAGCATCCGACCTTCCAGCCAGTGATAAAAACGCAGTTTCGGGCTGTCGTTGAGCCAGCCATGCAATGTCGCAATTCGTACCACCGGCAAGCCGGCGGAAGCTAAGCCGCCGTACAGGATCGACTTGTAGTCATGGCAGTGCAATATCACCCGGGTCCCGGGTTCAGATGCTCGCAGACCGCGACGAATGGCGATGATGCACCGAGGATCAACCGGACCCCGGCAAGGCATCAATTCGACCGGCAACTGTCGCGCCATGGCCTCGGCATGCAACGGGGGTTCTGGCCGGCGTGGATCGCCGAGTACCAGCAGCCGGGTGTTGTCATAACGCTCAACCTGCTGACGGCACAGTTCCAGCAACACCTGTTCGGCCCCGTAGAGGCCATTGATGGAGCGCAGGTGGGTAATCGCGAACTTCATGAAACGCGCTACCTTGACCTGACCTGAGACTGGTACAGGGCGGAAAAGGCGCGAACCATGGCTGGCAGCGAGAAGCGATCCTCGGCCCGCACGCGTGCCGTCCGCCCCATCTCCCGGCCCTGCTCTCTTTGGGCCAGCAGCCTGGACATCGCACCGGCCAAGGCATCAGGCGCACAAGGGGGAACAAGATAACCGGTGACCCCGTCCTCAACCAGCTCCGGGTTGCCGCCCACTTCGGTGGCAATCGCAGGCAGGCCGCAGGCCATGGCCTCGAGAATGGCATTGGACATTCCCTCCGTGCTTGATGTCAGCACAAAAGCATCCAGCAGCGGCAGTAACTCATCCATGGCCTGATTTTCCTCGAACAAGCGCACCTGCCGTCCGATTCCCAACGCTGAAATCTGCTGCTGCACAGCCTCTCGCATTGGTCCGTCCCCGACCAGGATCAGGCTTGCATCAGGCCAGTCGCGGGCCGCCATGGCGAAGCCAGTCACCAGGTCTACATGTCGCTTGATGGCAACCATTCTGGCGACACAACCGAACAGGTAACCATTGACCGGCAAGCCATATCCTATGCGACCGGGCAGACGCGCAGCCGGCTTGACCGGCCTGAACCGCTGGCAATCAACCCCATTGGGCAGGCACTGTGTTTTGTTGGCATCGACCCCTTCGTATTTGATCAACTGATCAAGGATCGCCTGGGCCGGCGCGATGACCTGATCGTAGCGAGAATTGAGCAGCCGGAACAGCCGGCGCAATGACGGACTCTTCTGGAAGCCGGTATCACGCCGGTTGCTTACCCGCAGCGGTCGGTCTGGCCCGTCGGGCAACAGTGCGCAGAGCAGATCAGCTTTTTCGTGCTGCGACTGGACAATATCGTAGGCACCCTGCTTGACCCGCTTTCTCAGTTCGCGCCAAACCAACCAGAAGCGACGGCTGTAGACTGCGCCAACCGGCCGATACTCCAGATTGACATGGGCGCAGTTGACGCGGATCGGTCGCCGGGGTGAGCTTGGCGCCTGATCAAGCTGAATGACATCAATTGCAAAAAACTCGGCGCTAAGGCCGTCCAATAGATTGTTCAGGAACCGCTCACTGCCACCGCTGTAAAGCAGATCCGTATCGGTAATCATCAGTAAGCGTAAGCGCTTGTCCCGAGCACGATCAAACAGGAAGCCCGGGGTCGCTTCATCGGCTGTTGTGTTTGATTCCAGATAGCTAACCATAGCCGCCCTCATCCGCCCGCATGAAAGGTCAAGTAAGCCATGATCATGTTCTCGCGGTTGTCCGCGCCGTCAACATTGCTGTCGCGCTGGTGCCGAATGGCGCCAATGCGTCCGGACCAACGCGGGGTAAAGCGACGATTGAGAAAAACCGAAGCCCTGCTGTCAGTGTCGCGACGATCCTGGGCACTGAATCGGCGCCGCTCACTGCGCAGGACAGTGCGTAACGACATGAGTCGTGTCAGCCTGAGAGAAGCCGAGACGTTCACGCCCAGTTCGTCAAAATCGCTGCCTTGGACTCGCGCGAAATCGTAGTCATGATAGTAAGGTGTGACTGACCAACGCAGGCGGTCCGAACGCTGATGCCAGCCGACTTCAACACTGCTGAGCTGGAAGAGTTCGGCGCCAACCGGCAAGCGCCCGCCGCCGACAAAAGGCATATCGATCTGGTCCAGCTCACTGGCCAGATGGCGCACGCTATCGGTCAATTCATAAACAGCCAGCGCCTGAATCGAGCGTCTTTCGTCCGCCGTCCAGATCGCCCGAATGCGGGCCAGTGGCTCGGTCAGACTGCCGCCCTGATCCGGTTCGATCCGGGTCAATCCGCCAGTCAGGTTCAGTTCCAGCCGAGCCTGGGTGGAGTCATAGCGGGCGAGGAGATCGTGGCGCTGGTAATCGAAATTGCTTTGGCCATCGTCGGAAAACCGGACGTCGGTGAACTCAGCACCCAGCGATACCCGGCGGTTGCCATCAAAGCGTCGCACCACAGCACCCGAGAGCCCCAGACGATTGCTGTTGAATTCGTCGGTTTCTTCGGCATGACTGTTGATGAAGCGAGCATCCACCGCGCCGCCCCAGGCGGATCGTGGCCTGATCTGCCAGCTTGGCCCGGTGATGAAGACATTGGTTTGCTGACGGTTGTCAACGGTCTCGGCCGCCAGAAGATCCACCTGCTCGACGCGGGCGACGTTCTGAAACGTCCACCTCAGTCCGGGGATGATTTCACGGTCGACCACGGCAGCCAGATTGGCTCGAAATTCATCGCTGACCACATTGTCCAGCGAGCGGTTGTATTCAACGAAGCCCGCGCCACGCGCCTCCCAGACAGCCCCGAGCCGAAACAGGTTGAAGGTGGCGCGCGGAACAAGAAATGCATCACTCGGGCCCCGCGGATTGGTTCGCAGCGGGTTATCGCGATACTCAAGGCCGAGTTCAAGTTGCAGATCATATCCCTCGCCCCGTGTAGTCTGACCCCAGATGGGTGTGCTATGCAAAATCAGCGCGCCTGCGATGGCGATGGCGAATGTCGTTGCGAATGTCCTGGTGATTACGACTGAGATTACGGATGAGAAAGTGGTTGGCAAGAGGAAACAGCAGCACAGTCCGGTACTGATTCGATTCGGATACATCGACTCTCTCCTTATTCTGATTGTCTCAAGGCAGGTGATTGAAAATCACCCCGGCCAGCCTGTCCGGCGGAAAGACTGCTGCCGCCCGGGCAATGGTGTCGGCCTGATGGCGGGCTTCCCCGGCCACAAGGACGACCACATCAGCATATTCGGAAAGAATTCGTGCATCGGGTGAGCCCAGGGCGGGTGAGGCATCAATCACCAGGCAACGATCGTCATAGCGGCTGCGCGCCTCCTGTATCAACCCGCGCATGCGCACCGATGCAAAGTACTCCATGCCGCGACGCTCACTACGACCGGCGGGGACCAGGCGCAAGCGTGGCACCCCGCTGGGATAAATCACGCGGCCCAGATCCGTTTTGTTGTCGCTGCCAAACAGATCAACCAGACCGGGGCTTTCAGACGGCAGAAAGAAATCATCGGCCACGCTGGAGTGGCGTAGATTGCAATCCATCAACAAGGCCGTGCGCTCTTCGTCAAAGGCAATCGAGGCGGCCAGGTTGCGGGCCAGAAAGCTGGTACCACAACGCCTGCCGACACCAGTCACCAACACGACGGCATTGCGGCACGAAACATGACTCAACACGTTCGTACGCAGTTCACGAAACAGGTCGATCTGGCGGAAGTCCCGCATGCGGGCATGGATCAAACGCTGCTGCTCAAGAGCCCCCGGGGAAAGCGCCTTGCTTTCATCCATGCGCGCGATGGTCCGGCCCGGCCCGATAGAGGCCTGATCGTCATTTTTCCGCTCGTGGTTCGACCCGCCGGCTCGCCGTTTGGCGCTCTGGTCCGGAATCATTCGCCCACCACCAGCCGGAGCCACCCGACCACGCCATAAGCGACGAGTGTCAGCACAACCAGCGCCACTGTCACCCTGATTCTCGACCACAGGCGTTTGCGCTCGCGCGGCGTCCAGTAGGTGGGCACCGTCGCCACAACCGGCAGATTCGTCGCCCGTTCAACAGCCTGGGGTGAGCGAACGCGCGGATCCAGCCGAACCAGAAGAAAAAGCAGGCCCATCGGCAAGGCAGCCGCGGCCACCAGTCCACCAGCCGCCACGTGGATGAATCGAAGTCCCTCGGCGTGGGCCGGCACCGTTGCCGGTTCGTGGATGTCGAAGGCCGGCCCCTGACCCACTTCGTCCATGCGCATGGACAGGCGCGCATTTTCAAGTCGATCGACCAGGTCCTCATAAATCCTCTGATTCACGTCATGGTCGCGGGTCAGTTCGGCCAATTGCAAATCAGAACCGGAAACGCGTTGACGACGCTCGATTTCGGCCTGCAGCATTTCCTCGGCCGCCTCAATTCGGGCATCCATGCCGGCCATCTCACGCCTGACGGCGGCCTGGGCGCTTTCCAGTTCAAGTTGCAGAGGGCTTTGCTCAAACAGGCGCTCGCCATCCCGCCCGATGCGATCACCCGACTGGGCCAATTCGGCCTTCAGATCGGAAATCTGGTAGCGCAGACGAACAACGTCCGGGTGCCTGGGCGTGAGGTCCAGAATGGCTGTGTCCAGCTCATCTTGCGCCCGGGCGATGCGCTGGCGCAAAAGCGACTTGTAGCTGTCGACATCGGCGACCGAATCCAGCTCATTCATCTGCGCCGCCAGCGCGACCAGGCGCGACTGCATATCCATCCGCTCAAGCCGCCAGTTTTCAATATCGCGACGAAGTTCGGCAACGCGAATACTGACTTCCACCCCGGAACCGGGGCGCGCATCCTCACTGGAGTCGCGGAAGGTTTTCAGATCGCGTTCGGCAGTGACCAACTTGATGTGATATTCCTCCACCTGTTCGGCAATGAATTCGTACGCCTCGCGACTCTCGCGCCGCTTGGCCTCCTTGCTTTCAGCGATAAACAGGTCGGCAAAGGCCTCGGTGACTCGTTGCGCACGCTCAGGCTTGGAGTCCCAGTAGGTGATCACGATGAGGTTGTCCTGGGGCGAGGCGATTTTGGTTCGACCTTCCAGAAAGCTGGCCCGTCGGTCACGGTCGGCCCGGCTCGGGTTGTCGTCCATCCAGCCACCAACTCGCAGCACTTCGTCCATTACCCGGCGGCTGAATACCACTTCGCGCGCGATCGCGGCCCGATCCTCCACGCTGGTGGCAACTGCGCGTCCCTCCATCAGTTGGCGGATGATGTTGTCTTCGGTGACCAGAATTGTGGTCGACGCCTGATACGTTTTCGGCCAGGTATAGGCCATGCCCAGCCCGACCATGGCGACGACGACAAACATGATCGTCAGCGGCAAAATGTGGCGTCGGCCCTCCCGCACACTGGCAGGAATCAGCTCGGTCAGGGGTTTTGCGCTCTGATTGGGCAATAGCTCGTTCATGGTCAGTACTCACTAAAAATTGCGCTGCGGAACGGTGATCACATCGCCTGGCATCAATACGTGGTTCGCGCTCAAATCGCCCTGATCAAGCATGCGGCCCAGCGGCAGGGCATAGGCGCCTCTCTCACCATTTTCCAGGCTGCGATGCAGTGCGCTGCGGTTGGCTGCGGCGAATTCGTTTGGCCCACCGGCAGCCAGCACGGCATCAAGCACGGTCATGCCCTGTCGATATGGGAGCGATACCGGGGTGCGGACCGCACCGGTCACCCGCACGCGCGAAAGATATTCATGGCTGCGAAGCTCGGTGACAATGATTGTGACCTGAGGGTCGCGCACGAAACTGGACAGTTCTTCCGCGGCTTCGGCGGCCACATCTGCGGGGCGCCGGCCGCCGGCCTGGATATCGCCAATCAGTGGAATGGTGATCTTGCCATCGGCCCGGACCGGCACGGTCACACCCAGGTCCTCATGACGCCAGACCGCAACCTCGATGATGTCGTCAACACCAATCAGGTACTCATCGATCGCCATGCTGCCAGACGCCATGGCTGGCTGGCCACTCTGGGTAGCAGGACCATTGGCGCACCCTGTTACGAAAACAAAAAGCAATACGAAGGGCGCAACGTAGCGGATACCAGGACTCTTCATCAGATGTCTCCCACCAAAACCAAAACCGCAGGCGAACTGCATGGCCCACCCGAGTGAATGATGTGTTTCAAGGTTGAAACGTTAGCGTTCCGTAAAGCGGTATTCTGTGCGCCACCGCACGCAGACCGTCGCAAAGCCAAAATCCTGACCCGCATACCTGATGGACAAGCAATCGCGCGGGGAGTAGGCTGAAGTGGTGCCCCCGCGCGATTGACAACCTGGTTTTTCAGAATTGATGCAGAATTGAATGCTCAGCAGCGAACACACACAACCAACAAACCTGCTTCCGAAGCCATTGCAGGGATCAATAACCAACCATTGTGATTCGGTTCGGCAATCTCTTGGCCAGACCTTGAGACAGCAAGGCTGGTGGTGCGGTCAACACATCATTCCCGACGACCTGATTGTCGCGATGCAAGGTGAGCTCAATGAACTGATCGAAGAAGACCGTCTGCATCGGGCCGGCGTAGGCCGTCACTCGAACTTCCAGATCGTCGCCGACATTCGCCGCGACCGCATTTTCTGGCTTTCAGGCGCCCGGCCTGCGCAACAACGATTTCTTTCCGCGATGGAAGACTTGCGCCTGGCCCTGAATCGGGAGCTGTACCTGGGCCTGTTCGAGTTCGAAGGCCACTTCGCCCACTACCCGCCAGGCGGTTTCTATCGCCGCCACCTCGACAGCTTTCAGGGCGCCGCCAACCGGGTCGTTTCGACAGTGACCTACCTCAACCCCGAATGGCAACCCGGCGACGGCGGCGAGCTCGTGATCTACGCCGAAGACAGCGACCGGATCCAGGCCACCATCGAACCCCGCGCCGGCACCCAGGTGTTATTCCTGAGCGAGCAAATCCCCCACGAAGTCCTCACCGCCCAAACCGACCGCGCCAGCATCGCCGGCTGGTTCCGTCTCAACACCTCAATCCAGAACCAGATCGATCCGCCGAGATAGCGGTTGGCTGGTTAAGGGCGGTTGGCTGGTTAAGGGCGGTTGGCTGGTTAAAAGCGGTTGCCTAGTTGGCTGGTTGGCTGGTTGCCTAGTTGGCTGGTTGGGTTTTCCGTCTTCCGTCTTCCGTCTTCCGTCTTCCGTCTTCCGTCTTCCGTCTTCCGTCTTCCGTCTTCCGACGCACCAACCACCGACGCACCAGCTAACCAGCTGCCCTTAACCAGCCAACCGCTTTTAACCAGCTAACTGTCGTTTTCCTCGTCGTCCTCCAGCACCGGATCCAGTGCCCGATCGCCGGGGGCTTCAATAGGGATGGGATGCTCGGAGTCCCAGACATCCAGATCCGCCTCTTTCTCTCCGAGGTATTCGCGCAGGCGGGCCTGGCGGGATCGCTCGTTTTCGAACTGGACTTCGACGGTGAAGGTGAAGCGCCAATCGGATCGGCGCCTGCCGGTCTCAGGATCGAGCGGCCAGGCTCGCTCAGGTTGCAGTTCATAGAACAGCCAGCGACGCAGAAACTGCTGGCGATAGCGAAAGGCAACAAACAGCTCTTCAGCTTCGAAGTTTGGGCTGGTATAACCAAACGCGCCAACTTCGGTACGAATTGCAGTCCGTGGCGAAATCTGGCGGAAGGCGGTCACCGATGTGCGCCAGTCGACACCATCGGACTCTTCCGAGACAGTCCCCTGGCCAGTCAGCCGCACGAGTCGGTCCCGGTCTGGCAACCACTCCCAGTCCAGGCGGGAGGTGGTTCCAAAACCATCCTCGCGCTCCCAGAACAACGTCTGCGTGGCCCGGCCCAGTGTGTTCGCGCTCAGGCCGCGAACATAACGGTAGCGACCACGAAGCCGAGGATTGAGCCCGGTCCCGCTGACTCTGACCGTGCCATCAAAATCAAGCTGTGACCTGGCCCGCTCAGAGGCGATGAAACGCAGGCCCAGGCGAGTCCGGTCATCAGAATCGTCGGCCGTCGGGCCATCACGAAAATCGCCGGATACGTCCTCATCCCGGGTCACCAGTAACCGCACGCGCTCGGACACGCGTGGCAGCGATACGTTGGCTCGAACCCTCAGGCCATAGCTGAAGCCCTCGGTTTCATCCCATTGCAGCGCATTTCGGACCCGCACAAAAGTGCCTACCGGCGTTTCCTCGAAGGAACGGGGATCACCGAAGAAACCGTCGAACCACGCCGCAGGTTCACACAAACGCTGGCTCAAATAGGAATGGGAGCGATCCAGCCAACTCTCGGGCCGGTCGAGATCATCGCGGCAGGCCGCTTCCATCATTTCGCGACGCGCCTCCTCCAGTTCACGCTCGGTCGGTTCGTCGGCAAGGGTGACCTCTACAAGCATCAACACCATCATTATTGCCATAACCAGCTGGCCCGACAGGGCTGAAAACAATCTTGTTCTGTTCATGTCACAATCCGCCCTGATGTCCCATATTGCCAATGCCCATGTCTGCTTTGCTTGCTCTCGATCATACGACAAAATGACCCAACCCAACGCAACCCGCCCGTTTGCCGGCATGTCGCCCGAACTGGTTTGCGACGCCGTCGAAGTCTGCGGACTGGTTCCAGACGGACGCCTGCTGGCGCTGAACAGCTATGAAAACCGGGTCTGGCAGGTTGGCCTGGAGCAGGCTGAACCGGTCATCGCCAAGTTCTATCGCCCGGGCCGCTGGAGCAATGAGACCATCATCGAAGAGCACAGGTTCAGTCTGGATCTGGCAGCCGCCGGACTTTCGGTCGTCGCGCCGATTGTGCTGCAGGATCAAACGCTGTTCGAACATGCCGGATTTCGTTTTGCCCTGTTTCCCAGGCGCGGCGGTCACGCCCCGGAGTTGGCTCATGAACCCACACTGAAATCACTTGGTCGCGTGTTGGGACGGATGCATGCGATTGGTGCTGCCGGCTCATTCAACCATCGCCCGACCCTGTCGATCAGCCAGTGGGGCAGCGATTCTGCCCGTTACCTGCTCGAAAGCCAGTGGATTCCGGCTCATCTGGAAAGCGCCTTCAGCAGCCTGGCCGATCACCTGCTCGAAGCCACAGAAGCCACCTGGCAGCGGGCCGGCAAGTTCTCCACCCTGCGGCTTCATGGCGACTGCCACCCCGGCAACATCCTGTGGCGCGATGACCAGGCACACTTCGTCGACCTCGACGACTGCCTGACCGGCCCGGCGATCCAGGATCTGTGGATGCTGATATCGGGCGACCGCTTCGAACGCCAGCAGCAACTGGGTTGGCTGCTGGAAGGTTATCGATTATTCAAGGATTTCGATCCACGCGAACTGCACCTGATCGAACCCCTGCGCAGCCTTCGCATGCTCCACCACCAAGCCTGGCTGGCCCGACGCTGGGATGACCCGGCCTTTCCCATGGCCTTCCCCTGGTTCGAAGACCCCCGTCACTGGGAAAACGTCATCCAGCAACTACGCGAACAACTCGATGAACTACAGCAAGAGCCCTTGGAATTACAGGTGAAAAGGTGAAAGGCGGAAGACGGAAGACGGAAGACCGGAACCAGCCAACCAGCCAACCAGCCAACCAGCCAACCAGCCAACCAGCCAACCGCTCTTACTGCGTCACCAAATCCGGCGGCGTGGCGGCCTGGCCGGGGCGTTGCGGCAATGAACCGGCCCTGATCAGCCGCTCGATGGAACCGAAGACCTCCAGCCGGCCAAAAGGTTTGTGAATGAAGTCATCGGCTCCGACGCGTTGCAGGAAGAAATCATCGGCAGCACGCGCATTGCCGCTGATCATCACCACTGGCGTATTGGCCGTCGGCGGACTGGCTCGCAGGCGGCGCAATGTGCCAAAACCACCGGCATCGGGCAGGACGATATCAAGAAAGACCAGGTCAGGCGGGTCGGAGCAGGCTTTGCGCAGCCCGGCTTCTGCCGTGGCGGCAACAGTTACCCGGTAACCAGTCTGGATCAGCATGGCCGTGACAATCTCGCGCACGGTAGCAGCGTCATCAATGACCAGCACGTGCATGCCGCGGGGCGCATCCACCCGCAGCCTGCGACGCCGTTCCCGGCGACCGACCAGACCAAGCAGGCCGGAGCGGTGTTGCCGCAGTGTCGGGACAACGCCTGGATCAGTCCCGGTCTTGATCAACAGCTTGGGCAACAACCGCGTCAGGTCGCGAAAATCGACGCCTGACGCACCGTCGGGCAGTATCTCGGCCAGTGGGCCGATGTTGCATTCGGCCCTGGCATTCTGGATGTCGGCCAGATCGAGCTCAAGCCCGAACTTGAAGCCCGAGCCAACGGCACGGAGTTTGCAGGCCAGCGGTTGAGATTTGCCATTTTTCGAATGCAGGGCCACGGCCAGGTCGCCGTTTTCCAGTCGCATCAACGTGCCCGGTGGCGCCCAACCCAGGAAGCGGGACCAGGCTTCGACCAGAACCTGATCGAACTGGCCATTACGCTCCTTCCAGAGAATGCCCAGTGCCTGCTGATGCGAGCGTGCCGGGCAGTGCGGGCGAGTGGAGGTGATGGCATCGTAGGCATCAACCATGCCGATCAATCGGCCCAGCAAAGGAATCCGATTCAAATCAAGCCGGTCGGGGTAGCCGTTACCGTCGACCCGCTCGTGGTGCCGCAATATTGCCAGGGTAACCGCTTCCGGGATCCGCTCGTTTTGAACCAGCAGGTCATATCCCAGCCTCGCATGCATCTTGATGTGATCGAATTCGGCCGAGGTGAGGATACCGGTCTTGTTCATTATCGAGAGATTGAGCCGGGTTTTGCCAAGGTCGTGCAGCAAGCCGGCCAGCGCTGCGGCCCTGACAGCAGATGGGTCCCAGTTCAGGGCGTGGGCAAAGGCGGCGCTCAGGATCGCCACGTTCAGACCATGCTGGTAAGCATAGCGCCTCCTTTCCTTGATGTGGGTCAACCAGATCAGCGCCGCCAGATGCCGGGGGAGCGCGTCGAGCAGGTTGTCGACCGCGTGTTTCGCGCCATTGATATCGATCTGGCCGTGACGATGGAAGCTCAGGATCAGAGACTGGGCACACAAGCTCAATTCACGATAAACCCGCCAGGCTGCCACGACGCCGCGGGCGTTCAAACTGCTGCCGCGCAGGCCATCCATGGCGTCCGGAACGGGCGGCAAAGTTGTTCCCTTGACCGCAACGCTGTCGCTTGCCTGGTTCAGGCGCTGGCGCCGGTTGAGACATCGGTGCAGGTCGATCGTCACCCGTCGGCAGTGGGTCCGAAACCATTGCTTTTGCTCGAAGGTGTCAACCGGCTGGCCCGATTGGGCGAAACGCTGCCCCTGCTCAAAAGGCTCGATGCGCACGACAAAGTCGCCGAGCTTGATATCGGCAGAATCAATGGTCAGCTCATACTCGCCCTGTTGCTGCTTGACGAACTCATCCCAGGAAATAAGGCTCATTGATTCCCCCGCGTCAGAACTCGGTTACCAGCCTACTCCTGCTGCTGGTGGTTGGCAATCCAGGCCAGCATTCTCTGCTCAAGCGTATTCAGCGGCATCGCACCTTCGCTGAGCAAATGATCATGAAACGCCCGGATGTCAAATTCGGTACCGAGCTGCTCTTCCGCCTGCTCCCGCAGCCGGCGGATCAGCAATTCGCCGGGCTTGTAGGCCAGGGCCTGGCCCGGCCACGAGATATAGCGCTCGATCTCCGTGCGCACGTTGTGCGGGGCCAGAGCCGAGTTATCCAGCAGGCAGGCCTCGGCCTGTTCGCGACTCCAGCCGTAAAAATGCATGCCGGTATCGACCACCAGCCGGCAGGCCCGCCACATCTCGAAGGTCAGGCGGCCAAAGTGCTCATAGGCGGATTCGTAGATATCCATTTCCACGCCCAGGTGCTCGGTGTAAAGCGCCCAGCCTTCGCCGAAGGCGGTGATATAGGTGTTGCGCCTGAACTCGGGCACGTCCTCCAGCTCCTGGGCGATCGCGATCTGATGATGATGCCCGGGAACGGCCTCATGCAGGGTCAGCGCGGGCAATTCGTACAAGGGTCGCTGGTCGAGCCGATACGTATTGACCAGGTAGCCACCGGCAACACCGTTGTCCAGATCGCCGGCCCAGTAACGGCCGGTGGTGTAATTCGGGGCGATGGCCTCGGGTACCGGTCGAACCCCATAGGGCAGGCGCGGCAGATGGCGAAAATAGCGCGGCATGGCATCGTCGGCGCGCTTGGCGATCCAGGCTGCGCGCATCAGCAACTCACGCTCGGATTGGGCGTAAAAGGACGGATCCGTGCGCAGGTAATCGAGAAATTCACCGAAGCTGCCTTCAAAGCCGGTCTCCTCGATCACCTGCTCCATTTCGGCGCGGATGCGTGCGACCTCGTCCAGACCCTGCTGATGGACCTCTTCGGGTGTGGTGTCCAGGGTGGTGTGCTGGCGCACTAACAGGCGGTAATAATCGCGGCCCTGTGGCAACTCCGATACGCCGATGCTCTCGCGCGGCTCGGCCAGGTAATGATCCACAAAAAATTCGACCAACTGCCCATAAGCCGGCAAAACCTTGTTCTCCATCACCTCGGTCGCTTTCTCCTGCAGACGCTCACGCTCAGCGACCGGCAGTCTTTCAGGCAACTGACTCATCGGGCTGAGCAGGGGATGATCCTCGACCGGCGTTTCGGCCACGCCACGAACCTGGTCGACCACGCGCGAGACGATCAGTGCCGGCTGGACAAAGCCGGCTTCCACGCCGCGGCTCAGCCAGGCGCGGTGTTGTGCGAACAGTTCCGGAAACGCGTCGAGGCGGGCAATCCAGGCCTCGGCTTCGGCGACATTGGCCGGGCGGGTCGATGTTGCAACCTGCAGTGGCATCGAGAAGAAACCGGAATCGTTGGTAAAGCCCACCCGCAGGGCTCGAAAGATGCGAGCTCGTGACGGAATGACAGCAGGTAATCCATCACTGCGTGACTGATTTGATCGGATGCGGGCAATTGGTCGACAGGGATACCTCTCAGCCGTTCGAGGAAACCGGCGATGGCCTGCTGGCGCGAGCGCACCGCTTCGAAGGAATTGTCCGGCCAGCGAGCGGCGGCCTTCAGATCGCCCTTGCGCCCGGCCCTGATCGGGTCGGCGGCCAGTTCATGGGATTCGAAGTCTTCCACCAGGCGGGCAAAACGTTCTTCGACATCAGCCAAGGCGGTGGCTGCCAGCAGCAAGGCCAGCAGCAGGAATAGAGCCGTCAATCCGGTCCAGCGCATGTGATTCTCCAGAGTGTCTTCAGGCCGACAGGATAACCGACTGGCGCCAAGAATCAGCTTCCGCTCGCCCTGGCTTGTCCCGGCTTGGCCTGTCCCCGCCGGTCTCGTTGGCCCACCAGTTTCTCCAGTATCCAGTCACTGCCATTTTGCACAATGACATACAGGCACGGAATCATGAACAGGGTCAGAAACATGGCGGTCATCAGTCCGCCGATAACCGCGATCGACAGCGGCTGCATCAGGTTGGCGCCAGAGCCCATGCCGATCGCCAGCGGGATCATGCCTGCAACCGTGGTCAGCGTGGTCATCAGAATCGGCCGCAAGCGGATGCTGCCGGCCTCGACCACCGCAGCCGGCGTGTCCAGACCCATGCGGCGGCCACGCTCGATGTATTCAACCAGCAGGATGGCGTTGTTGACCACGATGCCAATCAGCAGGATGACACCGAGAAAGGCCGGGGCCGACAGCGGCGTACCGGTCAACCACAGGATGCCGACCACCCCAATCAGGCTCAATGGCGCTGCGGCCATGATGACCAGCGGGTTCGACAGGCGCTCGTACTGGACCGCCAGCACGACAAACACCAGGAACAAGGCCAGCAGGATGACTGTGAACATCTCGCGATCAGTCTCCTCGGCGGTTTCGAACTGGCCGCCATAGATCATGCCGTATTGATCGGGGATCGCCATTTCGGCAATCCGTTCGCGGATTTCGGTCATGATGCTGCCGGCATCGTTCAGAGCAGTGTTGAAATTGCCGGTGATCCGCTGGACCCGGACCTGATTCTCTCTTTCAATATGCGCCGGACCCTCGCCGAGGTCGAAACTGGCCACATCGCCAAGCTGGATGATCCGTCCGCCAGCTGCCGATACGATCACCTGACTCAAAGCCTGTGAATCGCCGGTCACCTCGCGCGGCAGGCGCACGCGCACATCGTATTCGTTGACCCCGGTCGCAAAGCGCGTCGGCACCGCGCCTGTCACCGCCTCGCGCATGGCCCGGCCAACTTCGCCGACGTTGACGCCCAGGGCCGCGGCGCGTTCGCGATCGACGTTGATGCTCAGTAAGGGGGTGCGATCCTCGCGCGCGACTTCGAGGTCTTCCAGGCCGACGATGGTCTCCAGCCGATCAACCATTTCACGCGCCAGCGCTTGCAGCACGGGCAGATCCTCACCGACGATCATCACATCCATGTCGGTGCCCTGGGCGCCGAAATTCAGCCCCGGTATGCGTGGCGGACGAACCCAGATGCGGGCATTGGGAATATCGAGCTGGCGCAGGCGCTCTTGTGCTTCGGCCACCCAAAGACCGGCCGGCATGTCCGGGCGTTCGCTCTCGTTGGTCAGCACCACATCCATTCGAGCCGTACCGGGTCGCTCGGAGATAACCCCGCCTTGCAAATGGCCGCCGCTGATGCCGAACACGTTTTCCACGTAGGGCATGAGCATCAATTCATTTTCGACCATGCGCGCGGCCCGATCAGTCTGCTCCGGCGTGGTTCCCGGCGGCAGCGAGATACGCACATCAATCTGGCCATCGTCGAGCTGGGGCAGGAACTCGGTCCCCAACCGGCCCATCCCCATGATGCTGAGCACGAACAGCGCCAATGAGGCAGCGACCACCGGCCAGCGCCAGTTCAGCACGAAGCCAAGCACACCCCGGTAGCACTGCACCAGCCAGCCAATCAGACCATCAAAAGCTTTGAACGCCCGACTGCGATCCAGTCCCGAGCGATAGCGTACCTTGCCGAACTGGGCCGCCAGCATGGGGACCAGGGTCAGGGCCACCGCCAGCGAGGCGACCACGGCAAAGGAAATGGTCAGGATCAATTCGCGGAACACCAGGGAGGCAATGCCGGTAATCAGCAAAAACGGAGCGACCGCGGCCAGGTTGGTCAGGGTGCCTGCAGTAATGGCCGAAATCACCTCGTCGGCGCCGTCGTGGGCCGCGTCCTCGGAATTTTTTTCCAGTTTTTCCTGGTGGCGCGAAATGTTTTCCAGCATCACGATGGCATTGTCGAGCAACAGACCCACACCCAGGGCCAGGCCACCCAGGCTGATCACGTTCAGGGTCAGCCCGCCCATGCCCAGCAAGACAAAAGTAAACAGGATCGCCAACGGAATCGACAGGCCGATCACGAAGCTCTTGCGCAACGAGCCCAGGAAAGCCAGCACCACCAACATGGCCAGCACGGCGCCGATGATGGCTGCTGCCGAGACGGCCTGGATTGAGCCGCGCACGAAATAGGCGCCGTCACGGGTTGCCTGCCAGTTGATGTCCGGTGGGATGAAGCCCGGCTGATTCAGTTGCGCCATGCGCTGGTTGACCGCGTCGACCACCTGCACCACGTTGGCGTCGGGGAGCTTGTAGATCGACAACTGGGTCGAGGGCACGCCATCGAGGCGAACGAATAGCCGTTGCTCGCGGAAGCCATCGCGGACTTCGGCCACTTCACTCAGGCGAATACGCCGGTCGCTGTTCGGAATACTCAGCAGGACGTTCTCGATCTCGGCCGGCGAGGCAAATCGTCCATCGGTACGCGCCATGACGTCGAACTGGGGGGAGGTGATATTGCCGGCCGCGACATTGATGTTTTCCGAGGCAAGCTGATCCGACAGGGTGCGCAGGGTCAAACCGTAGGAGCGCAGCCGGTCCTGGTCCAGCACCACTTCGATCTCGCGCACCTGGCCACCCGCCGCTTCCACCGCCGCCACGCCGGGAATGGACTGCAATTGCGGCACCAGCCGCTGCTCGACCCAGTCGCGCACTTCACGCGGGGGGCGCGTCGGCGAAGAAAATCCGGCCCGCCAGATTGCCCACTCGCCAGGATCCCACTTGCGCAGCCGGGGTGGCTCGATATCGGCCGGCAGTTGCTGGCGGGCCTGCTCCAGCATCCGGGCGGCATTCTGCATGGCGATATCCAGATCCACACCATGCTCAAAGATCAGGTTGACGTTGGTCCGGCCTTCCGAAGCCCGGCTCGAAATCTGGCTCAGGTTCTCGACGGAGGCGAGGTTGCGCTCAAGTACGCGGGTCACCTGCTCTTCCATCACCTCCGGCGCCACGCCCGGGTAATTGACGGTAATCCGCACCAGCGGATACTCCACTTCCGGCAGCAGATTGACCGGCAGGCGGTCGACAAAGAACAAGCCCAGAACCAGCACCACCGACGCGATCGCCAGCGTGCCGACCGGGCGCCGAATCGCCGCATGAGTCAGCCCGCTGTAATACTGAGTGCCACGGGCCGGATCCAGGCTGCGGCTACTGTGGTCGCGCTTGCCGTGATCGCCCTGCTGCTCAGACATTCGATGCATCCTGACCGATCATTTCAACGATACGGACCTGCTCACCAGCGGTCATTTCCAGCGGGTTGGCCGAAACCACCCGATCGCCGGGCTCAAGCCCGGACCGGACCTCGCGCCAGGCACCGCGCATGATGCCCGGCTCGATCACCCGCCGCTCCAGGCGCTCGTCGCCATTGATCACCATCACGAAGAACTCGCCTTCGGATTCGGCCACCGAACCGGCCGGAATCGCCAGCACGTTGTCGCGCTGATCAACCATGAGCCGCGCCCGCGCCAAAAAACCCGGCCGAACGCCGATCTGGCCGGCATCCGGCAACTCGATCTCGACTGTGATCAGACGACTGTCTGCCTCGGCGGCAGGAAAGATACGCCGAATGACGCCAGCAATCGGGTTGCTGCGATCGACCGCATCGACCTGCACCACCACCGCGTCCCCCATACGCAAGCCCCGAACGTCCAGCTCGGAAACACCAATGCGCATGACCAGGCTGGACAGATCGGCGATGGAAAAAAGCGGCGCGTGACGCGATATGGCCTCGCCCGGTTCAACATAGCGGGCAACGATGGTGCCATCAATGGTGGAGCTGACAACGCCGAAGTCCACCCGTGTCTCCCACAGCTCGACCTCGCTGCGCGCGATCTCCAGCTCGGCCCGGGCCGCCTCGTACGAGGCCGCGTCGATATAATTGCGTTCCTTGAGTTGTTCCATGCGCTCGAAGTTGGTCCGCTTCTCATTCAGACGCGCCCGCGAACGCGCCAATTCCGCGCGCTGCTCCCGCACATCAATTCTGGCCAGCACCTCGCCTGCTGAAACCACATCACCCTCCTCGACCAGGATCTCGGTCAGCACCCCTTCCGTACGCGAAGCCAGCCGAATGGTACGAAACGGCTCCACCGGCGCCGAAACCTGCACCGTCCGCGACAAATCCCGCGGCCGCACCTCCACCGCCTGCACCGGCAACACCTGCTG